>NZ_JBIVJP010000011.1:0-304822 GCF_044750285.1 Streptomyces sp. NPDC088812 | reverse complement strand
TACCAATAATGCTTCTCCTCCACCGGGTCACCCCAGGGAAGCTGCGCGTTCTTCAAGTCCTCCGCGTCGAACCCGTACTGGTCCTCACGCTCCGAACCGTCCCCCGCGACCATCTGCGTCCCGCCCCACAACGCGGTGATCTTGTTGTGGCAGGTCCGCTCCGCCGCCCAGAACGCCGCCACCGTCGCCGTGATGTCGTCCCGCAGCCGGTTGTGCTCGGCGACCTTGTCCTCGTCGTACTCCCACTCGTCGTCGTCCTTCACCGAACCGACGAAAGCGTGCGCCTTCGTCTTCAGCTCCAGCAGCTTCGACACCAGCGGACGGATCTCCGTGGCGTACGACGACAGCGCGGAGGACACGGTCTCCAGATCGGTCGCGAAGTCGTCGGCACGGTCCTGCACCGGCTTGGTGGTGGCGAACAACTGCTCCGCCTCCGGAGCCTGGTAGAACGCCGACAACCCCTGGAACTGGGAGTGCACATCACTGCCCGTGTCCCGCACGGCACCCGCGTCCTTCTTCAACGCGGCATGGTCCAACTCCAGTTGGAAGAGGTTACCGGTGAACTGCGGGATCTCCTCCGGATTGATCACGCTCAACCACCCCCGTTATGCGTGTCAAAACCAGGTCATCATACAAATGGGGGTCATGGGGAGCCGGAAAGCGTCACTGAACGGCTACAAGTGCGGTGGCGTCCGGGGCCCTTGAGGCGCGCGGCCCTACAAGTGACCGAAGCCCACCGGGCCGTACGGGACCTCGTCCGTACCGGTGCCCGGCAGGAGCCCGCCCAGGACGGCTCCGGCGGTCCCGCTCTCCTCGCCGGCCGCTTCGGGAAGGGGGTTCCCGCGCAGACGTACGTCCTGTTCGGCGAGGCCGCGGGCGTCCAGGGCCAGGGTGTCGGCGAGAAGGCGGTCGCCCACGGTGTTGGAGGCCAGGAGGCGGCGGGCCTCCGCGAGGCGGGTGCGGGCCGTGGCGCCCACCGCGCCCCGGTGCGTCGCGACGAAGTCGTCCGCGGCGGCGGTGGCGCTGCCGGCGGCGAGGCGGGCGGCGGCCGGCAGCACCCCGGACCGGCCCGGGGCGAGGGGCGCCGTCGCGCGCACGATCCGGCGCAGGACGCCTATCGGGTCGTACGGCTGACGCGCCGTGACCTCCTGCCGTACGGCGGCGAGGACGGCGTCGGCGTGGAGCAGCGCGGCGAGGTCCCCGCCCCCGGAGCCGGCCGGGCCGCGCACCGCCGCCAGCTCCGCCTCGGCGCCGGTCAGCGCGGCCGGGACCGTCGACTCGGCCTCCCGCAGCTCGGCCGCCAGCCGGTGCACGCCGTCGACGAGGACGTCCGCCTGTACGACGGCGCCCTCGGCGGCCCGCAGCTGCCGGGCGGCGTCCTCGGGCCGGCCCGCATCGGTGGCCTGGCGCGCCAGGTTGAGGCGGACGGTGGCGAAGAACAGCCGGTCCTTGGCCTGTTCGACGTTCCCGGCGACAAAGGCGGTCGCGGTGGCGGCGTACCGCGCACCGATCTCCACGAGGAGCGCCTCGGCCGCGCCGGTACGGCCCGTCAGCTCGCGGAACCGCGCCTCCACCACCCCCAGCACCCCGCCCGGCCCTTCCACCGGCCCCCGCAGCCGCGCGAAGTCGCCGGCCACCGCGTCCAGCCGCCGTCCCGCCTCCTCGCACCGCCCGACGACCCCGGCGAGCGCGTGCCGCCGGGTCTCCTCCCGCTCCGGCACCCCCTCGTCGAAGCGCTGCCGTATCCGGAACGCGGCCGACAGCTCGCCCTCCGCGTCCCGCAGCGCGCGGGCCAACCGGGCCACCGTCTCCGTCCCGGACCGGGCCTCGGTAAAGGCGAGTTCCCCGCGGGCGGTCCGGACGCGGTCGTCGGCGTCGACCAGGGCCGCACGGGCCTGCTCGTCCAGTTCGTCCAGTAGGTCCAGGGGCGGAGAGGGACGCTTCGGCGGCGGTACTCCCGTTCCGCCCGGTGTCGTCCGGCCACGGGCGCGGCGGACGCGCCGTACGTACCCGTAGCCCGCCACCGCGCCCGCCGCGCCGACCGCCACGAGCGGCAGCACCAGGTCGGCCGTGGACGTGCCGTCCTCCGCCGCTGCGGCGGACGGGGGAGCGTCCGATGCCGGAGCCTCCGACGCCGGAGCCTCCGATGCCGGTGCCGCGGACGCCGGACGGGTGATCGCAACCGGAGCGTCCGTCCCCGACGTCATTCCCGGCAACACCAGCCACACCACCGCCGCGACACCGCCCCACGCGGCAAGGGCCACCCGCACGGACAGGTGCGACGTGGCCTGCCGGGGCCGGCCTCGGAAGAGCGATGGCGTCACCTTTCGGAGCGTATGACCGCCCATGCGGCCACGCGAGCGGGATGCGCCCGAGGTGGGGGCGTGTGGTCGGGAGACAAGGGAGGGGAACCGGTGGATCGCCAGTCGGCGCGAACGGGAGCGCGGTCGCAGTCACAGTCGCAGGCAGGGGCAGAGGCAGGGGCAGAGGCAGGGGCAGAGGCACAGCCGCAGTCACAGCCGCAGGGGGACATCGGGGCGGAAACGGACCCGTCCGTCGTCGCCCCGGCCGCCGCCCCGCCCGACGCCCGCGGCCCCGCCCGGCCCGCCGAGCCCTCCGCCCCCCGCCGCCGGCTCCGCCGCGCCCGTCGGACCGTCCTCGTGCTGGTCCTCCTGGTCCTCCTCCCCGTCCTCGCCTCCCAGATCGCCCTGAGCCTCAACTCCCTGGGCGACCCCGACGGCAGCGCCGGCACCCGGGGCCGGGACGCGATCTGGCTCGGACATGCCTGGGTCGACGGCCGGAAGGAGGACGCGGACGTCACCGCCCTGGCCGCCCGGCTGGAGGACACCGGCGTCCATGATCTGTACGTGCACGCCGGCCCGCTGGAACACGACGGCACGCTGCCCGCGACGGCCTACCCCGAAGCCCGCTGGTTCATCGCGGCCGTGCACCGTGCGATGCCCGGCATCAGGGTCCAGGCCTGGCTCGGTGACGTCCTGGCGAGCGAGAGCCCCCACGGCATGCGGCTCGAGGACGCCGGGACGCGCGCCAACGTCGTCGCCTCCACCCGGCAGATCCTCGCCGCCGGCTTCCAGGGCACCCACTTCGACCTGGAGCCGCTGCACTCCGGCGACCGGAACTACCTCACGCTCCTCGACGGCCTGCACGACGTCACCGGCGCGCACGACGCCGCGCTCTCCGTCGCCGCCCACCAGATCGACCCGCTGCCCGGTCTCCACTCCGTCCGGGGCGCCGTCACCGGCCACCCGAAATGGTGGTCGCAGGAGTTCTTCGGCCAGGTCGCCCGCCGCGTCGACCAGATCGCCGTCATGTCGTACGACACCGGGCAGCTGCTGGAGAGCGCCTACGCCGGCTACGTCGCCCAGCAGACCTCGCTCGCCCTGGAGGCCACCCCGCCCGGCACCGACCTCCTCATGGGCCTGCCGTTCTTCCACGAGAACGACGTCGGCCACTGGGAGCACGCCGAGACGGTCCCGGCGGGCGTCCGCGGCGTCCGGCTCGGCCTGTCCCGCACCGACGCCGACCGCGCCGCCTTCGGCGTCGCCCTGTACGTCGACTTCGCGGCCACGGAGTCCGACTGGACGGCGTACCGGGAGGGCTGGGTCCGGTGAGAGCCGGTGAGGGCCGCTGAGGGCCGTCGGGAGCTGGTGGTGGCCGTCGAGGAAGCCGGCGGTGGCGGTCGTCGAGAACCGGTGGCGGCCGTCCGGTCGGACGTCCGGACGTCCGGACGTCCGGGATGTGACCCAGGCGTCGGCCAGACGTCATCCGGGCTTCTCCCCGATGGCCCGCCGATGGCCCGCGGTCGCGGTTGTGCATGGGCTGCGGACGTCTTGGCGTCCTCGTCCCCTACCTCTGCGAGGGTGACACTCCGATGCGATCACCACTCACCGGCAAGGCCGTCCGCCGGGCTCTGCGCCCGGTGGCACACCTCATCGACCAGCGCATCGAACGCCAGGTCCGGCGCGCCGTCGCGACCGGCGGCGCCCCGGCCGGCGCGGCGCGGCAGCCGGAGGCGCACGGCGACCACCGGCCCCGCTGGAGCTGTTCCTGGGCCGCGTGGCGCACTCCGGACACGTGCGCGAGAAGGCCGCCTGAGACCGGTCACGCGCGCCCCGGGACCGGTCACGCGCGCCCCGGGACCGGTCACGCGCCCGGTCCCGGTCACGCGCGTCGGCGGATCTTGTTGCCGAGCCAGACGAGCGGGTCGTACTTGCGGTCCACGGCCCGCTCCTTCAGCGGGATCAGCGCATTGTCGGTGATCTTGATGCCTTCGGGGCAGACCTCCGTGCAGCACTTGGTGATGTTGCAGTAGCCGAGACCGTGCTCGTCCTGGGCCGTGCGCTTGCGGTCCAGCCCGGTCTCCTCCGCCGCGTCCAGCGGGTGCATGTCCAGCTCCGCGACCCGCATCAGGAAGCGCGGCCCCGCGAAGGCCCGCTTGTTCTCCTCGTGATCGCGCACCACATGACAGGTGTCCTGGCACAGGAAGCACTCGATGCACTTGCGGAACTCCTGCGGCCGGTCCACGTCCTCCTGCATCATCCGGTACTCGCCGGGGGCCAGGCCGGCGGGCGGGACGAAGGCCGGGACCTCCCGCGCCTTGACGTAGTTGAAGCCCACGTCGGTGACCAGGTCCCGGACGACCGGGAAGGCACGCAGCGGCGTGACCGTGATCGTCTCCGCCCGGTCGAACACCGACATGCGGGTCATGCACAGCAGCCGGGGCCGCCCGTTGATCTCCGCCGAGCAGGAACCGCACTTGCCCGCCTTGCAGTTCCAGCGCACGGCGAGGTCGGGGGCCTGGGTCGCCTGGAGGCGGTGGATGATGTCGAGGACCACCTCGCCGTCGTGCACCTCGACCACGAAGTCCTTCAGGCCGCCGCCGTCCGCGTCGCCGCGCCACACCTTGAAGCGCGCCTGGTAGCCGCTCATTCGTACAGCTCCTCCTCGGCGAGGTACTTGACCAGCTCCTCCTTGTCGAAGAGGGCCAGCAGGTCGGGGCGGACCGGCTCGGTGGTCTCCCGGTCGAGGGTGATCTGGCCGCGGACCGGGTCGGTCGCCGCGAGCCCGCCCGTGGGGTCGGTCAGCCGGCACAGCAGGTTGATCCGGCGCCACGGGCGCTCCATCGCCGGGTGGTCCTCACGGGTGTGGCCGCCGCGCGACTCGGTGCGCTCCAGCGCGGCCCGCGCCACGCACTCGCTGACCAGCAGCATGTTCCGCAGGTCCAGGGCGAGGTGCCAGCCCGGGTTGAACTGCCGGTGCCCCTCGACGCCGGCCCGGCGGGCCCGTACCCGCAGCTCCGCCAGTTTCTCCAGGGCCTGTTCCATCTCCGCCTCCCGGCGGATGATCCCGACCAGGTCGTTCATCGTCTGCTGGAGCTCCTGGTGCAGGGCGTACGGGTTCTCCGGCGGCCCTCCGGACGGCTCCTCCACCTCCGCCTCGGCCGAGAACGGGCGCAGCGCCTCCGCCGCGGCGGCGGCCACCTCGGTGTCGTCCACCCGGGGACGGTCCGCCGCCCAGGCCGCCGCGTACCCGGCGGCGTGCAGTCCCGCCCGGCGTCCGAACACCAGCAGGTCGGACAGGGAGTTCCCGCCGAGCCGGTTGGAGCCGTGCATACCGCCGGCCACCTCCCCGGCCGCGTACAGCCCCGGCACCCCGCGCGCCGCCGCGGTGTCGGAGTCGACGGCGACGCCGCCCATCACGTAGTGGCAGGTGGGCCCGACCTCCATCGCCTCCGCCGTGATGTCGACGTCGGCCAGCTCCTTGAACTGGTGGTACATCGACGGCAGCCGGCGTGTGATCACCTCGGCGGGCATCCGCGTCGACACGTCCAGGAAGACCCCGCCGTGCGGGGAGCCGCGGCCCTCCTTGACCTCCGCGTTGATCGCCCGCGCGACCTCGTCGCGGGGGAGCAGCTCGGGGGGACGCCGGTTGGTGTCCGGGTCGTCGTACCAGCGGTCGGCCTCGTCCTCCGTCTCGGCGTACTTCTCCTTGAAGACGTCGGGGATGTAGTCGAACATGAACCGCTTGCCGTCGGAGTTGCGCAGCACCCCGCCGTCGCCGCGCACGGACTCGGTGACGAGGATGCCCTTCACCGACGGCGGCCAGACCATCCCCGTCGGGTGGAACTGCACGAACTCCATGTTCAGCAGCGGCGCCCCGGCGAGCAGCGCCAGTGCGTGCCCGTCACCGGTGTACTCCCACGAGTTCGACGTCACCTTGAACGACTTGCCGATGCCGCCGGTCGCGATCACCACGGCGGGCGCCTCCAGGACGAAGAAGCGGCCCGTCTCGCGTTCGTAGGCGAAGACGCCGGAGACCCGGCCGTCGTCCTTGAGGACACGGGTGACCGTGCACTCCTGGAAGACCTTCAGCCGGGACTCGTGGTCGCCGGTCTCGCGGTGGTCCTCCTGCTGGAGCGCGACGATCTTCTGCTGGAGGGTGCGGATCAGCTCCAGGCCGGTGCGGTCGCCGACGTGCGCGAGGCGCGGGTACTCGTGGCCGCCGAAGTTGCGCTGCGAGATCCGGCCGTCCTTCGTGCGGTCGAACAGCGCGCCCCACGTCTCCAGCTCCCACACCCGGTCCGGCGCCTCCTGGGCGTGCAGCTCGGCCATCCGCCACTGGTTGAGGAACTTGCCGCCGCGCAGGGTGTCGCGGAAGTGGACCTGCCAGGAGTCGTGCTCGTTGGCGTTGGCCATGGCCGCCGCGATGCCGCCCTCGGCCATCACCGTGTGCGCCTTGCCGAACAGCGACTTGCAGATCACGGCCGTACGGGCGCCCCGCTCGCGCGCCTCGATGGCGGCGCGCAGGCCGGCGCCACCGGCCCCGACCACGACGACGTCCCACTCCTGCCGGTCGACCACGGACATCAGAAGGCCCCACTCGTCTCGTCCGGTCCGCTCATCTGGCCCGGTCCGCTCATCTGGTCCGGTCCGCTCATCTGGTCCGGTCCGCTCATCTGGTCTGGTCCGCTCATCTCGTCTGGCCCACTCGTCTCGTCTAGAAGAAGCGCGGATCGTCGAAGGCGCCGGACGCGACCAGCCAGACGTAGAGATCGGCGAGCGCGACGCTCAGCAGCGACGCCCAGGCGAGCTGCATGTGCCGGGCGTTCAGCTTGCCGACCCACTGCCACATCCGGTAGCGGACGGGGTGCCGGGAGAAGTGCTTGAGCTTGCCGCCGACGATGTGCCGGCAGGAGTGGCAGGAGACCGTGTACGCCCAGATCAGCACGATGTTGATCAGGAAGACGACGGTGCCGAGGCCCATGTGGCCCCAGGCGTAGTGCTCGTCGCGGAAGGCGAGCACGGTGTCGTAGGTGAGGATCCCGGCGACCAGGAGAGCCGCGTAGAAGAAGTAGCGGTGGAGGTTCTGGAGGATCAGCGGGAAGCGGGTCTCGCCGGTGTACGTGCGGTGCGGCTCGGCCACCGCGCAGGCCGGCGGGGACGCCCAGAAGCTGCGGTAGTAGGCCTTGCGGTAGTAGTAGCAGGTCAGGCGGAAGCCGAGCGGGAAGATCAGGATGATGATCGCGGGGGAGACGGCCCACCATCCGCCGAAGATCTCCCAGTTCGGGCCCGCGCGCATGGGTGTGCAGCGCTCGGCCAGACAGGGCGAGTAGAACGGCGAGACGTAGGGGGCCGCGTAGTAGTGGGCGTCCGCGAACGCCCGCCAGGTCGAGTACACGACGAAGGCCAGCAGCCCGGCCGCGGTGGCGGCGGGGGCCCGCCACCAGTGGTCGGTGCGCAGGTGGGGCGCGGAGATCGCGGCGCGCGTGGCGGTGCGCACGCCGCGGGGCGGATGGGGGTCGGTGGCGGGAGGTTCCGTACCAGTGGCCACTTCATGACTCCGGTCGGCTCGGGACTCCGGACGGTTCAGGGGGCACGTCGGTCACGGGCGCCGAGTCCCTCGTCGTCCGTGTCGATCCACAGGGAGTCGTCGTAGGGGGTGTCGGGGATGGTGACGAGGTCCGGGCGCTTGGCCGTGGCGGGCGTGGCGGCCGCCGCGCGCAGCAGCGCGACGCTCTCGCGCAGGTGGTCGGTGTCGGCGCGGACCCGGCGCATGTCCAGACCGCCGCTGCCGAGCTGCTGCTCCAGACGGCTCACGGACCGTGCCAGGTCGTCCAGACAGCGCTGGACCGTTGTCAGATCGTCGTGCACGGACATGACGTGACCTCACTTCCGCGGGCCGGTGGCCCTGGACGGAGACGCTCATGCGCCTGCGAGTGTTGCGCGTCACACCTGTGGATGTGAAGGCGTGTGCAGCGATTGGCCGATCGCACGCCCCCGGACACACGCGGGACACGCTCTGTGTGCGCCGGGGGCGCGCGTTGCTCCGCGCGGGTGAGGTTGCGTGCCTCCGCCGCCGTGTCGCCCCCGGCAGGCGAACCCTTTCCTCTTCAGTGGGCCATAGATCAGATCAGCTCCAAAATACCGCCAAATGTGAACAGAACGCACTAACAGCACGCACTCGTGTCACCGGCGCGTGCGACCGGCGGCAGAGGCTCCCCGGAGGTACCTGAGATGTCCCACGACGGCGTCGGACTGCGCGCGGTCATGCGCTCGGTCGCCTTCCTCACCGCGGGCGCGCTCGCGGTGCCCGCGCTGGCCGGCTGTGGCACCGACGACCCGGCCGGCAAACCGCTGGCGCCCCAGGACATCGCCCGGGCCGACCGCGCCCAGGTCGCCGACGGCGGCACCCTGCGCTGGGCGGTGGACGCCCTGCCGGAGACCTTCAACGCCTTCCAGTCCGACGCCGACGCCACCACCACCCGGGTCGCCCAGGCCGTCCTGCCGTCGATGTACCGGCTGGACGCCGACGGGCGGCCCGCGCGCAACCCCGACTACCTGGAGTCCGCCGCCGTCGTCGAGACCGAGCCGAAGCAGGTCGTCCTCTACCGGCTCAACCAGCAGGCCGTCTGGAGCGACGGCCGCGAGATCGGCGCCGCCGACTTCGCCGCCCAGTGGCGCGCCCTGTCCGGCCGGGACAGCGCCTACTGGACCGCGCGCAACGCCGGGTACGACCGCATCGAGAAGATCGAGCGCGGCGCGAACGACCTGGAGGTCCGGGTCACCTTCGGCCGCCCCTACGCCGACTGGCAGTCGCTGTTCTCCCCGCTGTACCCGAAGGACGTCATGGGCACGCCGGACTCGTTCAACGACGGGGCGCGGCGCAAGCTGAGGGTCACCGCCGGACCGTTCACCGTGAAGCAGGTCGACCGGGAGAAGGACCGCGTCCGGCTCACCCCCAACCCCCGCTGGTGGGGCCGGCCCGCCAAGCTCTCCGAGATCGTCCTGACGGCCGTGCGGCGCGAGAAGCGGGCCGCCGCGCTCGCCGCCGGCGCGATCGACCTGGCCGAGATCGACCCGGCCGCCGCGCAGCGCATCGACGGCGCGGCCCAGGGCGGCGCCGGACCCCTGGCCGGCCCCGGCGGCGGCCGTACGGCGGCCAAGGCGCTGCGGTCCTGGGTCCTGGCCCACGGCTCCGACGAGGACGCCGCCGAGGACGAGACGCACGCCCGCAGGAAGCTGAGCCAGGCGATCGCCACCTGGGAGCGCCAGCAGAAGGCGCTGCGCGACTTCGAGGTGCGCAAGTCGCTGGAGCCGGCCTCCACGCAGCTCGCCCTGAACGGCGCCGACGGCCCGCTCGCCGACGAGCGGGTGCGCCGGGCGGTGGCCCGGGCGCTGGACCGCGAGGAACTGGTCGAGGTGGTGCTCAAGCCGCTGGGGCTGCCCGCCGTGCCCGTCGGCAGCCACCTCGCCCTGTCCGGCCAGGAGGCGTACGCCGACGGCAGCGGGGCGCTCGGCGGTCAGGACACCAAGGAGGCCCAGGCGCTGCTCGCGGACGCCGGCTGGGTGCCGGGCGGCCCGGTCGAGGAGCGGAAGAAGACGGAGAAGGCGGCCGGCTCAGAGGGCGAGAAGGGCGAGAAGGGCGAGAAGGGCAAGGACGGCGACAGGAGGGAGAAGGGCGCCGGGTACGAGAAGGGCCGGTCCGAGGGCGACGACGACGGCACGTACATCGTCGGCGAGGACGACAAGGCCCCGGGCGAGGCGGGACGCGAGGACCGCGTCCGGCAGCTCGCCCAGGACGGCAGGCGCTCCGTCGGCCAGCAGGGCCCGCCCGGCGCCTACGCCCCCCAGGGCACCGCCGCCCCGGCCGGTGCCGCGCGCGGGGCGCTGGCCAAGGACGGCAAGGCGCTCACCCTGCGGTTCGTGCTGCCGAGCGGCGCGGGCTCGGAGCCCCTGCACGCGGTCGCCGGCCGGATCACCCGGATGCTGGACCAGGTCGGCATCGGCACCGAGATCACCAAGGTCTCCGACGAGAGCTACTTCAAGGACCACATCGCCTCCGGCGAGTACGACCTCGCGCTGTACTCCTGGCCCGCCTCCGCCTACCCGGCCACCGACGCCCGGCCGATCTACGCCAAGCCGGTGCCGGCCGCCGACGGGTCGCTGAGCGTCCAGCAGAACTACACCCGCGTCGGCACCGACCAGGTCGACCAGCTGTTCGACCAGGCGATCTCGACGCTGGACGCGGAGGAGGAGCGGTCCCTGCTCCGCAAGGCCGACGCCCGGATCTGGGCGGCCGCCGGATCGATCCCCCTCTACCAGCGCCCCCAGCTCACGGCCGCGAAGAAGAACGTGGTCAACGCCGGTGCCTTCGGCTTCCAGACCCCGGTCTACGAGGACATGGGCTTCCTGAAGAAGGGCGCGCGGATCGCCGCGAGCCCCTCCCCGGAGTGACGCGGACCCGCCCGGGGAGTGAGGCGACGGGCACGGGGGAGTGAGCTGCGTGGCCCTGCGGAGGTCGGCTCCCGCAGGGCCACGTACCATGGGGTGAGGCCGTGGCATGTCAAGCCCGGCAGGGCCCGCGTATCACAGACGTACGCAGCAGGGCCGTCCTCACACTCCGGGAGAACGCCGCTTTATGGCCACGCGCCACGACATTCGCAACGTAGCCATCGTCGCCCACGTCGACCACGGCAAGACGACCATCGTCGACGGCATGCTCAAGCAGGCCGGTGCCTTCGCCGCCCACCAGCTCGACTCGGTCGACGACCGCATGATGGACTCGAACGACCTGGAGCGTGAGAAGGGCATCACGATCCTCGCCAAGAACACCGCGGTGAAGTACCACCCGAAGGACGGCGGGGACCCGATCACCATCAACATCATCGACACCCCCGGCCACGCCGACTTCGGTGGCGAGGTCGAGCGCGGTCTGTCGATGGTCGACGGTGTCGTCCTGCTCGTCGACGCCTCCGAGGGGCCGCTGCCGCAGACCCGCTTCGTGCTGCGCAAGGCGCTCCAGCAGCGCCTGCCCGTCATCCTGTGCATCAACAAGACGGACCGCCCGGACTCCCGCATCGACGAGGTCGTCAACGAGACCTACGACCTCTTCCTCGACCTGGACGCGGACGAGGAGCAGATCGAGTTCCCGATCGTCTACGCCTGCGGTCGCGACGGCATCGCCTCGCTGACCAAGCCGGAGGACGGCACGGTCCCGGCGGACTCCACCAGCCTGGAGCCGTTCTTCTCCACGATCCTCCAGCACATCCCGGCCCCCACGTACGACGAGGACGCCCCGCTCCAGGCCCACGTCACCAACCTGGACGCCGACAACTTCCTCGGCCGTATCGCGCTGCTCCGGGTCGAGCAGGGCGAGCTCCGGAAGGGCCAGACCGTCGCGTGGATCAAGCGTGACGGCACCATCAGCAACGTCCGCATCTCCGAGCTGATGATGACCGAGGCGCTCACCCGCAAGCCGGCCGAGATGGCCGGCCCGGGTGACATCTGTGCCGTCGCCGGTATCGCGGACATCATGATCGGCGAGACCCTCGCGGACACCGAGAACCCGGTCCCGCTGCCCCTGATCACGGTCGACGAGCCCGCGATCTCCATGGTCATCGGCACCAACACCTCCCCGCTGGTCGGCCGCGGCGGCACCGGCAAGGGCGCCGACGCCAAGGCGGCCGTCAAGGACCGCAAGGTCACCGCCCGCCAGGTCAAGGACCGCCTGGACCGCGAGCTGGTCGGTAACGTCAGCCTCCGTGTCCTGGACACCGAGCGCCCGGACGCCTGGGAGGTGCAGGGCCGTGGTGAGCTGGCGCTGGCCATCCTGGTCGAGCAGATGCGCCGCGAGGGCTTCGAGCTGACCATCGGCAAGCCCCAGGTCGTCACCAAGGAGGTCGACGGCAAGACGTACGAGCCGGTCGAGCGCATGACGATCGACGTCCCCGAGGAGCACATGGGCGCGGTCACGCAGCTCATGGGTGTCCGCAAGGGCCGGATGGACAACATGTCCAACCACGGCTCCGGCTGGGTGCGCATGGAGTTCGTGGTGCCCTCGCGCGGTCTCATCGGATTCCGGACCGAGTTCCTGACCCAGACCCGCGGCACCGGTATCGGCCACTCCATCCACGAGGGCTTCGAGCCCTGGTTCGGCACCCTGCAGACCCGTAACAACGGCTCGCTGGTCGCCGACCGCTCCGGCGCCGTCACCGCCTTCGCGATGACGAACCTCCAGGAGCGCGGTGTGCTGTTCACCGAGCCCGGCACCGAGGTGTACGAGGGCATGATCGTCGGCGAGAACTCCCGCGCCGACGACATGGACGTGAACATCACCAAGGAGAAGAAGCTCACGAACATGCGGTCGTCCTCGGCCGACTCGTTCGAGGCGATCGTCCCGCCGCGCAAGCTCTCCCTGGAGCAGTCGCTGGAGTTCTGCCGCGACGACGAGTGCGTGGAGGTCACCCCGGAGGCGGTGCGCATCCGTAAGGTGAACCTGGACGCGCGGGAGCGCGCCCGCGCCGCGAGCCGCGCCAAGCACGGCTGATCACCGGCCGTACCCGACGACACCGGGCATCCCGCGAGGCGGGGTGCCCGGTGTCGTCGTTGCCGACGTGGTGCGGACACCGCCGCCGGCCGACGGTACGGGGGTAGGGAAAACCCTCTATTTGCCGCGGTGTGCCCCTCTGATGGCGCCGCGCCCACTACCCTGCTTGCGGAAGCGGCCGTGACGGATCGTCCGCGGGCCTGCGCCGGCCACCGCGCCGACAGCGGAACGGCCCCGTGGAGAGCCCGGGAGTCCGCGGGGCACCCTGCACGTCGGCCCCGCTCACCGCAATCGAATTTCCTCCCCCGTGCGTCCGGAAACCGGACACCTGTCGCCGCTAGGCGTGTAACAAGTCCGTTTCGCAGGGATCTCTCACCAAACTGTTTGTCCGGATTTTGGAAGATGTTAGCGCGAGCTGTGATCGAACCGAGACCTCGTGGGTGTGGTTCGGTCTTGGCGCATGGCAGATAGTTAGGCGCGTAGAACTCGGACGAACGGGTCACACGCCGAGGCGGCGCCCGTTCACGAGCGCGGGGGCACCCGAGCAACTCCGGCACCGGCGACGGGCGGTGCGGTGCTGTGTCGCACGCTCCCTTTGCGGTGAACCTATGGATTCATGAGGAGGAACCCATGCGCGGTGGCCACGAGCGCCCTACGGGTCGCGTCGTCCCCGAGGACAGGTGTAGGCCCCGCGGGTTCGCCCGGTCCCGTCATGGTGGTTGCGGCAGCGACGCGTCGACGCGCACTTCCTCGACGGCCCGTTCCCTCGGTCGGTAGGCGCCGACCGCGAACCAGGTTCCCCAGGGGGCTGGTGTCGCCCCTCCGTCGTTGTTCCCCTCGCGCGCTGCGCATGACGTACGCCGTGCGAAGGCCGTCGGGTCGCCGTGCACGCCCGACGACCACCAACCTGTGAAATGGACGAATCATGACGAGTCCAATCGAGATTGAGGGTGCTGAAGCCTCTTCCGTCTTGGACGAAGCGAGCGTGCCCCCCGGTGGCGCCAAGGAGTCGAAGAAGCTCGAGGGGCGCAGTCCCGGGCAGTTGATGTGGGCGCGTTTCAAGCGTGACCGGACCGGTGTGGTCTCCGCCGTCGTCGTCCTGTTCTACTTCCTGATCGCGGCGGCGGCACCGCTGATCGCGAAGCTGTACGGCAAGGACCCGTACACCCTGTACGGGCAGGACAACCCCGACCTGCTGGACATGTTCACCATGCCGGCGAAGCCGGCCGGCGGCATCGACGGCGAGTTCTGGTTCGGTATCGAACCGGGTCTGGGCCGCGACGTCTTCACGCAGCTCCTGTACGGCATCCGGACCTCGCTGCTCACGGCGCTGGCCGCCACGCTGCTGATGACCGTGACGGGCGTGCTGATCGGCCTCGCCGGCGGCTACTTCGGCGGGAAGATCGACTACTGGCTCGGCCGGATGACCGACTTCTTCATGGCCCTGCCCAACCAGCTCTTCTTCGTCGCGGCGATGCCCGTCATCACCACGGTGTTCGTCGCCCCCGACGAGGAGACGCCCACCTACGTGCGCACGGCCGCGATCATCATCGTGCTGTCCTTCCTCGGGTGGATGAGCATGGCGCGCATCGTCCGCGCCGCCACGCTGTCCCTGCGCGACCGGGAGTTCATCGAGGCCGCGCGCATCTCCGGAGCCTCGTCCTGGCGCATCATCCGCAAGGAACTGCTGCCCAACATCGTCACCCCCACGCTGGTGCAGGCGACGCTCACCCTGCCGAGCACCATCCTCAGCATCGCGTTCCTGTCCTTCGTGGGTGTCGGATACGTCGAACCCACCCCGGACTGGGGGCGGATGTTCTCCATCGGCGCCAACATCGTGGAGCAGGACCCGTATTACATGCTCTTCCCCGGTGTGGCCATGGTGATCTTCGTCGTGGCCTTCAACCTCCTCGGTGACTCGGTGCGGGACGCCTTCGATCCCAAGACCGGACGCTGAGCCCCCGGCAGGCCCTCCCCCCACACTCTCGCCTGGCCGGTCCGGGGGCTCCACAGCCCCGAACCGGTCATGTACCAGCATTGCTCACTACTCACAGGCAGGTGGATTCGTCCCCATGAGCATCTTCCGCAACCGCACCGCCACGGCCGCGATAGTCGCGGTCGCCGCCGGCGCCCTGACCCTGACCGCTTGCGGCGGTGGCAGCGACAGCTCCGCCAAGGACAACAGCAAGAGCAAGGAGGATGCCAAGTCGCAGTCCAAGCCGGTGCAGATCGGTGACGCCAAGGCGTCGACCGGTCCGGCCCCCGCGGTGACCGGTGCCCAGACCGGCGGCACGGTGACCGTCTACCAGGAGGCGGACTTCTCCCACCTGGACCCGGGCCAGATCTACGTGTCGGACGGCAAGCTCCTCAGCCGCCTCATCTTCCGTGGTCTGACCCAGTACTCCGAGGACGACAACGGCAACCTGACCGTCGTGGGCGATCTCGCCACCGACGCCGGTCAGGTCTCGGACGGCGGCAAGACCTGGACGTACACCCTCAAGGACAACCTGAAGGACGAGAACGGCAACCCGATCAACGCGGCGGACATCCGCCACACGGTCGAGCGCCTGTACGCCTCGTACATCACCGACGGTCCGACCTACCTCCAGCAGTGGCTGTCCGGCGCCGGCACCACCTACCGCGACGCGTACGCGGGGCCGGACAAGGGCAAGCACCTGCCGGACAGCGTCCTGGAGACGCCGGATGCGAAGACGGTCGTCTTCCACTTCAAGGACGCGCAGCCCGACCTCCCGCAGATGCTGACCATGCCGGGTTACAGCGTCGTCCCGGAGGAGACGGACACCAAGGAGAAGTACGACACCGACCCGGTCTCCACCGGCCCGTACAAGATCTCCGACTTCAAGCCGGGCAAGTCCATGACGCTGGTGAAGAACCCGCAGTGGGACGCCAAGTCCGACTCGGTGCGCCACCAGTACGTGGACGGCTTCGCCATCGAGATGAACCACGATGACGAGGACCAGACCAAGACCCTCCTGGCCGACCAGGGCGAAGCCAAGAACGCGATGATGTTCACCGGCCAGGTCGCCACCACGCAGCTCCAGAACGTGGTGGGCGACAAGACGGCCATGGCGCGCACCATCGACGGCTACGCGCCCTACGTCTGGCAGCTCAACTTCAACCTGGACCGCGTCAAGGACAAGAAGCTCCGGGACGCCATCACCCTGGCGCTGCCCTCCACCTCGGTCTTCAAGGCCGACGGCGGTGCCTACGGCGGTGAGGTCGCCAACTCGCTGATCTCGCCCACCACGCCGGGCTACGACGAGTCCTTCGACCCGTTCAACCGCGAGGCCAAGCCCAACGGCGACATCGAGGCCGCCAAGAAGCTGATCAAGGAAGGCGGCTTCGAGGGCAAGAAGCTCGTCTACGCCTACGGCAACACCCCGGTCCGCCAGCAGCAGGCCGTGCTGATCGCCACCGCCCTGGAGAAGATCGGTCTCGACATCCAGAAGAAGGAGATCGACTCCGCCACCTGGTACGAGCAGGTCGGCAAGGTCAAGAACGGCTACGACCTGTACATGACCGGCTGGGGCCAGGACTGGCCGTCCGCCTCCACGGTCATCCCGCCGTCCTACGACGGCACGCAGATCCAGGACGGCTCGGCGAACTACGCGCACATCAACGACGAGCACGTCAACTCGGAGATCAAGCGCATCCTGAAGATCACCGACACGACCGAGGCCACCAAGGCCTGGGCCGAGCTGAGCGAGTACATCTCCACGGAGATCAACCCGGCCGCCCCGATCTACTACACCAAGGTGTTCCAGATCTTCGGCTCGAACATCGGCGGCATCCGCTACAGCTCCGACTCGAGCTACGTGGACGTCACCCGGATCTTCCTCAAGAAGTAAACGTCAGACCGGTCACCCGGTGGGGGGCGCGCGGCGGAGCGCCCCCACCGGGCCCCGGGCATCCCGCAGACCCCTCCCGATCGCCGCCGTCCTGAGAGCAGCTGCCTGCCATGCTTCAATTCCTCATTCGCCGGACGTTCGGCGCGGCGCTGATCTTGCTGTTGATCAGTGCTTTCACGTTCTTCATGTTCTTCGCCATCCCGCAGGACCCGGCCACGCTGGCCTGTGGCAAGAACTGCACTCCGGACGCGCTGGAGATCATTCACCGGAACCTCGGTCTCGACCAGCCGGTCACCGTCCAGTACTGGAACTTCCTGGTCGGTATCTTCGCGGGCCGTGACTTCGCCGTCGGCCACTGCGACGCCCCCTGCTTCGGCGTCTCCTTCGCCAACAACCAGAACGTCTGGGACACCATCCTCGACCGCTTCCCGCTGACCGTCTGGCTCACCGTCGGCAGCCTGGTGGTCTTCCTCACCGTCGGTCTCGGCGCCGGCCTGCTGGCCGCCAAGTTCCGCGGCACCTGGCTGGACAAGGTGTTCAGCACCGGCTCGCTGGTCATCAGCTCGCTCCAGATCTACTTCCTCGGCCCGCTGCTCCTGCTCGCCTTCGTCTACAGCACCGGCTGGCTCGACAAGCCGAAGTACGTGCCGCTCTCCGAGGATCCCGGCGGCTGGTTCATGGGCCTGCTGATCCCCTGGGTCGTGCTGGCGACCATCTTCACCGCCAACTACACCCGTATGAGCCGCTCCTCGATGGTCGAGCAGCTCCAGGAAGAGCATGTGAAGGCGGCCCGCGCCAAGGGCATGTCGGGCAACTACACCTTCTTCCGCTACGCCTGGCGCGGCTCCCTCATCCCCATCATCACCATCCTCGGCATCGACCTGTCCGCGCTGCTGGCAGGCGGCATGGCGACCGAGCTGACGTTCGGTCTGGCCGGTCTCGGCCGGCTCGCACTGGACTCCGTCACCAACAAGGACCTGCCGATGCTGATGGGCGTCATGCTGATCAGCGCCGCGCTCATCATCGTCTTCAACCTGATCGTGGACGCCCTGTACGCCGTCATCGACCCGCGCGTGCGCCTGTCCTAGGAGAACCACCGTGACCACTCAGACCAAGCCCGACGAGGCCGCGGCCGCCGCCGCGGGGGACGCCTTTCTCTCGGTGCGCGACCTCAAGGTCCACTTCTCCACCGAGGACGGCATCGTCAAGGCGGTGGACGGGCTCTCCTTCGACCTCCAGCGCGGCAGGACCCTCGGGATCGTGGGCGAGTCCGGCTCCGGCAAGTCGGTGACCAACCTGGCCGTCCTCGGCCTGCACAACCGCAAGAACACCGCCGTCGACGGGTCGATCCGGCTGGACGGCCAGGAGCTGACCGACGCCAGTGAGAAGCAGCTGGAGACGCTGCGCGGCAAGAAGATGGCGATGATCTTCCAGGACGCGCTGACCGCGCTGTCGCCGTACTACACGGTCGGCCGGCAGATCGGCGAGCCGTTCATGAAGCACACCGGCGCCTCCAAGAAGGACGCCCGGGTGCGCGCCATCGACCTGTTGGAGAAGGTCGGCATCCCGCACCCGCAGAAGCGGGTCGACGACTTCCCGCACCAGTTCTCCGGCGGTATGCGGCAGCGCGCCATGATCGCCATGGCGCTCTCCTGCGACCCGGACCTGCTCATCGCCGACGAGCCCACCACGGCGTTGGACGTGACGGTCCAGGCGCAGATCCTGGACCTGCTCAAGGACCTCCAGCAGGAGTTCGGCTCTGCGATCATCATGATCACCCACGACCTCGGTGTGGTCGCCAACATGGCCGACGACATCCTGGTGATGTACGCCGGCCGCGCCGTGGAGCGCGGCACGGTGCGCGAGGTGCTCAAGGCGCCCGAGCACCCGTACACCTGGGGCCTGCTGGGCTCGATGCCGCGCCTGTCGTCCGACGTCGACGAGCCGCTGGTGCCGATCCCCGGATCGCCGCCCTCGCTGCTCAACCCGCCCACGGGATGCCCGTTCCACCCGCGGTGCGCGTTCACCGACCTGGTGGCCGGGGAGCGGTGCTCGGGTGAGCGCCCGACGCTCGCCCCGGGACGTGCCGCGGCCTGTCATCTGACGAAGGAGCAGCGGCAGCAGGTCTTCATCGAGACGATTCAGCCCCGGCTGGGCTGAGCGGAAACCGGCGACTGGGGCATCACCATGAGCGACAACAGCAAGACGACCACGGCGGTCGCCGACACCATCCCGCAGCAGCGGGACGACGCCGCCGCACCGCTGGTGAAAGTCAGCGGTCTGACCAAACACTTCCCGATCAAGGGCGGCTTCCCGATCCGGCGTACCGTCGGCGCGGTGAAGGCCGTCGACGGCGTCGACTTCGAGGTGTTCCCGGGGGAGAGCCTCGGCCTCGTCGGAGAGTCCGGCTGCGGCAAGTCGACGACCGGCCGGCTGCTGACCCGGCTGTACGAGCCGACCTCGGGCACCATCGAGTACAAGGGCCAGGACATCAGCCGGGCCGGCCGCAAGGAGCTGGCGCCGGTCAGGTCCGAGATCCAGATGATCTTCCAGGACCCGTACGCGTCGCTGAACCCCCGGCAGACCGTGGGCACGATCATCTCGGGCCCGATGGAGATCAACGGCATCAACCCGCCGGGCGGCCGGGAGAAGCGCGTCCGTGAACTCCTGGAGATCGTCGGTCTCAACCCGGAGCACTACAACCGCTTCCCGCACGAGTTCTCGGGCGGCCAGCGCCAGCGCATCGGCGTCGCGCGGGCCATCGCCCTCCAGCCCCAGCTGATCGTCGCCGACGAGCCGGTCTCGGCCCTCGACGTGTCGATCCAGGCCCAGGTCGTGAACCTGCTCCAGGAAGTGCAGCGGGAGATGGGCATCGCGTTCGTCTTCATCGCCCACGACCTGGCGATCGTGCGGCACTTCTCGCAGCGCGTCGCGGTGATGTACCTCGGGAAGATCGTCGAGATCGCGGACCGCGCCTCGATCTACACCCGGCCCCGCCACCCCTACACGCATGCGCTGCTGTCCGCCGTGCCGGACGCCGACATCGACGCGGAGAAGCGGGAGCGCATCCGGCTGGAGGGCGACGTCCCCTCGCCGATCTCCCCGCCGTCCGGCTGCCGCTTCCGCACCCGCTGCTGGAAGGCGCAGGACAAGTGCGCGACCGAGGAGCCCCCGCTGGTCCGGCTCGACGGGAACAAGGCGGGCCACCTGACGGCCTGCCACTTCCCCGAGGCGCCCAGCACCAAGGCGCGCGCCGAGGACGTGGTGATGGACCCGGGCCTGAAGGCCCTGGAGGAGCACGGCACCGCGGGCGTCGAGAAGAGCTGATCCGGCGGACCGGCCCGTACGGGCCGCGCACCACGCCGAGCCACCCGGGACCGGGGGCGGGAGCGAGCGCTCCCGCCCCCGGTCCCGTTGTGTGCCGGGCGTTCCCCCGTACGCTCCTGTGGAGCAACCCCGTACCCATACGGACCGGACGAACGTGCGCCGCCCGGCACCACCTCGGAAGCTGACCCAGCAAGGGATCGGCGGACGAGGAGGCACTCCATGCGCGGAGCGACGCACGCCAGATGGGCCGCGGGCGCGGCGGCGGCAGCCCTCGTGGCGGCGGGCTGCGGGGGCGGGGCGGACAGCGGCGGCGACACCGCCGCGGTGCTCAGCTCCTCCTGGGGGGACCCGCAGAACCCGCTGGAGCCCGCCAACACCAACGAGGTGCAGGGCGGCAAGGTCCTCGACATGATCTTCCGCAACCTGAAGCGGTACGACCCGGGGACCGGCGAGGCCGAGGACATGCTCGCCGAGAAGATCGAGACCTCCGACTCGCGGAACTTCACGATCACCGTCAAGGACGGCTGGACGTTCAGCAACGGGGAGAAGGTGACCGCGCGGTCCTTCGTGGACGCCTGGAACTACGGCGCGAGCCTGAAGAACAAGCAGCGGAACGCGTACTTCTTCGAGTACGTCGAGGGCTACGACCGGGTCCACCCGAACGACGGCGGCGAGCAGAGCGCCGACACCCTCTCCGGTCTGGAGGTCGTCGACGACCGTACGTTCACGGTGCGGCTGACGCAGAAGTTCTCGACCTTCCCCGACACCCTCGGCTATCCCGCCTTCGCGCCGCTGCCGCGGGCCTTCTTCACCGACCACGAGGCCTGGCTGGCCAAGCCCGTCGGCAACGGCCCGTACGCGATCCAGTCCTACACCAAGGGCTCCCAGATGGAACTGCGCACGTGGGAGGGGTACCCGGGGCCGGACAAGGCGCGTAACGGCGGGGTGACCCTGAAGGTGTACACCGACAACAACACCGCCTACACCGACCTGATGGCCGGCAACCTCGACCTCGTCGACGACGTGCCCGCCGCCCAGCTCAAGAACGTGAGGAACGATCTGGGCGCCCGCTACCTCAACACCCCCGCCGGCATCATCCAGACGCTCGCCTTCCCCTACTACGACCCCGACTGGAACAAGCCCGGCTCCGCCAAGGTCCGCACCGGCCTGTCCCGGGCGATCGACCGCGAGCAGATCACCCGGACGATCTTCCAGAACACCCGCACCCCCGCCACCGACTGGACCTCCCCGGTGCTCGGCGAGGACGGCGGCTACCAGAAGGGCCTGTGCGGGGACGCCTGCGCCTACGACCCCGAGGCGGCCAAGAAGCTCATCAAGGAGGGCGGCGGCCTCCCCGGCGGCCAGGTGAAGATCACGTACAACGCGGACAGCGGCTCCCACAAGCAGTGGGTCGACGCGGTCTGCAACTCCATCAACAACGCTCTGGACAACGACCGGGCCTGTGTCGCCGACCCGGTCGGCACCTTCGCCGACTACCGCGGCCGGATCACCGGGAAGAAGCTGGCGGGCCCCTTCCGGGCCGGCTGGCAGATGGACTACCCCCTCATCCAGAACTTCCTCCAGCCGCTCTACTACACCAACGCCTCCTCCAACGACGGCAAGTGGTCCGACGAGGAGTTCGACCGGCTCGTCGACCAGGCCAACGCCGAGACCGACACCGCCGCGGCCGTGGCGAAGTTCCAGCAGGCCGAGGAGGTGGTCCGGGACAGCATGGCCGCCATCCCGCTCTGGTACCAGAACGGCAGCGCCGGCTACTCGCAGCGGCTGTCCGGCGTACGGCTCAACCCGTTCTCCGTCCCCGTCTACGACGAGATCAAGGTCAGCTGACCCGCCATGGGGCGGTATGTGATCCGGCGCCTGCTCCAGATGGTCCCGGTGTTCGTCGGCGCCACCCTGCTGATCTTCCTGATGGTGCACGTGATGGGCGACCCCATCGCGGGACTCTGCGGCGAGCGCGAGTGCGACCCGGCCACCGCCGCCCAGCTCAGGAAGGAGTTCGGCCTCGACCAGCCGGTGTGGCGGCAGTACCTGACCTACATGGGGAACGTCTTCACCGGCGACTTCGGTACGGCGTTCAACGGCCAGCCGGTCACCGAGCTGATGGCGACGGCGTTCCCGGTCACCGTCCGGCTGACGATCGTCGCGATCCTCTTCGAGATCGTCGTCGGCATCACCCTGGGCGTCGTCACGGGCCTGCGCCGGGGCAGGCCCGTGGACACCGGCGTCCTCCTCGGCACCCTCGTCGTCATCTCCGTCCCCACCTTCGTCACCGGCCTGCTGCTGCAACTGCTGCTCGGCGTGGAGTGGGGGTGGATCGCACCGTCGGTGTCCCCGGCGGCGACCTTCGACGAGCTGATCGTCCCGGGCCTGGTGCTGGCCTCGGTCTCCCTGGCCTACGTCACCCGCCTGACCCGCACCTCCATCGCGGAGAACAGACGCTCCGACTACGTCCGTACCGCCGTCGCCAAGGGGCTGCCCCGGCACCGGGTCGTCACCCGGCACCTGCTGCGCAACTCCCTGATCCCCGTGGTCACCTTCATCGGCACCGACATCGGCGCCCTGATGGGCGGCGCCATCGTCACCGAGCGCATCTTCAACATCCACGGCGTCGGCTTCCAGCTCTACCAGGGCATCCTCCGCCAGAGCACCCAGACCGTGGTCGGCTTCGTGACCGTCCTGGTGCTGGTCTTCCTGGTGGCCAACCTGCTGGTCGACCTCCTGTACGCCGTACTCGACCCGAGGATCCGCTATGTCTGAGCAGCCGTACGCCATGTCCGAGCAGCCGTACGCGATGCCGGAGGAGCCGTACGCGCCCGGGGGCGCCGTCGCCGGGACCGGCATGGGCGGCACGATGGACCTCGCGACGAGCGAGGGCGCGTCGCTGGAGGCGGCGCCGCGGGGCCCGGACGACGCCGGACCCGCCGCCAAGCCGCGCTCCCTGTGGTCCGACGCCTGGCGGGACCTGCGCCGCAACCCGGTCTTCCTCCTCTCCTCCCTGGTCATCCTCTTCCTGGTCTTCATCTCCCTGTGGCCCGCGGCGATCGCCTCCGGCTCCCCCCTGACGTGCGACCTCGCCAAGGCCCAGGAGGGCTCCCAGCCGGGCGCTCCCTTCGGCTACGACGGACAGGGCTGCAACGTCTACACCAGGACCGTCTACGGCGCCCGTACGTCCGTCACGGTCGGTGTCCTGGCCACGCTGGGCGTCGCCGTCCTCGGCAGCGTGCTCGGCGGGCTCGCCGGGTTCTTCGGCGGGGCGGGGGACGCGGTCCTGTCCCGGATCACCGACGTCTTCTTCGCGATCCCGGTCGTCCTCGGCGGTCTGGTCCTGCTGTCCGTGGTGACCGGCAACACGGTCTGGCCGGTCATCGGGTTCATGGTGCTGCTCGGCTGGCCGCAGATCTCCCGGATCGCCCGCGGCTCGGTCATCACCGCCCGGCAGCACGACTACGTCCAGGCCGCCCGCGCCCTGGGCGCCTCCCCCGCCCGGACGCTGCTGCGGCACATCGCGCCCAACGCCGTCGCCCCGGTGATCGTCGTGGCGACCATCGCGCTCGGCACGTACATCGCGCTGGAGGCGACCCTGTCCTACCTCGGCGTCGGCCTGAAGCCGCCGACCGTCTCCTGGGGCATCGACATCTCCGCCGCCTCCCCCTACATCCGCAACGCCCCGCACGCCCTGCTGTGGCCCTCCGGCGCGCTGGCGGTCACCGTCCTCGCGTTCATCATGCTCGGCGACGCGGTGCGCGACGCCCTCGACCCGAAGTTGAGGTGACGGCGTCATGCTGCTCGACGTACGCGACCTGCACATCGAGTTCCGCACCCGCGACGGCGTCGCGAAGGCCGTCAACGGCGTCTCCTACGGCGTCGACGCGGGCGAAACCCTCGCCGTGCTCGGCGAGTCCGGCTCCGGCAAGTCCGTCACCGCCCAGGCGGTCATGGGCATCCTCGACACCCCGCCCGGACGGATCACCGGCGGCGAGGTCCTCTTCCGGGGCCGGGACCTGCTGAAGCTGAAGGAGGAGGAGCGCCGCGCGGTGCGCGGCGCGCAACTGGCGATGATCTTCCAGGACGCACTGTCGTCCCTCAACCCCGTGCTCACGGTGGGCGACCAGCTCGGCGAGATGTTCGTCGTCCACCGGGGCCTGTCGCGCAAGGACGCGCGGGCCCGCGCCGTGGAGCTGATGGACCGGGTGCGCATCCCGGCGGCGAAGGAGCGGGTCAGGGACTACCCGCACCAGTTCTCCGGCGGTATGCGCCAGCGCATCATGATCGCGATGGCGATGGCCCTGGAACCGGCGCTCATCATCGCCGACGAGCCGACCACCGCCCTCGACGTCACCGTGCAGGCCCAGGTCATGGACCTGCTCGCCGAGTTGCGGCGCGAGTACCGCATGGGCCTGATCCTCATCACCCACGACCTGGGCGTGGTCGCCGACGTCGCCGACCGCATCGCCGTGATGTACGCGGGCCGGATCGTGGAGTCGGCCCCGGTGCACGACCTCTACAAGGCACCGGCCCACCCGTACACCCGGGGGCTGCTGGACTCCGTCCCGCGCCTGGACCGGAAGGGCCGGGAACTGTACGCCGTCAAGGGCCTGCCGCCGAACCTCATGGACATCCCGCCCGGCTGCCCCTTCCACCCGCGCTGCCCGCTGGCCCGGGACGTGTGCCGGACCGACGTGCCGCCGCTGTACGGGGTGGACGAGGACCGGGGCAGCGCCTGCCACTTCTGGAGGGAGTGCCTGCATGGCACCGACGGCTGAGCCGATCCTGGAGGTGAGCGGGCTCGTCAAGCACTACCCGCTCACCCGGGGCGTCCTCTTCAAGAAGCAGGTCGGCGCCGTGAAGGCGGTCGACGGCGTCGACTTCGCGCTCGGCCGGGGCGAGACCCTGGGCATCGTGGGGGAGTCGGGCTGCGGCAAGTCCACGGTCGCCAAGATGCTGGTCCACCTGGAGAGACCGACGGCGGGCCGCATCCGGTACCGGGGCGAGGACATCACCCGGCTGTCGGGCCGGGCCCTCAAGGCCGTCCGCCGCAACATCCAGATGGTCTTCCAGGACCCCTACACCTCCCTCAACCCGAGGATGACGGTCGGGGACATCGTCGGGGAGCCGTACGAGATCCACCCCGAGGCGGCCCCCAAGGGCGACCGGCGGCGGCGGGTGCGGGAGCTGCTGGACGTCGTGGGCCTCAACCCCGAGTACGTCAACCGCTATCCGCACCAGTTCTCCGGCGGCCAGCGCCAGCGCATCGGCATCGCGCGCGGGCTCGCCCTGCGCCCCGAGGTGATCGTCGCCGACGAGCCGGTCTCCGCGCTGGACGTGTCGGTCCAGGCCCAGGTGGTCAACCTCCTCGACCGGCTCCAGAGCGAGTTCGCGCTGTCGTACCTCTTCATCGCGCACGACCTGTCCGTGGTGCGGCACATCTCGGACCGGGTCGCGGTGATGTACCTCGGGCGGATCGTGGAGACCGGCAGCGACACCGCGATCTACGACCACCCCACCCACCCCTACACCCAGGCCCTGCTGTCGGCGGTGCCGGTGCCCGACCCCGACGCGCGGGAACGCCGGGAGCGCATCATCCTCTCGGGTGACGTGCCGTCCCCGACGAACATCCCCTCCGGCTGCCGCTTCCGCACCCGCTGCTGGAAGGCGCGGGAGCGGTGCGCGGTGGAGGTGCCGGCGCTCGCGGTCCCGGCGTGGTTCCGCGCCGTGGGCGGCCCCGCGGCCCACGACTCCGCCTGCCACTTCGCGGAGGAGAAGAAGGTCGTCCCACCGGAGCGGTCGCGCGAAGATCATGCCCAGGGAGACGCATAACAGCACATTTGTGCGGTAACCGCGTTAACACGCAGGCAACTTGGCCGACCCGGTTCCGATATACGGACGCGTCAGGCTGAACAGCGTACGGCCGTGCGGGTGCCGTGAACGGGCCGGGAGCGCCATGCCTCCCGGCCCGTTGCCGTGTCTCAGCCGCCGGGGCGCCCGCCGGCGCCGCCCGTGAGGCCCAGGGACCGCTTGAGGAAGTCCACCTGGAGCAGCAGCAGGTTCTCCGCGACCTGTTCCTGCGGGGTGATGTGCGTGACCCCGGACAGCGGCAGCACCTCGTGCGGGCGGCCGGCGGCCAGCAGGGCGGAGGACAGGCGCAGGGCGTGGGCGACGACCACGTTGTCGTCGGCGAGACCGTGCACGATCATCAGCGGTCGGTGCGGGCCGGCCGGCGCGGAGAGCCCCTCGTCGGTGACGAGCGAGTTGTGCGCGTACGTCCCGGCGGCCGTGGCCGGGTCGCCGAGGTACCGCTCGGTGTAGTGGGTGTCGTAGAGCCGCCAGTCGGTCACCGGGGCGCCCGCGACGGCCGCGTGGAAGACGTCCGGGCGGCGCAGCACCGCCAGGGCCGCCAGCCAGCCGCCGAAGGACCAGCCGCGGATCGCCACCCGGGACAGGTCCAGGGGGTGGCTCCGGGCCAGGTCCTGGAGCGCCTCGATCTGGTCGTCGAGGGCGACCGTGAAGTCCTGGTGGATCGCCTTCTCCCAGCCGGGGGAGCGGCCGGGCGTGCCCCGGCCGTCCGCGACGACCACCGCGAAGCCCTGGTCGGCGAACCACTGGGAGGTCAGGTGCGCGTTGTGCGCGGCGAGCACCCGTGGCCCGTGCGGCCCGCCGTAGGGGTCGAGGAGCACCGGCAGTGAGGTGTCACCGGGGTAGTCCGTAGGCATAAGCACGGCGCACGGGATTCTCCGTGCGCCCCCCTCGGTGAAGCGCACGCGGGGGGACAGACCAGGATCTTCCGCATACGACCGGACAGTCGCCACGGTCTTCCCGTCCCGCTGGACCAGCGCCCTGCTCCCCGGCCGGCCGGGCACCGCCGACACCAGCACGGTCACGTCCCCCGAGCGCACCGCCGAGTGCACGCCCGGCTCCCGCGAGAGGCGCTCGACGCCGAGTCCGCCGACGCGGTAGACGTGCACCTCGCCGGTCTCCCGCGCCGCCGCGTCCTCCCCGGCCGACGCCGAGACCAGCACGTCGTCGGCCGTCACGTCCAGCACCGCCCGCACGTGCAGCTGGGCTCCCGTCAGCGGCCGTTCGCCGACCGTGAGGACCCGCGCACCGCCCTCGTCAGTGATGCGGACGAGTTGTCCCGACGGGCTCCAGCACGGCACTCCAGGGAAAAGATCAAGCCAATCTCGATCTTCGTCGGCGTGCACCATCCGGGTCGCCCCGGAGTCGGCGTCCACTGTCAGGAACAGCTGAGCGCGCTGGTCACGCGCCTGCACGAGCAGTAGCGGCGCACCCCCCGCTGACCAGTGCACTCGCGCCAGATACGGGTAGCGCGCACGGTCCCAGACGACCTCCGTGCGCACCCCGTCGAGGCCGAACACGAACAGCCGGACCTCCGCGTTGGCCGTCCCGGCAGCTGGATACGGCACGTGTTTTGGGTCACGTTTCGGATGCGCCGGATCGGAAATCCACCACCGCTCCACCGGCGTGTCGTCCACGCGCGCCACGAGCAGCCGGTCGGACTCCGGGGACCACCAGAACCCCCGCGAACGCCCCATCTCCTCCGCCGCGATGAACTCGGCCAATCCATAGGAAACCGGCTCCGACTCCGGCTCGGCGACCACCCGGTCGCCCTCCCCTTCGGCCCCCACCACCCGCAGCGCACCTCCGGCGACGTACGCCACCAGCCGCCCGTCGGGGGAGGGACGGGGGTCGACCACCGGCCCCGCGACGGGGAGTTCGCGCGCCGTGCCGGCCCGCAGCTCCGCCGTGAAAAGCCGCCCTGACAAGGCAAAAGACGCCAACTCGACGGTCTCGTCGGTGGCGTAGCCGACGATGCCGGCGCCGCCCTCACGGCTACGCTCACGGCGTGCCCGCTCCTCGGGCGGGAGGTCCTCCGCGGCGCCACCCAGGAGGGCGCGCGGGTCGGCCGCCACGCGCTCCCGGCCGTCCGCCGGATCGAGCACCCACAGTGCGTTCGCCCGGTCCGTGCCGGAGGGCGAGCGGAGGAACGCGACACGGGAGCCGTCGGGGGCCACCGTGAACGAACGCGGCGCGCCGAGCGTGAAACGCTGGGTGCGGGCGAGCCGCCGGGGGAAGGAGTCCGACTCGGTCGTCATCCCCCGACCATATTGGCCATGCGCCCCCTTGTGCGGCTGTGCGCCACTCGATGCGCACGCACTCATAGTTATGATCACTAGCGCTGTGTGGGTATGAACCTGCTGGCAGTTGTACGGTTTTACGCGTTCCCCCGCTCTGTACTTTCCCCCACGTTCCCGGGTTCTTGGAGGTGAGCCGCCGTGGCACTCTCGATTTCGGCGGTGGTGCTGCTGGCGATCATCGTCTTCTTGCTGATCAAGAAGTCAGGGCTGAAGGGCGGTCACGCAGCCGTCTGCATGCTGCTGGGCTTCTACCTCGCCTCCTCGACCATGGCGGGGACGATCAGTGATCTGACGACGAGCGTGGCAAGCATGATCGGCAGCATCAAGTTCTGACGCGCGTCGGCCCGTGGCTCCGGTGAGCGGTCGACCGGAGCCCGGCTCCGGTCGCCCTGTTCTGCGCCTTCCCCGGATCGGGGTCCGTAAGCCACCCGGCTCCGGGCGTTCTCCCCGGGGCCCGGGGCGAGCGGACCGTCAGCCCTCGGACGCGTACGGCACGAAGGCGGCCCAGGCCCCCGGCGAGAGCTGGAGGCGTGGTCCTTCGGTGTGCTTGGAGTCGCGGACGTGGATGGTGTCGGGGGTGGTGGCGATCTCGACGCAGGACTCGCCGTTGGTGCCACCGCTGTAACTGCTCTTGAACCACGCCGGTCCGGAGGCGCCCCCGGCGGAGGTGTTGCGGATCATGTTTCTCCCAGCAGTTGCTCGATGAAGGCCAGTGACTCCCGTGGCGGCAGTGCTTGAGCCCGGACGGTGCTGAACCACAGGTCGAGGACTCGGAGTTGCTTCGCATCCGACACCGGCCTCCCGCTGAACACCCCGTCGGCGCGCCCCACAGCCGTACCGTCCGCGAACTTCAGCACCTCGATCCTGCCGTCCAGCCCGGGATGGGGATCGCTCTTCGTCCGCATCACCTGCAGCGTGACGTGACGCAATCGTCCCACCTCCAGCAGGCGTTCGAGCTGCCGCCTCCACGCCATTGTGCCTCCGACCTCCCGATGCAGAGGTGCCTCTTCCACCACGAAGTTGATCGACGGTGACGGATCGCGGTCGAAGACCGTCTGCCGGGCAAGGCGAGCGGCCACCATGCGTTCCACGTCGTCCGGCGAATACGGCGGCTGCGCGGCCTCGATCAGTGCTCGGGCGTGTACCGGCGTCTGCAAGAGCCCGGGGACGATGGTGCACTCGTACACACCGATCTCGATCGCCCTTTGTTCCATCGCCGCCAGGTCCCGGACCTTCTTCGGGTAACTGACCTTCTTCACGTCCTCCTTCATCGCCGCCAGCAGTCCACCCGCCCCCAGCAGTTCGTCCGCCCTGTCCAGGAACTCCGGCCGGGAATCCGCTTCCCGCCCTCGATCTTGTAGATCAGATCCTCGCCGTACCCGAGGGCCTCCGCGAACTGGCCGGCGCGCATCCCCGCCGCCTCGCGCCGCAGCCTGATCTGCCGCCCCACCGTGGTGACGACCGCGATGCCCCACTCGTCGTCGGGCTCCACCTCCCAGCCCGGCTCGTCCGCCTCGGCCGTGGGCCGGTCCAAGACCCGGCCGTCCACCTGCTGCATCCCGCACCCCTCCGTCGTCCGAACGTGGCGCGACGCCCCTACCCGCACGGCGGCCCTCGACGGCCTCGACACGACCGGACAACCTCCGGACGGTCACCTTCCGCAACGGCGTCGTCACTCGTCACGGTAAGGGGGTGAGGCCGCTCCGGGTGACGTGATGGGGGGGACCGCCCCCTCCGCATCCACGTTCCCGCCGGAACCCGCGCCCTCGCGTTCCGGTGCCACGGGCGATCTTTTCCAAGGACCACCATGGAGAAATCACCCCACCAAGCCCCACCCCTCCCGCCCACGGCGCACCTTCACTCGCGGGAGTGAATATCACTAATTGGGTTGAATTTGCGGGGTGTTGCCTGCCCTACTCTCGGCGCAACGCAACACCACACCGCAGACATGAGACGGCCCCCGCTGGGACCTGCAATCCCAAGGCGAGGGCCTGACCACCGAGAAGGAAAGCCCCTTCCTGATGGATACGCAGAACCCTAGCGTGCGCCCACACGCCCAGTCCCGTCCTACCGCCGACAAACCCCCGAAACGGCGGCACTTCGGCGGTCTCGTTCACGACAACGCCCGCCACACCACCCGCTTCGCGGTGATCGGCAACCATCTCGCCCAGCACAAGGAGCTGTCCCTCCTGGCCATCGGGCTCGCCGTGTACATCCAGTCGCTGCCCAAGGGCGCCCGCGTCGACATCAAGTCCCTGACGGCCCGTTTCCCCGAAGGCGCGACCCGTATCGCCGCCGCCCTGCGCGAACTGGAGACCCACGGGTACCTCCGCCGCGAGCGCGAGCGCATTGCCGACGGCCGCATCGTCACCCGTACGGTCTCCTGCAACCAGCCCGGCCACCACCGCCGTACGGCTGCGGTCGCCACCGAGCGCACCCCGAGGACGGTCCCCGCCGGGCCGACGTCGTCCGCGCCCCGCAAGGCCCTCCCCGCCGTCCCGCGCCCCTCGCACCCCTACCCCAAGCTCCTCGAAGCGGCGACCGACCTCCTCGCCGGTCTCCGCCGCCACGACTCCCGCCTCCTCCTCTCCGCCTGCGACACGGCCCACCTGGCCCCCGGCGTCGCCGCCTGGCTGGAGCGGGACGTCAGCCCCACCGCCGTACGCCAGGCCCTGGCCGCCGACTTGCCGCCCGAGGGCCTCCGCCGCCCCGCCGCCTTCCTGGCCCACCGGCTCACGGCCCTGATGCCGCCCCCGCCCCCGCTCGGGGCCCCCGCCACCCGGCCACCGGCCGTCCTGCACCCCCTGCGGAACTGCGACGGCTGCGACCGAGGCTTCCGCGGGCCCGAGCCAGGCCTCTGCCGCGACTGCCGAGCGCGGTCGGCAGCGGCCCACTGAATACCCACCCAAGAGAAGGAAACCGCATGGTCAACTCGTCCCACGAGGCGATGCACCGCATCTTCCAGGAGTATCCCGGCCTGTTCACGGGCGTCTCGAAGGTGCTGGGGCTTCCCGTCGTGCAGCCCACGTCCGTGACAGTCCTGCCCACCGATGTCACCGAGACTCAGCCCGTCGAACGTCGTGTCGACACACTGCTGCGTCTCGAGGGCGACGCACCGCTTCTGCTGGCTGTCGAAGCTCAGAGGGCGAAGGATCCGGACAAGCCCGCCAGCTGGGCCTACTACCTGTCCTTCCTCTACACCAAGTACAAGACCCCGCCCCTGCTGCTGGTGGTCTGCCAGGATCGGGCCACGGCGGAGTGGGCCGCCCGACCCGTGTCCATCGGACCCGAATGGTGGGCCGCGCTGACATTGCGCCCGCTCGTGGCCGGTCCGCACAACATGCCCTTCATCACCGACCCGGAGGAGGCCGGCGCCGACCTCGCACTGGCCACCCTGTGCGCCATCACGCACGCGAAGGATCGCGACGTGAATGGGATACTGAAGGCCCTGTCCACCGCTCTGCAGGACGTGCCCGAGACCGTCGCCGACCCCATTATCGAACTCACCACACGAGGCCTGGACAGCGTGCGCCGGGCCGCGGAAATCTGGAGGACCCTGGTGGCCGTGGACCTTTCCTTCTACAAGTCGTCCATCTCCGAAGAGATCCGCGACGAGGGGCGCGCCCAGGGGCGTGCGGAGGACATCCTGCTCGTCCTGGAGGCGCGGGGCCTGAACGTCCCCGAGGAGACCCGCGAGCGCGTCACCGGCTGCGACGACCCCGACCTCCTGCGCCAGTGGCTCACCCGCGCCGTCACCGTCTCGTCCGCCGAGGACATCTTCAGGGAGCCGGACGGCGCCGCCTGATCCTCCCGGGAGCCGTCGTTCCCGCACCGGCGGGGCGCGACGGCTCCCGAGGCAGCCGTGAGCCACGCCATCGACCGGATCGGGCGTAACGCGCTCGCCGTCGCCCACGTATGCGACGGCTGGGCGTGAGCCGGCCGGGTGGGCGGCCGGGAGCGGGCGGGAGCCTCGTAGGGTTGGCCCCATGACGGAACTGCCCGCTCGACGTCTGCTGCTGGTGCACGCGCACCCGGACGACGAGTCGATCAACAACGGCGCGACCATGGCCGGGTACGCGGCCGAGGGCGCGCACGTGGCCCTGGTCACCTGCACCCTCGGTGAGCGCGGCGAGGTCATCCCGCCGGAGCTGCGGCACCTGACGGGCGCCGCCCTCGGTGAGTACCGCCTGCGCGAGCTGCGGGCCGCCACGGCGGAGCTCGGCGTGCGCGACGTCCGGCTGCTCGGCGGCGCCGGCCGCTTCGCCGACTCCGGGATGATGGGCATCCCCGACAACGACGACCCCGGCTGCTTCTGGCAGGCCGACGTCGACGGCGCCGCCGCCCTGCTCGCCGAGGTGATCCTGGAGCTGCGCCCCCAGGTGCTCGTCGCCTACGACGACGACGGCGGCTACGGCCACCCCGACCACATCCAGGCCCACCGCGTCGCCATGCGCGCCGTGGAGCGGGCCGCCGACGCCGGCTGGAGCGTCCCCAAGGTCTACTGGAACCGCGTCCCGCGCTCCGTCGCCGAGGCCGCCTTCGACCGGCTCCGGGACGAGCTGCCCGGCCTGCCCTTCACCGAGAGCGCGACGGTCGCGGACGTCCCCGGCGTCGTCGACGACGAGCGGATCACCACCGAGATCGACGGCACCGCCCACGCCGCCGCCAAGGCCGCCGCGATGCGCGCGCACGCCACCCAGATCGAGGTCGCCCCCGACGGGCGCTCCTTCGCGCTCTCCAACGACCTCGCGCAACCCCTGTTCACCACCGAGTACTACGAACTGGTGCGCGGCGGTCCGGTGGCGGGCCCCGGCCGGGAGACCGACCTGTTCGCCGGAGTCGGGGAGGAGGCCTGATGTCCGGTCACGGCTCCCCGCTCGCCCAGCCGCTGCGTCCGCCCTCCGCCGGACGGGCCGCCGCCTACCTGGGCCTGCTGCTGCTCGGCGCGGTCACCGGCGCCGCCGGGGCGCTCGTGCAGTCCGGCTGGTTCCCGGGCGGACTGCTGCTCGCGCTGGCGGGCGCCGCCGGCCTCTTCCTCGGCGGGGCGCGCGCCCTCCGCGGCCGGGGCGGGGCCGTCGCTCCCGCCGCGGGCTGGATGATCGCCGTCGTCCTGCTCACCACGGCCCGCCCCGAAGGCGACTTCATGTTCGGCGCGGGAGGCGGCTCCTACCTCTTCCTGCTCGGCGGGATGGCACTGGCTGTGATCTGCGCCACCCTCGCTCCGGGACGGCAACCCGTCGGCGACGACGTCCGACTTGAGAAGTGACGTACCGCTTCGCCGTACCGGGACCGTGCGGGTCCGGTGCGGGTTTCGGCGGCGGTCGTGGGATAAGCGCCAGAAGTGGCCAGTATGGTGGTGCGCGCCGCCGGGCCGCCTCTGAGGTCGTGGCGGGCGGCGGAGCCAACCTGGAGAACCTGCCTTGAGTCGTGAAACTGACAGTCCGTCCTCCGGGCCCCACGGGCGCGGCGGAGCCGCATACCCCTCGGGCACCCCGCCCTACGGCACACCGATGGTGGCCGACGGCGGTGCGGACGCGGGCCGTTCGGCCGCGCAGCCGGAGGAACGCAAGACCGAGACCACGCTGACGACCCGGATCCGGATCAACATCCCCGGGTCGCGGCCCATTCCGCCGGTCGTCGTGCGCAAGCCCGTGGCGGACGCCGAGGGCGCGGGCGACGGCGGTGCCGACGCCCCGACGCAGGGCTCCCCCGCGGAAGCGGGCGCCCCGGCGGCGTCCGCGGCCGCCGGGAGCGGCAGTTCCGCGTCCGCCGCGAGCACCCCCGAACCGCCCGCCGCGCAGGCGCCGACGGCCGGGGAGAAGACCAGCGACTGGTTCGCGCCGCGCAAGTCCGCGCCGGCCAAGGCCGGTCAGGGCGGCGGCCCGGCCAACGGGGCCGCGGCCGCGGGCGGTTCCCCCACGGGTGCCAACGGCGCCGCGGGCGGTGCCCCGCGTCCGGCCGGACCCGGTGCCGGCGCGCCCGGCGGCGGTGCCCCCGGCGGCACGCGTCCGGGCTCCGGGCGGCCCGGTGGCGTCGGCGGCCCGATGAGCGCGCCGGGCGCCCCCCGCTCCGGCGGTGCGAACGGCGCCGGGCTGCCCGGCGGCGCCACCGGCGGTCCGGTGGCTCCGGGGCACGGCGGCGGCACCGGCTCCTTCGACGTGACCGAGGCGCTCGCCGCGGGCCCGCTGGCGGGCGGTGCGCGTCCGGGGCAGGGCGGCGGCACCGAGCCGCGCCGCGACGACCTGCCGTACGTCCCGGACGACGGCGGCGGCCGGAACGGCTACGCCCCGGCGAACGGCCGGGGCGGCGTCCCCGGCCTTCCGGGCGCTTCCGGTGCTCCGGGTGTCCCCGGCGCGCCGGGCGTTCCGGGTGCGCCCGGCGGGCCGAACGGCTTCACCGGCGCGGACGCCCCCGGCGGGCCGAGGGACTTCACCGGTCCGGACGGCGCCGGCCGCGGCGGCAGGAGCCGCCCGCAGGGTCCCGCCGGCCCGACCGGCGGCCCGGTCACCGGCGACGGCCCGATGGTCCCGCCGATGAACGGCACGGCGCCCGGCGCCGCCACCGGCACGGTGGGCGCCCCCCGCGCTCCCCAGGCACCCGGCGGCCCCGGCGCGCACGCCGGTCCGGGCGCTCCGGGCGGTCCGGGCGCTCCGGGCGGTCCGGGTGCGCAGGGCGGTCCCGGCACCGGGCAGCACCTCCCCGGTGGCGGACTCAGCGACGACACCGCGATCCTCACCCCGCAGAAGCCGGCCCCCGAGCCGGGCCCGGGCGGCGGCTACGGCCGTCACGACAACGTCTCCGGCCAGACCGTCACCAGCGGCATCCCGGTCGTGCCCCCGGGCGGCCAGGGCGCCGGTCCCGGCGGGCCGTTCGCGCCCGGCGCGCACCCCGACGGACCGCTGCCGCACACCCCGCCGCAGCAGACCGAGCCGGCCGGGCAGAGCACGCCCGCCGCCGACTCGAAGAAGAAAAAGAAGAAGAGCCGCAGCAAGCTGGTCCTGCTCGGTGGCCTGGTCGTGGTCGGCGCCGCCGGCGCCTACGGGGCCGGCCTGCTGATGAACCACTCCGACGTGCCCAAGGGCACCACCGTGCTCGGTGTGGACATCGGCGGCGGCACCCGTGACGACGCCGTCAAGAAGCTGGACAGCGCCTTCGACAGCCGGGTGAACCAGGCGCTGAAGCTGTCCGTGGACGGCGGCACCGTCACCCTGAAGCCGGACCAGGCGGGCCTCCAGTTCGACATGCAGTCCACGGTCGACGAGGCGGCCCACAGCGACTACAACCCGGTCTCGGTCATCGGCTCGCTGTTCGGGCAGCAGCGCGTGGTCGAGCCGGTCATGCCGGTCGACGAGGAGAAGCTCCGGGCCGCCCTGGAGAGCGCCGCGGGCGGCTCCGGCTCGGCCACCGACGGCTCGATCACGTTCAAGGCGGGCAAGGCCGTCGCCGTCTACGGCAAGGCCGGCAAGGGCATCGACGCGACACAGGCCGAGACGGCCGTCGTGGCCGCCTACCGGGCCCTGGTGGAGAACGGCACCACCACGGCGGTGAAGGTCCCGACGACCACCAAGCAGCCGACGGTCACCGACGCCGAGGTCGACCGGATGATGAAGGAGTTCGCCGAACCGGCGATGTCCGGCACCGTCACGGTGCAGACCGACGCCGCGCACAGCGTCGCCTTCAGCCCCGAGAACTCCCTCTGGAAGTTCCTCAAGGTCAAGGCCGTCGACGGCAAGCTCGTCGACAGCTACGACGAGGCGGCCCTGAAGGAGCTGTACGGCGGCACCTTCGACGGCGTCAAGATCACCCGCGCCACCGGCCAGAAGACCGACGTCACCGTCCAGGACGTCATCGGAGCCCTGCGCCCGGCGCTGAAGAGCACCACCGACCGGACCGGGGTCATCGAGACCGACCCGAGCTGACGCACCACATCCGCGAAGGGCACCCGGCACCACCACCGCGCCGGGTGCCCCTCGCGCGTCCCGGCCCGCAACGGCCCCCTCCGAGCCCGCCGGGAACCCCCGGCCAGGGCTGCGGCACGAGACCTGCGTGAAGTCCCGCATGACATCTGTCATACGGCACTCCGGACGGCCGACACTGCCGCCCGCCCGGCCCCCGGCGCGACGATCGACCCATGACGACGACAACACCGGTGGTCGAGTTCGACCAGGTCGGCAAGGACTTCGGGGACGTACGGGCGGTGGACGGCCTCAGCCTCACCCTGCACCCGGGGCAGACCGTGGCCCTGCTCGGGCCCAACGGGGCCGGCAAGTCCACCACCCTGGACCTCCTCCTCGGCCTGAAGAACGCCGACCGCGGCACCGTCCGCGTCCTCGGCAGCAGCCCGCGCGAGGCGATCGTCGCCGGACGCGTCGGCGCGATGCTCCAGAGCGGCGGCCTGATGGACGGGGTCACCGTCGCCGAACTGGTCGCCCTCGCCTGCCGGCTGCACCCCCGGCCGTACCGGCCCGCCGACGTGATGGCCCGCGCGGGCCTGACCCGGATCGCCGACCGCAAGGCCGACAAGCTCTCCGGCGGCCAGGCCCAGCGCGTCCGCTTCGCCCTCGCCACCGCAGGGGACAGCGACCTGACCGTCCTGGACGAGCCCACCACCGGCATGGACGTCACCGCCCGGCGCGCGTTCTGGGCCACCATGCGGGAACAGGCCGAGCAGGGACGCACTGTCCTCTTCGCCACCCACTACCTCGAAGAGGCCGACGCGATCGCCGACCGCGTCCTGGTCCTGCACCGCGGCCGCCTGCTCGCCGACGGCACGGCCGCCGAGATCAAGGCGAAGGCCGGCGGCCGGCGGATCTCCTTCGACCTCCCCGACGGCCCGGTCGACGAGTCCGCCCTGCGCGCCCTGCCCCGCCTCACCGCCCTCACCGTCTCCGGCCGGACCGTCCGCATCGTGTCCGCCGACGCCGACACCACCGTCCACGCCCTCTACGGCCTCGGCCTGCACCCCCGCAACCTGGAGGTCACCGGGCTCGGCCTGGAACAGGCCTTCGTCACCCTCACCGCCGCCGAGGAGGCACGCACCGCATGAACGGCCTGATCACGCTGGAGCTCACCCGCGCCCTGCGCAACCGCAAGTTCCTGTTCTTCTCGGTGATCTACCCGTCGGTCCTGTTCCTGCTCGTCGCGGGCAACGCCGACAGCACCACCGAGGTCGACGGCACCGGCCTGACCCTGCCGACCTACATGATGGTCTCCATGGCCTCCTTCGGCGCCCTGACGGCCGTCCTGATGGGCAACAGCGAACGCATCGCCAAAGAGCGCGAGAGCGGCTGGGTACGGCAGCTGCGGCTGACGCCGCTGCCCGGCCGCGGCTACGTCCTCGCCAAGACCGCGAGCGCCGCCGTCGTCAGCCTGCCGTCCATCGTCGTCGTCCTCGCCGTCGCCGCCGCCGTGAAGGACGTCCGCCTGGACGCCTGGCAGTGGTGCGCGCTCACCGGCGCCATCTGGGCCGGCAGCCTCGTCTTCGCGGCCCTCGGCGTCGCCCTCGGCTACCTCGCCACCGGCGACTCGGTCCGCCCGATCACGATGATCACCTACTTCGGCCTCTCCCTCCTCGGCGGCCTGTGGATGCCGACGACCAGCTTCCCGGCCTGGCTGCAGGAGATCGCGAAGTGGGTGCCCACCCACGCGTACGCCGCCCTGGGGCAGGCCATCGAGCAGAGCCGGGCCCCTCGTGCCCAGGACATCGCGATCCTCGCCGTGTCCTTCGTCCTGTTCACCGGCGGAGCGGCCTGGCTGTACCGGAAGGACACGCTGAAGGCGTGAGCGGCATCGGTATCGGACCGGGCGGCGTCCTGGAGACGGGCGGCACCAGGCACGGCTTCCGCCTGGTCGCCCGCGTCCCGGCGGACTCCCCGCCGAGCGTAGGATCCGGCGCATGAGCCGCACGATCAAGGTCCTCCTGGCGGAGGACCAGTCGATGGTCCGCGAGGCGCTCGCCGCCCTGCTCGGCCTCGAGGACGACATCGAGGTGGTCGTCCAGGTGGCACGCGGCGACGAGGTCGTCGAGGCCGCCCGCCGGCACGACGTCGACGTGGCCCTCCTCGGCATCGAGATGCCGGGGGCGACCGGCATCGATGCGGCGGCCCGGCTGCACGCGGAGTTCCCCGGGATGAAGCTGGTCGTCCTCACCACCTTCGGCCGCCCCGGCTACCTGCGCAGCGCCATGGAGTCCGGCGCCGACGCCTTCCTCGTCAAGGACGCCCCCGCCGCCCGGCTCGCCGACGCCATCCGCACGGTCCTGACCGGCGAACGCGTCATCGACCCCACCCTCGCGGCGGCGGCCCTCGCCGACGGCGCGAACCCGCTGACGGACCGCGAGCGGGAGGTCCTGCGCGCGGCGGCCGACGGCTCGACCAACGCCGAACTGGCGGCGGCCCTGCACCAGTCCCAGGGCACGGTCCGCAACTACCTGTCGACGGCCATCCAGAAGCTGGCGGTCCGCAACCGCGCGGAGGCGGTACGGACGGCACGGGAGAAGGGCCGGCCGTGACGGGGGTCGCCCGGCAGAGGGGCTGGCTGTGACGGGGGCTCGGCCGGGGTCGGGGCCGGCTGTGACGGGGGGCGCCCGGCAAAGGGTCTGGCTGTGATGGCGGCTCGGCCGGGTCGGGGCTGGCCGCGACGGGGGGCGTCCGGGGTCGGGGCTGGCTGTGACGGGGGTCGCCCGGCAGAGGGGCCGGCCCCGACGGCGGACCGGCCGGGAGAGGGGCCGGCCGTGACGGGGGACGGCCCGGGAGAGGGGCCGGCCGTGACGGCGGACCGGCCGGGGCGGGCGGGCCCGGCGGCGCCGGGTCAGTTCATCGCGGCCCGCGCGGCCTGGGCCTCCTGCCGCACGCGCGCGGCGGTGGCCTCGTCCACCACCTCCACCAGCCCCGCGTACTCCTCCAGCTCCGCCGCCCCGCCGAGGAAGTCCCCGCGCCGCACCAGCACCTGCCCCCGCTCGTAGCGCAACCGCGCCGGATGGGACGGCACCAGCAGCGACAGCTCCACCGCCCACAGCGACACGTCGGACCGCTCGGGCCGGGCCGCCGCCCACGACCGGATGTTGTTCAGGATGCGCATCACCACCTCCAGCGGCTCGGCCGGCGTCAGCATCGACGGCTCCAGCCGGGCCCCCGTCGCCCCGCTCACCAGCCGGTCCGCGTCACCGGCCGTGAGTACCCGGCCCCCGTCGAAGGGATCGACGAGCACCTGCCGCTCCAGGTCGCCGGGCGGCCCGAACCCCACCGCGAAGTGCCCGGGCAGGGCCACCCCGTACACCGGGGCCCCCGCCCTGCGCGCCACCTCCAGCCACACCACGGACAGCAGGATCGGCAGCCCGCGCCGGCGCCGCAGCACCTTGTGCAGCAGCGAGGACTCCAGCCGCTGGTAGTCCGCCGGGGAACCGCGGAACCCGTACCGCGCACCCAGCAGCTCCCGCAGCGCCTCCGCCCACGCCCGCGGACCGCCCGGCCGGAACGGCACCTGCCCGGCCAGGGTGTCCAGCTCGACCTGGGCGGCGTCCAGACCGGCTTCGTCCAGCGCGGGGTCCGCCTCCGCCCCCATCAGCAGGCACAGCACGGACAGGTCGGGCCGCTCGGCCCGCGCCTCCTCGCCGAACCGCCGCCGCGGTTCCCCGGGCTCCCACGCGTTCACGGCGCACCAGCCCCCGGCTCCCGGTAGTGGTGGTACGCGTGATGCGGCGCGAAGCCCAGCGCCTCGTACAGGGCGCGCGCCCCCGCGTTGTCGGTCTCCACCTGGAGCCAGGCGGCCGAGGCCCCCTCCTGGAGCGCCCGCCCGGCCAGCGCGGCCATCACCACGGTGGCCAGCCCCCGCCGACGCTGCCCCGGGTCCACCTCGACGGCGGCGAAGCCGGCCCACCGCCCGTCCACGACACACCGTCCGATGGCGGCCGGAGCCGCCCCCTCGTCGCCCGGCACGGACGCGAACCACACCGACGGCCCCCCGCCCAGCACCTTCAGGGCCACCTCGCTCACCCCCTTGCGCTGGTACCGGGCGAGCCAGGCCTCGTCGGCCTCCCGGGAGAGCGCCACGCCCGCCACGTCCTCGGCCGCCACCCGGTCGGCGACCGGCGCCAGGGCCCCGATCCACAGCTCGGCGGTCACCTCACGCACCCAGCCGCGCCGCTCCAGCTCCGCGCCCAGCAGTTCCTGGGTTCCCTCGGCGCCGGTCGCGGTCTGTACGTAGGCGGGCAGGCCCCGCTCGCCGTACCAGCGGCGCACGGCGTCCAGCGCCGCGTCGAGCGGCAGGCCCGGGTCGCCGAGCGGCAGCACCGAGTTGGCGCGGCGGGTGAACCCGGAGGCGGCCCGCAGCTCCCACTGCCCGAGCCGCTCGCTCTCCACCGGCCGCCAGGCCCGGGAGGAGACCCGGGCGAGCTCCTCGTACGAGGCGGCCGGCCCCCGGCGCCGCGCCGGAGCGGCCGGCACGACCTTCCCGGCGACCAGGGAGGTCTCGTCAATGCGGACGCTCTCCCCGCTCTTCCGTGTGATCACCAGCACACCGGCGTCCCATGATGTGAGAACACCCAGCGTGTCAGTGAATTTCCCCTCCGTCACACCGGGCTCGCTCAAACGCCGCACGGAGACGCGTTTTCCCACGTCAGCGGCGGTGATGCGGACCTCGAGGCGTCCGGCGGCCGAGAATTCCACAGGTCGGTCCACCCCTCCTGTTCGGATCATGCCCAAGAACGGAGATACTAGGGGCGGGCATCGACGACGCCGCGCTCCCGCGCGCCAGGCGGCGGAGCCTGTGGGAGGCCCGCCAGCGCCCTATCGAGGAGGAACGACAGCGTGACCTACGTCATCGCGCAGCCTTGTGTCGACGTCAAGGACAAGGCGTGCATCGAGGAGTGCCCGGTCGACTGCATCTACGAGGGCTCCCGGTCCTTGTACATCCACCCGGACGAATGCGTCGACTGTGGTGCCTGTGAGCCGGTCTGCCCGGTCGAGGCGATCTTCTACGAGGACGACGTCCCGGACGAGTGGAAGGACTACTACAAGGCGAACGTCGAGTTCTTCGACGAGCTCGGTTCGCCCGGCGGCGCCAGCAAGCTGGGTCTGATCGAACGCGACCACCCCTTCGTCGCCGCGCTGCCGCCGCAGGCCGAGTAATACGCGAGCGGCCCGCACACCGTGCCGCCTCGGTCCCCGTACGGCCCGATCGTCCGCGATCGCCGTACGGGGCCGAGGCGTTTGCCGTGACCGTGCCGTGCGGGTCGCACCGAGGAAAGTGAGCCAGTAACCGTGTCCGCAGTATCCGACCGCCTTCCGGTCTTCCCCTGGGACAAGCTGGAGCCGTACAAGAAGACGGCCGCCGCCCATCCGGACGGCATCGTCGACCTCTCCGTCGGCACCCCGGTCGACCCGGTTCCCGAGCTGATCCAGAAAGCACTGATCGACGCGGCGGACTCCCCGGGCTACCCGACGGTCTGGGGCACCCCGGCCCTGCGCGACGCGATCACCGGCTGGCTGGAGCGCCGGCTGGGCGCCCGCGACGTCACCCACCGCCACGTCCTGCCGATCGTCGGCTCCAAGGAACTGGTCGCCTGGCTCCCCACCCAGCTGGGCCTCGGCCCCGGCGACCGGGTCGCGTACCCGCGTCTGGCCTACCCCACGTACGAGGTGGGCGCCCGTCTCGCCCGCGCGGAGTACGAGGTCTACGACGACCCGACGGAGCTCGACCCGGCCGGCCTGAAGCTGCTCTGGCTGAACTCACCGTCCAACCCCACGGGCAAGGTCCTGCCGAAGGACGAGCTGACCCGGATCGTGTCCTGGGCCCGTGACCACGGCGTCCTGGTCGTCTCCGACGAGTGCTACCTGGAGCTGGGCTGGGAGGCCGACCCGGTCTCGGTCCTCCACCCGGACGTCAACGGCGGCTCGTACGAGGGCGTCGTCGCGGTCCACTCCCTGTCGAAGCGGTCGAACCTGGCCGGCTACCGCGCGGCTTTCCTGGCGGGCGACCCGGCCGTCCTCGGCCCCCTGCTGGAGATCCGCAAGCACGGCGGCATGATGACGTCGGCGCCCACCCAGGCGGCGGTGGTGGCGGCCCTGGGCGACGACGAGCACGTCCGCGTCCAGCGCGAGCGCTACGCGTCCCGCCGCGCCCTCCTGCGCGACGCCCTCCTCGGCCACGGCTTCCGCATCGAGCACAGTGAGGCCAGCCTCTACCTGTGGGCCACCCGGGGCGAGTCCTGCTGGGCCACGGTCGCCCACCTGGCCGACCTGGGCATCCTGGTGGCACCGGGCGACTTCTACGGCCCCGCGGGCGGCACGTTCGTACGGGTGGCGCTGACGGCGACGGACGAGCGGGTGCGGGCCGCGGTGGACCGCCTGGCGTGACCCGGCGGCACACATCGCACACCACACCGTGAAGGGGTCCGGGGAAACTCCCCGGACCCCTTCACGTCATCGGTCGATCCGAGGGCGGCCTCAGCCGACGGGCAGGTCCTTCACCGGCAGCGTCTCCGCGCCCGGAAGACCGCCCTGGGTCAGGGACTCCGTCGGCAGGCCGCCCTTGGTGGCCGTCGACGCGGTGTCCCCGAGGATGCCCCCGGCCGAGCCGGCCGCCTCGCCGGCCGCCTTCTGGGCCGCCGGCGTCGCCTTCTTCACGGCCTTGCCGCCGGTCTTGCCCGCGGCCGGAACCGCCTGCTTGACCGCCTTGCCGCCGGTGTCGCCCGCGGACTTGGTGACCTTCTGCGCCGCGCTGTCGACCGTGTTGCCGACGTTCGCCCCGTCCAGGGCGGTCAGGCCGCCGAGGTTCGGGGTGGCGGGCAGCTCGGGGGCCGCACTGGCGGAGCCGGCCGCACCGACCCCGGCAGCCGCTCCGGCAGCGACGAGCAGCGCGGCACGGGCGATCCTGCGGGTCAGGGGGAGGGACATGATGCTCCTTCGACGGAGGAAACGAGAAACGGTGATGACGGCTGAAGGTCCGCCCCGGCCCGGCGGCCGACCGACTGGCTGACGGCCGCCGCCCGGGTTCGGACGCAGTGACTACCGCTCGAGGCCCGCGAAGGTTGCGGACGGCCGACGTAAAGAGTTGGCAATGCGTCGCATTATCGGCTGCGGATGAAAACGGGCAAAAAGCCCCCGGTGTGAAAGTCCGCCGAACCCCTGGAGCCCTTTGCCCTCAAGGGCTTTCGGGGACGGGGGAGTGAGGGGCCGAAAACCTGGCCACCCGGCGTCCGTGACCGCCGCACACAACCCGTGCGGGTGAGGGGCCGTACTACTGCGCGGTGACGATCCGTACGGCGCCGGTGCCGGCCCCGGCCGCCGAGCCCGCGGCCCCGGCCGCCTCCGTCCCGCCGTTCCTGGTGGCCCGCCACCGGGTGTCGGTGGTCCCGGCGGTCCACTCCCGGCCGGCGTACGTGACGCGCTCGATGTGCAGGGCCGAGGCGTTGGCCACCGCCCAGTGCGCGAGCTGCCAGCCGCGCTCGGAGACCCCGCGGCCCGCGGCGGCGCCGTCGGTGACGGGCAGCGTGACGGTCCGCCCGCTGGTCCGGGCCGCGGGCACGTCCGCCGTCTCCACGGCGGCGGACGCCTCCTCCGTGCCGCCCTCGACGTCGTCCTGCGCGTCGTCCTGCGCGTCCGCCTCCTGCAGCGCGTCCGCCCCGAAGTCCCGCAGCAGCGCCGCGCGCACCGCCTCCGGACCCGTGGCCGTCGCGGTCTGCGGGCGGCCCTCGCAGGTCAGCGTGGCCGCGGAGGTGCCGGTGAGCGCGGCGGCCAGCGCGGTGGCGTCCGCCTCGTGCTTGGCGTACGCCTCCGGGTAGCCGCTGCGCTGCACGCGCTGCGCGGCGACGGTCAGCGCCAGCTCGGTGTAGTCGGGCACCTCGGCGAGGTGCTCGTAGAAGACGGCGGCCGCGTACGAGGGGTCGGTGACCTCCGCCGCGGTCCCCCAGCCCTGCGAGGGCCGCTGCTGGAACAGGCCGAGCGAGTCCCGGTCCCCGTGGGCGAGGTTGAGCAGCGCCGACTCCTGGAGCGCGGTCGCGAGCGCGATGGCCACGGCCCGCTCCGGCATGCCCCGGTTGGTCCCGACGGCCGCGATCGTGGCCGCGTTCACCGCCTGCTCCGGCGTGAACTCGTACGTCGTCCCGGGGTCCTCCGCGGAAACGACTCTGCACCCCGGGTCCCCCGCGCCACCGGTGACGTACTGGACCACGACGTAGCCCGCGACGGCGGACAGGACCACACAGGCCGCCCCGAACCGGAGGAGGCGGCCGCGGCGCTTGGGGGAAGGCGACGGCTCTGGCACGCGTACAAGGTACTGGAGAGTACTGAGACGGGGGAGACCTGCGGGACGGCCGGGGTCGGCGGGACGCGCACCCGGCGGGTTAGGGTCGACGCCATGGCCGAGACCCCGCTTGACCTCACCCTGGACGCCGCACTGCTCACCGCGCAGCTCGTCGACTTCCCGTCGGAGAGCGGCACCGAGAAGCCGCTCGCGGACGCGATCGAGACCGCCCTGCGCGCGCTGCCCCACCTGACCGTGGACCGCTACGGCAACAACGTGGTCGCCCGCACCGACCTGGGCCGACCGGAACGGGTGATCCTCGCCGGCCACATCGACACGGTCCCGATCGCCGGCAACGTCCCGTCCCGGCTGGACGCGGACGGTGTGCTCTGGGGCTGCGGGACCTGCGACATGAAGGCGGGCGTCGCGGTCCAGCTGCGCATCGCGGCGACGGTCCCGTCCCCCAACCGCGACCTGACCTTCGTCTTCTACGACAACGAGGAGGTCGCCGCCGAGCTGAACGGCCTGGGGCACGTCGCCGAGGCCCGGCCGGAGTGGCTGCGGGGCGACTTCGCGGTGCTGCTGGAGCCGTCCGACGGCCAGGTCGAGGGCGGCTGCCAGGGCACCCTGCGGGTCCTGCTCAGGACCAAGGGTGAGCGGGCCCACTCGGCACGCGGCTGGATGGGCTCGAACGCGATCCACGCGGCGGCCCCGATCCTCGCCCGCCTGGCCGCGTACGAGCCGCGCCGGCCGGTGATCGACGGCCTGGAGTACCGCGAGGGCCTCAACGCGGTCGGCATCGTCGGCGGGGTGGCCGGCAACGTCATCCCCGACGAGTGCGTCGTCACCGTCAACTTCCGCTACGCGCCCGACCGCACGCCGGAGGAGGCCGTCGCCCACGTCCGCGAGGTGTTCGCCGACTGCGGGGTGGAGGAGTTCGTCGTCGACGACCACAGCGGCGCCGCCCTGCCCGGCCTCTCCCACCCGGCCGCCGCGGCCTTCATCGAGGCGGTGGGCGGCACCCCCCAGCCCAAGTTCGGCTGGACGGACGTCTCCCGCTTCTCGGCGCTGGGCGTCCCCGCGGTCAACTACGGCCCCGGCAACCCGCACCTGGCGCACAAGCGGGACGAGCGCGTGGAGACGGCGAAGGTCCTGGCGGGCGAGGAACGGCTGCGCGCCTGGCTCACCAGCTGACCCACGGGACACCCGTGTGGCCCCGGCCGTGGTTTGCGGCGCTTCACGGCGGACATGCTGAGGTCCCCCGTACGTAACCCGCGTAGATCTACGCTGAGGTGGAACCACTGCAAGCGGAGGGAGCTCTTATGGCCACTGGCAACCCGGAGGGCAAGAAGCAGCCACCGGAGGAACAGCGCCTGGGACCGGTCCTCCGGAGGCGGGACCAGGTCCAGGCGAGCACCACGGACCAGCGGCTGCTGGACGAGCGCGCCCCCTCCGACTGGGTGCACACCGACCCCTGGCGGGTCCTGCGCATCCAGTCGGAGTTCATCGAGGGCTTCGGCACCCTCGCCGAACTGCCGCCCGCGATCAGCGTCTTCGGCTCCGCCCGGACCCCGGTGGACTCGCCCGAGTACGAGTCGGGTGTACGGCTGGGACGCGCCCTGGTCAACGCCGGCTGGGCGGTCATCACCGGCGGCGGACCCGGCGCCATGGAGGCGGCCAACAAGGGCGCCTGCGAGGGGGGCGGCACCTCGGTCGGCCTCGGCATCGAACTGCCCTTCGAGCAGGGCCTGAACCCCTACGTCGACATCGGCCTCAACTTCCGGTACTTCTTCGTCCGCAAGATGATGTTCGTGAAGTACGCACAGGGCTTCGTCGTCCTGCCCGGCGGCCTCGGCACCCTCGACGAACTCTTCGAGGCCCTCACCCTGGTCCAGACCCAGAAGGTCACCCGCTTCCCCATCGTCCTCTTCGGCACGGAGTACTGGGGCGGCCTGGTCGACTGGCTGGAGAACACCCTGGTCGCCCAGGGCAAGGCCTCCGCGAAGGACCTGCTGCTCTTCCACGTCACGGACGACGTGGAGGAAGCGGTGGCGCTGGTGTCGAAGGAGGCGGGCCGGTAGTACTTTCCAGCCCGTCTGGGGGTACCCCCTCTGGGGGAGTTCGAGGACGAGGCCCGCTCAGGGCCGAACGGGGGTCCGGGGGCGGAGCCCCCGGGGACGGGACGGGAAGGGGCGGCGGGGGCGAAAACACCCCGCCGGCCCCGGCCTCGTCGGGAAAGCCACCGCCGGAGACCTACGCCAGCCCCCTCCGCGCCACCGCCGGCGCCCGATGCCCCGCGATGGACGCCACCATGTCCAGCACCTGCCGCGTCTCGCCGACCTCGTGCACCCGGTACACCTGCGCGCCGAGCCACGCCGACACCGCCGTCGTCGCCAGCGTGCCCAGCACCCGCTCCTTCACCGGCCGGTCCAGGCTCTCCCCGACGAAGTCCTTGTTGGACAGGGAGACCAGCACCGGCCACCCCGTCTCCACCATCTCGCCGAGCCGCCGCGTCGCCTCCAGGCTGTGCCGCGTGTTCTTGCCGAAGTCGTGCCCCGGATCGATCATGATCGACTCCCTCGGCACGCCCAGCCCGGCCGCCCGCTCCGCCAGCCCCACGGTCACCCGCAGGATGTCGGCCATGACGTCGTCGTACGTCACCCGGTGCGGGCGGGTCCGGGGTTCCGCGCCCCCGGCGTGCGTGCACACCAGCCCCACCCCGTACCGCGCCGCGACCTCCGCCAGCCGGGGGTCGACGCCGCCCCACGCGTCGTTCAGCAGGTCCGCGCCCGCCTCGCAGACGGCCTCGCCGACCTCGGCCCGCCAGGTGTCGACGCTGATGACGACGTCCGGGAAACGCCGCCGCACCTCGGCCACGAAGCCGACCGTGCGCCGCGCCTCCTCCTCGGCGGTCACCTCCTCGCCGGGCCCGGCCTTCACCCCGCCGATGTCGATGATCGCGGCGCCCTCCGCGACCGCCTGCTCGACCCGGGCCAGCGCCGGCTCGTCGCGGAACGTCGCCCCCTGGTCGTAGAAGGAGTCCGGGGTCCGGTTCACGATCGCCATGATCACCGGCTCGTGCGTGCCGAACTCATGCCTGCCCAGCCTGAGCATCCCCTGTGACCTCTCCCAGTACCTCGTGGACATCCGCCGCCTGCGACCCTAACCGTCCCGCCCGCATGGCACGATCGGAGCCTGACACATCCGACACCGAGCACTGCGAGCATGGGGACCCACCGATGGTTATGTTCTTCTTCCTGGTCGTCGCGCTCGCCGTCGTGGTCGCCGCGGTGACACTCGCCGTGGTGGGCGGCGGCGAGGGCACGGGCCCCCTGCCGGAGGCCGTTCCGCAGCGGCTGCACGACCCGCTGCCCCCGGACCGCCCGCTCGACCGGTCCGACGTCGACCGCGTCCGCTTCCCGCTCGCCGCCCGCGGCTACCGCATGGCCGACGTCGACGACGCGCTCAACCGCCTCGGCGCCGAACTCGCCGAACGGGACGAACGCATCGCCGAACTGGAGTCCGCCCTGGCCGGTGCCCGGCGGCCCGAGCCGCACGTCTCCATGGAGAAGCCCGAGCAGCAGGAGGAGCAGCGGTGAGCGACGGCACCGCCCTCGTCGGCCCGGACGGCGCCCCGCGCTGCCCCTGGGCCCTGTCCACGCCGGACTACGTGACCTACCACGACGAGGAGTGGGGCCGCCCGGTCCACGGCGACGACGCCCTCTACGAACGCCTCAGCCTGGAGGCCTTCCAGTCCGGCCTGTCCTGGATCACGATCCTGCGCCGCCGGGCCGGCTTCCGTACCGCCTTCGCCGGCTTCAAGATCGCCTCGGTGGCGGCCTTCACCGACGAGGACCGCGCGCGCCTCCTCGCCGACCCCGGCATCATCCGCAACCGTGCCAAGATCGACGCCACACTCGCCAACGCGCGCGTGCTCGCCGACTGGGCACCGGGTGACCTGGACGAACTGATCTGGTCCCACGCCCCCGACCCGGCCGCCCGCCAGGTCCCCAAGACCCTCGCCGACGTCCCCGCGGTCACCACGGAGTCGACGGCCCTGTCCAAGGCGCTGAAGAAGCGGGGCCTGCGGTTCGTCGGACCGACGACGGCGTACGCGCTGATGCAGGCGTGCGGGCTGGTCGACGACCACCTGGAGACGTGCGTGGCGAGGCGGGGCTGAGCCCCGCCCGCCGGCTCACCGCCCCAGATACTTCGGCCTCTCCTTGTTGACGAACGCCTGCACCGCGATCGCGTGGTCCTCCGACCGCCCCGCCCGCGTCTGGAGCTCGTCCTCCTTCTCCAGGGTCTGCGCCAGCGAGTGGGCGGACCCGTACGCCACCGCCTCCTTCAGTGCCGCGTACGCCACCGTCGGCCCCTCGGCGAGCGCCCGCGCCACGCCCTCGGCCTCCGCGCGCAGCGCGTCCGCCGGCACGACCCGGTTGGCGATGCCCAGCTCGTACGCCTCCTGGGCCTTGATGCTGCGCGGGAAGAGCAGCAGGTCCGTGGCCCGGCCCGGGCCCACCACCCGCGGCAGCGTCCAGGAGACGCCGGAGTCGGCGGTCAGCGCCACCCCGGCGAACGAGGTGTTGAAGGCCGCCGTGTCCGCCACGATCCGGTAGTCCGCCGCGAGCGCGAAGCCGAAGCCCGCCCCGGCCGCCACCCCGTTCACGGCGGCGACCACCGGCTTCGGTGCCTCCGTCAGCGCCCGCACGATCGGGTTGTAGTGCTCCTTGACCGTGCTCATGGTCCGGGTCGAGCCGGTCTCCCGGTCCTCCACCAGCAGCCCGATGTGCTCCTTGAGGTCCTGGCCGACGCAGAAGGCCCGGTCACCGGCGGCGGTCAGCAGCACCGCGCGGACGGCCGAGTCCTCCGCGGCCGTGCGCACGGCCTCCCGCAGGGCGACCTTGGTCGCGGTGTTCAGCGCGTTCATCGCCTCCGGGCGGTTCAGTGTGATCGTCGCGAGCCCGTCGCTCACCTCGTACAGCACGGTGTCGGCCATGGCGTGTCCCCTCCGGTGTCACGGCTGCGGCGTACCCACCGGTACGCCCCTCTCGAAGGACAGCATGCGGGAAGGGCTCCGCGCAGTACGTGTGACCTGCGTCAAAGAAAACGGCGCGATATCCGGCCGGGGGACGTCCGTGCGGATGCGAAGTATCGCAGGCACATCGCCGAATTGAGTGGTTTTGCTCGCGCGCGTTGCCCAAGCGATGCCGACCGATGTTGGTCATCGGGTCCTGAGATGCGGGATAATGGCTTGGAAGCAATGTGTTCGATGCCGGTGTCGCGTGTCCCACGCTGGATTGCGCGTGCCCTTCACGGGCCGTCGGCTTTGACGGTGAGCTGGTTTGAGGAAGGGGAACGAGCATGGCGGCCATGAAGCCGCGGACGGGCGATGGCCCGCTCGAGGTGACCAAGGAGGGGCGGGGCATCGTCATGCGCGTTCCGCTCGAAGGCGGCGGTCGGCTCGTCGTCGAGCTGACCCCTGACGAGGCCGACGCGCTCGGCGACGCCCTCAAGAAGGTCGTCGGCTGACGCGGAAGCGACCATACCCTTTCAGCTGCCCCGGCATCCTCATGGGTGCCGGGGCGGCTCGTTTCCCGGGATGTCCTCGGTACTGTTTCCCCGAGTGAGCGCTCAGGGTTCCGTCCACGGCGGTGTTCTCGACGGCGGCAGCCCTGCGGACCGCGCCGGCCTTCCTGGCCGCGTCAGCGTTTGACGGCGCACAGCAGCCCGTCCCCGACGGGCAGCAGCGACGGCACCAGCTCCTGGCTCTCGCGTACGGTGCGCAGCAGCTCGCGGATCTTTATGACCTCCGTGGGCTGTGGACCGGAGTCGATCGTGCGTCCGTTGGCGAAGCAGCCCTCGAACACCACCAGGCCCCCGGGGCGCAGCAGACGCAACGATTCGGCGAGGTAGTCCATGACCTCCAGGCGGTCGCCGTCGCAGAAGACGAGGTCGTAGCCGGAGTCCGCGAGGCGGGGCAGCACGTCGAGCGCGCGGCCGGGGATGAAGCGGGCCCGGTTGCTGGCGAAGCCGCAGGCACGGAAGGCCGCCCGGGCGAACTGCTGGTGCTCCGGCTCCGGGTCGACGGTGGTCAGCACGCCGTCCGGGCGCATCCCGTGCAGCAGGTGGATCCCGGAGACGCCGGTGCCGGTACCGATCTCCGCGACCGCCTTGGCGTCCACGGTGGCGGCGAGCAACCGCAGCGCGGCGCCCGCGCTGGGCGACACCGAGCGCAGCCCTGCCTCACGGGCCCGGTCGCGGGCCCAGAGCAGCGCTTCGTCCTCGGCGACATAGGCCTCGGCGAACGCCCAGCTCGTCTGCCGGTTGCCGGTAATGACCCTCTCCCTACCCCATGGTTGCCTCGGCGTGACTGTATCCGCTGCCGCCGGGAACCCGCAGATGGGACCGGGCGTTTGAAGGGGTGGGAAGAACGACGGGGGGACACAGTTGGATCACGACGAGGGACGAGACGCAGAGCAAGTGCTGACGCAGCCGTATGAGCCGTATCAGCCCAGATCAAATTCTCGTAAAACCGCTTATCCGGAGCTAACGGGCGAGGTGGCTATGGTAGGGGCTCCGCTGGACACCACCAGAGCCGACAGGGGAGGTGCGGCTGCGCCTGTGGATCGGGGAGGAGTGCTGCGGCGCTTCCTCGGATCGGCGGGCAGGCCGAAATCCGTGAACGACACCGCTGCTGACCACAGCCACGCCGCCGGCCTCGCCGTCGGCCCCGCCCAGACCGCGACCTTCTCCACCGACGCGGACGGGCAGGCGTGGACTCCGCCCACGTGGGAGGAGATCGTCAGCATGCACAGCGGCCGGGTCTACCGGCTCGCCTACCGCCTCACCGGCAACCAGCACGACGCCGAGGACCTCACCCAGGAGGTCTTCGTCCGCGTCTTCCGCTCGCTGTCGACGTACACGCCGGGCACCTTCGAGGGCTGGCTGCACCGCATCACCACCAACCTCTTCCTGGACATGGTCCGCCGCAAGCAGCGCATCCGCTTCGACGCGCTCGGCGAGGACGCCGCCGAGCGGCTGGCCAGCAAGGAGCCCACCCCGCAGCAGGTCTTCAACGACGCCCACTTCGACGCGGACGTCCAGCAGGCCCTCGACACCCTCGCCCCGGAGTTCCGGGCCGCGGTCGTCCTGTGCGACATCGAAGGACTGTCGTACGAGGAGATCGCCGCGACCCTCGGCGTCAAGCTCGGCACGGTCCGTTCGCGGATCCACCGCGGCCGTTCCCAGCTGCGCAAGGCGCTCGCGCACCGCTCGCCCCAGGCGCGCGCGGAGCGACGCTCCTTCATGGCCCGCGTGCCCGCTCTGGGAGGAGGGGGCGCGACCGCGTGAGTGGCACCCGTCCTACCCCTGCCGAGCAGCATCTCGGTGACCGGCTCTCCGCCCTCGTGGACGGCGAGCTCGGACATGACACCCGGGAGCGTGTCCTGGCGCACCTCGCCACCTGCCCCAAGTGCAAGGCGGAGGTCGACGCGCAGCGCCGGCTGAAGAACGTCTTCGCGGAAGTGGCCCCACCCGCCCCCTCCGAGAGCTTCCTGGCCCGTCTCCAGGGGCTCCCCGGGGGAGGTGACACGGACGGCGGCGGTATGCCGCTCGGGGGAGGATTCGAAGACCGCTTCGGCTCCCGTCCCGCGGCGTCCGGCATCTTCGGAGTGACGGCGGCGGACGAGCCGTTCGGCTTCGGCTACGTGCCCGCCCGTGAGCACGGCGCCGTGCTCGCGCCCCCCTCGGAGCGCGGCTTCCGGATCCATCCGGTCGGCCGTGGCGACACCGAGCGCTCCCGCAGCATGCGGTTCGCCTTCGTCGCCGCCGGAGCGGTGTCGCTGGCCGCGATCGCCCTGGGCGGCGTGAACACCGGCGTCCCGCCGACCGACACGGAGGCCCGGGGCGGTTCCGGCAGCAACGTCACCCCGGCCCGCACCCCCGGCACCGGCTCCCCGACGGCCCCCGACGGCCAGCGCCGCCGCGGCACCGGACCGCTGCTCGCGCAGGGCGGCCAGTTGCTCGCCGGGAACCCGGTCGCTCCCACCCAGATCTCGGCTCCGCTGCTGCCCGGAGCGCCGGCCCCGGCCCCGCCCCCTGCCGACCAGGCCTTCCGGCACGGGCTCACCACGCCCGTGGTGGCCGGCGCCGCCGCCATGTCCCCACTGATACGTCCGCTCGGCGCCACCCCGCCGATCGCCCTGACCGCGTGGACCACCGCGCCCGAGGTCTCGGCGCCCGGCCTGCTCTCCGCGCCCGTCCCCGACACCACCGTCACCCCCAGCACCTCCCCCTCCGCGCAGAACACCCGCTGACCCGGCTCCGGCGCCGGTGCACCGCGAACCTGGTTGAATCCTCGGAGGACCGCGCACGTGCCCGGCGGCGGGCACGCAGGCGGCGTTCGACATGCGGGGAGAGCATGGACGAGGGGAAGTCCCCGAAGGGGAAATGGTGGAGCCGGCCCCGACCGCAGAACCCTGCCGGGCAGGAGAGCGGCCGTGAGAACACCGAGGACGACTTCGAACTGGCGCGACCCGCGGGGGTGGCGGACGCGCCGGCGAACTCCGGGGCACCGGTCGGCCGGTCCGACGGCGGTACGTCCGACGGTGACTTGTCCGACGGGGGCCCTGCCGATGCCGCTCCGTCCGACGGTGGCTCGTCCGACGGTGGCCCGTTCGACGGTGGCTCGTCCGTTGGTGGCCCTGCCGATGTCGCTCCGTTCGACGGTGGCTCGTCCGACGGTGGCCCGTTCGACGGTGGCTCGTCCGACGGGGGCTCTGCGGATGTCGCTCCGTACGACGGTGGCCCGTCCGACGGCGTCCCGGCCGACGTCGCTTCACACGACGGTGCCTCGGACGACGGCGACTACGAACTGAGCCGGCCGTTGGGCGCGGGCGCTCCTCGTGCCTCGGAGCACGACGACTCGGGCCGGCCCGTCCCTGACGAGGGGCCCGAGGACCGGGGCGGTGACGCGCCCGAGACCCGGGTCGGTGACTCGCCCGGTGACCGGGGCGGTGACTTGCCCGGTGACCGGGGCGGTGACTTGCCCGTCGAGCGGCCCGAGCACCGGATCGGCGACTCGTCCGGCGACCGGCCCGGGGCGGAGGACGCACAGGTCGGGGCCGTCGTCCTGCCGTCGGTCACGAGCGACCGTCCCAAGCCCTTGCACGACCCGGACCCCTACAGCACCCCGCCCTATGGCGAGCCGGGCCCCTGGGCCCCCGCACCGCCCGTGCAGCACCCGGCGCTGTCCATGCCGGCCCAGGGCGCGATGCCGGCCGGCCCGCCTCCCGGCGTGCCCGGCGCCGTTCACGACGTGGTCACGCCAGGCTCGCCCGCACCCGGCGCGACGCCCCTCCCGCCCGCGGCTTCCCGTCCCTCGGACGCCCCCGGCGCGATGGCCCCTGCCGTTCCACCGACTTCCCCGCCTGCGACGGCCTCCACGCCCGCGACGGCCCCTGCTGTCCTGTCAGGCTCCCCGCCTGCGACGGCCCCTGCTGTCCCGTCAAGCCCCGGGCCCGCGACGGTCTCCGCGCCTGCGACGGCCCCTGCTGCCCCGTCAGGCCCCGCGCCCGCGACGGTCTCCGCGCCCGCGACGGTCCCTGCTGTCCCGTCAGGCACCGCGCCCGCGATGGTCTCCACGCCCGCGACGGCCCCTGCTGCTCCGTCAGGTTCCGCGTCCGCGACCGCCCCTGCCGACCCGTCGGCCTCCGCGCCTCCGGCCCCGACGGCCCCTGTGGCCCCCGCAGCCGCCACGTCCCAGACTGCGCCCGCCGACCCCTGGCACCGCTACGACCCCTGGTCCGGGACCCCGCTCCGGTCGGTTTCCGGCGGGCCCCTCCAGCAGACCGGAGCCGCCGTGCTCACGGAGCCGCAGTGGCGCAAGCGGGCGCGGCGGGTGCTGGTCGGCGGGGCGCTGGGGCTCGCGCTCGTGTCCGGGCTGGTCGGAGGTCTCGTGGGGGCGTACCTGGAGCGCAACGGCGGACTCGACGGGGTCCAGCTGCCGCAGGCCTCCGCGGAGCCCACCGGGCGCGCCGCGGACAGCGTGGCCGGGATCGCCGCGCGTGCCCTGCCCAGCGTCGTCACGCTGCACGTCAGCGGCAGCGAGACGTCCGGCACCGGCACCGGCTTCGTGCTGGACACGCTCGGTCACATCCTCACCAACAACCACGTCGTCGAGCCCGCCGGTTCCGACGGCCGGATAACCGTCGTCTTCAACGGCGGCCAGACGGCCGAGGCCGAGGTCGTCGGCGGCGACGGCGGCTACGACCTCGCCGTCGTGAAGGTGACCGGCGTGGAGGGCCTGAAGCCCCTGTACCTCGGCAACTCCGACAACGTCCGGGTGGGCGACCCGGTCGTCGCCATCGGCGCCCCCTTCGACCTGGAGGGCACCGTCACCTCCGGCATCATCAGCGCCAAGGAACGGCCGATCACGGCCGGCGGCGAGAGCGGCGACGGCAGCGACGTGTCGTACGTCGACGCGTTGCAGACCGACGCGCCCATCAACCCCGGCAACTCCGGGGGCCCGCTCCTCGACGCTCAGGGGCATGTCATCGGCATCAACTCGGCCATCCGTTCGGCCGCCGACGGAACCGGCTCCGACAGCGGCCAGGCCGGCTCCATCGGGCTGGGCTTCGCCATCCCCGTCAACCAGGGCAAGCGTGTCGCCGAGGAGCTGATCAACACCGGCCGGGCGACCCACCCGGTCATCGGCGTCACCCTCGACATGGACTACACCGGCGACGGCGCCCGCGTCGGCGGCCAGGGCGCCGACGGCGGCTCACCGGTCACCCCCGGCGGCCCCGGTGACCGGGCCGGCATCCGGGCCGGCGACGTCATCACCGAGATGGACGGCCTGCCCGTCCACTCGGGTGAGGAGTTGATCGTCAAGACCCGCGCCCACCGCCCCGGCGACCGTCTGGAGCTCACCGTCGAACGCGGCGGGACGGAACGCACCCTCTCGCTGGTCCTCGGCTCCTCGAATTGACAGGAACCTCACAGATCGGACCCCGGAACGCCGTCCCACAAGGCAAACAAGGCGGAAAACAGGTCGCCCGTACGCACTCGGACACCTCGGGACGGTACCGGCCGGACAGGTCCGACAGGTACCGTGGTCCCGGCCCGGACCACGGAAGACCCGAACTGACCACCGAGGGCCGAGGACCGCGGACATCGCAAGGAGCTTCAGGTGTTCAATGACATAGGTGCGCTCGAGCTGGTGACGATCGTCGTCCTGGCCGTGCTCGTCTTCGGTCCGGACAAGCTCCCGAAGGTCATCCAGGACGTGATGCGCACGGTCCGGAAGATCCGTGAGTTCTCGGAGAGCGCCAAACAGGACATCCGTCAGGAGCTCGGCCCGGAGTTCAAGGACTTCGAGTTCGAGGACCTCAACCCCAAGACGTTCATCCGCAAGCAGTTGGACAACGAGGACCTGGGGCTGAAGGAGATCCGCAACGGCTTCGACCTGAAGAAGGAGATGGCCGAGGTCACGGACGCGGTCCACGGGCGCGACAGCGACTCCGCGGCGTCGGCTTCCTCGGCGTCGGCCTCCTCGTCGGGTCCGTCCGGCGGCCGCGTCGACATGGTGAAGAAGCCCGAGGAGCCGGCCAAGGACGACCGCCCGCCCTTCGACGCGGACGCCACCTGAGCCCCACGCGCCCCCCGGTGTGAGGGGGCGCACGCCTCACGCGCCGGGCGGCTTCCCGACAGTCAGCAGCGGGGTGGCTATGCTGCCTGGTTGTTGTGCGGACCGGACCCCCCAGGGGGAAACGCCGCCCGAAGGGGGGCGGGCCGGGTCGGTCCGCCGAGATCGAGGAGGCGTCCGGGCACATGGAGACGACGAGTCGGGCAGTCGCTGAGGCGCCGGCCGCGGAGGATGGACAGCAGGTCCGCTCCGCCCGGCGCACGGTCGACGGCTACCTGGAGGCGCCCTTCCCGTGGTACGGCCTCGACGAGGCCTTCACAGGACCGCGCTGGCTCATGCAGGTCGGCACGGCCGCCGACGGGGCCGTCGAGCACGGTTCCACCGGGCACGGTGACGAGCCCTCCGTGCGGCACGAGACGGCGGGCGAGGACCGCGGGAAGTTCGCGGTCGTGGTGACCGTCGCCGCGAGCCCGTCGCGCAGGAGCGCCGACGGCACGGGGCTGCTGGAGGCCACGTCGGTGTCCTCCGCGGCCTGGCTCGCCGGGGTGGGGCTACTGTCCTTCACCTGGCCCGGCCAGATGGACCACAGCCTGCGCGACGACTGGCTGGAGCAGCAGACCGAGACCGCGTGGGTCCTGGCCGACGACCTCTCCGGCCCGGACTGGTCCACGCTGTCCCTCCCGGTCGACGGAGTGCCGACCCCGTTCCACTACCGCGAGTCCGAGTTCGGCTGGGTCCTGGCCGGCTCGACGGAGGAAGGGGTGCACGTGGGGGCGTACGGGAGAGGGATGAGCGCATACGGGCTCGGCTTCGCCGTCATCAAGGACATCACCACCTACGCCTGACCCCGCGCGCGACGACGGGGCACTGTCCGCGCGCGACAACGGGGGCACTGTCCGCGCACGACGCGCACGACAACGGGGGCGCCGTCCGCACAGGACGGCGCCCCCGTTGTCGTAGGGGTCCTAGAACTTGTTCCTCGGGGTGATCCCCAGGGACAGCCCCGACAGTCCGCGCTGTCGTCCCCCCAGCTTCCCCGCGATCGCCCGCAGGGCCGAGCCCGCCGGGGAGCCCGGGTCGGTCAGCACGACCGGCCTGCCTTCGTCGCCGCCCTCGCGCAGGCGGACGTCGATGGGGATGCTGCCGAGGACGGGGACGGAGGCGCCCGTCGTGCGGGTCAGGCCGTCGGCGACGAGCTGGCCGCCGCCCGTGCCGAACACGTCGACCATCTCGCCGCAGTGCGGGCAGGGCAGGCCGGACATGTTCTCGACCACGCCGACGATCTTCTGATGGGTCTGTACGGCGATGGAACCGGCCCGCTCGGCCACCTCGGCGGCGGCCTGCTGAGGGGTCGTCACGACCAGGATCTCGGCGTTCGGGACCAGCTGGGCCACCGAGATGGCGATGTCGCCGGTGCCGGGCGGCAGGTCCAGCAGGAGGACGTCCAGGTCACCCCAGTACACGTCGGCCAGGAACTGCTGGAGCGCCCGGTGGAGCATCGGACCGCGCCACACCACGGGGGCGTTGCCCGGGGTGAACATGCCGATGGAGATGACCTTCACGCCGTTCGCGGACGGCGGCATGATCATGTTCTCGACCTGGGTGGGACGGCCGTCGGCGCCCAGCATGCGCGGCACGCTGTGGCCGTAGATGTCGGCGTCGACCACACCGACCTTCAGGCCGTCGGCCGCCATCGCCGCCGCCAGGTTCACCGTCACCGACGACTTGCCGACACCGCCCTTGCCGGAGGCGACCGCGTACACGCGCGTCAGCGAGCCGGGCTTGGCGAAGGGGACCTCGCGCTCGGTCTGGCCGCCGCGCAGGGCGGTGGCGAGCTCCTTGCGCTGCTCGTCGCTCATCACGTCGAGCGAGACGTCGACCCGGGTGACGCCCTCGACCCGGGAGACCGCCTCGGTGACGCGCTGCGTGATCGTGTCGCGCATCGGGCAGCCGGAGACCGTCAGGTAGACGGTGACCGCGACCGCTCCGTCCGCGCCGATCTCCACCGACTTGACCATCCCCAGTTCGGTGATGGGGCGGTTGATCTCGGGGTCGTTCACCGTCGCCAGTGCTTCGCGCACCGCGTCTTCCGTAGCCATAGAGACGATGGTACGGCGCGCCGCGGGCGCCCCGGGATGCCTGTCAGCGGTCGTCTACGTCACGTCCGTGCGACCGTTCTGCCGCGACTGCCGGGAATACGCCGTGGCCGTCCCTGCGGTCCTCCAGCTCCTTGAGCACGTCCTGGAGCTCGGAGCGGATCCAGTCCCGGGTGGCGACCTCGCCGAGCCCGATGCGCAGGGCGGCGATCTCCCGGGTGAGGTACTCGGTGTCCGCGATCGACCGCTCGTTCTGTTTGCGGTCCTGCTCCAGGTTGACCCGGTCGCGGTCGTCCTGCCGGTTCTGCGCGAGCAGGATCAGCGGGGCCGCGTAGGACGCCTGGAGGGACAGCATCAGGGTCAGGAAGATGAACGGGTACTCGTCGAAGCGCAGGTCGCCCGGGGCGGAGACGTTCCACACCACCCACAGGATGATGACGATCGTCATCCAGACGATGAACCGTCCGGTGCCCAGGAACCGGGCGATGCGCTCCGACAGCCGCCCGAAGGCCTCCGGGTCCCACTCGGGCACGATGCGCCGCCGGGGCGGGCGCGGCTGGTCCAGCCGGGCCCGGGGGCGGCCGGTCGCGGTGGCACCCGTCGCCGCCGCCCGGCCCGTGGCGGTGGCACCGGCCGGGGTGCGCTCGACGCGGCCGCCCTCACGCTCGGGGACCATCGGTCACCTCCCCGTCGCCCAGGTGGAACTCCGTCTCCCGCCAGTCCTCCGGCAGCAGGTGGTCCAGCACGTCGTCCACGGTCACCGCGCCCAGCAACGACCCCGCCTCGTCCACGACGGGCGCCGCGACCATGTCGTACGTCGCGAAGAACCCGGCGACCACGGGCAGCGCCGCGTCCGGCTCCAGCGGCTGGAGGTCGTCGTCGAGGAGGGAGCTGACCAGGGTGTAGGGCGGGTCGCGCAGCAGGCGCTGGAAGTGGACCGTGCCGAGGTACTTGCCGGTGGGGGTCTCGTCGGGCGGGCGGCAGACGTAGACCTGGGCGGCGAGGGCGGGGGAGAGGTCCCGGTTGCGGACCCTCGCCAGGGCGTCGGCGACGGTGGCGTCGGGCCGCAGCACGATCGGCTCGGTCGTCATCAGACCGCCCGCCGTGTGCTCCTCGTACGACATCAGGCGCCGCATGTCGGCCGCGTCGTCGGGCTTCATCAAGCTCAGCAGCCGCTCCTTGTCCGCCTCCGGCAGCTCGGCGAGCAGGTCGGCGGCGTCGTCGGGGTCCATGGCCTCCAGGACGTCCGCGGCCCGCTCCTCCTGGAGCTTGCCGAGGATCTCGATCTGGTCGTCCTCCGGGAGTTCCTCCAGGACGTCGGCGAGACGGTCGTCGTCGAGGGCGGCGGCGACCTCCGCGCGGCGCTTGGCGGAGAGGTGGTGCAGCACGTTGGCGAGGTCGGCGGGGCGCAGCTGCTCGAAGGTGGCGAGGAGGCTCTCCGCGCCCTGCCCGTGCTCCTCCAGGGAGAAACCCGAGACCGCCGACCACTCCACGGTCAGCTTCTCGCCCCTGCCGCGCCGGAAGGCGCCCGACCTCTTCCCCTTCTGCACGAAGACCCGGTCGATCTCCCAGTCCCGGCGGGCGGGCAGCTGCTGCACGGACAGGTCGAGGACGGTGACCTCCTCGCCGGTCTCGGCCAGCGTGACGCGCCGGTCGAGCAGTTCCCCGAAGACGAGGCGCTCGGTGGGCCGCTGCTCGAAGCGGCGGACGTTGAGCACTCCGGTGGTGATGACCTGGCCGGACTCGATGCTGGTCACCCGGGTCATGGGCAGGAAGATGCGGCGGCGGGTGGGCAGTTCGACGACCAGCCCGAGCAGTCTCGGCGGCCGGCGCCGGACGCGCAGCATCACGACCAGGTCGCGTACGCGGCCGACCTGGTCGCCGTTGGGGTCGAAGACGGCGACAGCGGAGAGGTGCGAGACGAAGATCCGGGGGACGCCCGCGGCCATGGCCGCACCTCCTTCGTTACCCGTGGTTGTTACCTGTGGTGCTCTTTTCGCAAATGCCCGCTCGTGCGGGCTTCAGGCTAGCCCGTCCCGATCGGGTACGCCCTGGTGAGCGGTCCGGACGGACTGGCTCCGCTGCCGCCGGGCAGCCCCGGTACGCTGCGGTACGCCGCTCAGGACTCCCCCGCAGAAAGGCTGTTGTCTCTGTGACCGCGATGCCCCAGGGCCGTACCCACCGCCGGACACTGGTGAGCGCGATGTGCGCACTGGTCGTGACGGGCCTGGGCGTGACGGGGTGCAGCGAGGACCCGGACGCGGGCACGAACGGCGTCGGCAAGCTGTCGGCGGACCGTATCCAGAAGAAGACGAAGGCGGCCGCGACCGCGGTCGACACGGTGCGGCTGTCCGGGACCGTGGTCGCCGGCGGGAAGTCGTACAAGCTCGACATGCGTCTGAAGTCGGACGGCGGCACGGGTTCGGTCACCGCCGCGGGGGCGTCCTTCCACCTGCTGCGGGTCGGGGAGCAGCTGTACCTGAAGGCGGACGCGGCGTTCTGGAAGAACGAGGACGGCGAAACCGGCAGCGACTCCGACACGGCGGCCGCGGACAAGCTCGACGGCAAGTACGTGAAGGTGCCGTCCGGGGACCCCTCGTACAAGAAGTTCAGCGGCTTCACGGACAAGGACCTGCTCCTCGGCGACCTGCTGACGCTGCACGGCTCGCTGGGCAAGGACGGCTACCACGAGCAGTCCGGCAAGCGCACGGTCCGCATCACCGGGGGCGGCGGCTCCGGCGGCACGCTGGACGTCTCCCTGGAGGGCAAGCCGTACCCGCTGCGCCTGGTGCGCGCGGGCGACGCCGGCACGCTGAGCTTCTCGGCGTGGGGCGAGGACTTCGCCCTGAAGGAACCGGCGAAGGGCGAGACGGTGGACTACGGCAAGGAACTGCCCACGTCGTGACCGGCACGGCCGACCGCGCGAGCGGCCCCCGCCGCCGCCGACCGGCTACCGCGCGGTCGGCCTGGTCCGGCCTGGTCCGGCCTGGTCCGGTCCGGCCTGGCCTGGTTCGTTCCGGCCTGATCCGGCCCGACTCGGCCCGGCTAGGGGGCCCGGTCCGGGCGCGGGCGGTCCGGTCCGGCTCGCGCGTGGGGGCGGCCGCGGGGGCGGCTCCGCTCGGGCCACCGCGCGGGGGCGGCTGCGATGACCGGGCCCGCTCGGGCACACCGGGCCGGGGCAGCCGCGAGGGCTGGATCCGCGGGGGCGGCTGCGATGACCGGGCCCGCTCGGGCACACCGGGCCGGGACAGCCGCGAGGGCTGAATCCGCGGGCGCGAGCGCAGGAGCGGCTGTGCGACGGTCGCGGGCCGCTCTCGGGCCGCCGTGAGGGGGCTGTCGCGGCGGGCTGGGTCCTCCGGGGACCGCCGGGCCGGGGCGGCCCGCGACGGCCGGGGCCGCTCGGGTCGCTACGCCGGGGCGGCTGCCACAGTGGGGTCCCCTCGGGCCACCGTGCCGGGGCGGCGGTGAGGCGGGGGCAGGTGCGGCCCGCACCGTGCCGGGCCGGCACCCGGACGCCGGGTGCCCGGCTGAACGGCGGCTACTTCCTCTTGCGCTTCTTCTTCAGCAGCAGCCGCGGCAGGCCGGCGGGGATCTCCCGCCGGGTCGTGGCCGGCGACGGCCGCGGGGCCTCCGCCAGGGAGCCCTCGGGCAGCGGCACCGTCCCCCCGGTCGGCTCCAGGCGGACCACCCTGCACTCGGCCGCCCACCGCTCCGTCATCGCCTCCCCGTCGGGCGCGTTCAGCCGCTTGCCCTTGAGGTCGGCGACGGCCGCCCCGTACGCCTCGGTGCCGGGGGCGAGCTGGACGACCCGGGCGGTCCAGGAGACCAGCCGGCCGCCCTTGTCCTTGCTGCGCACGGTCACCTCGGCCGACGCGCCGTCGGCCAGGCCGGGCAGCGGCTGCTCGCCCGGTCCGTCACCGACCAGGCAGGCCGCGCCCTCGTGCCAGACGTGCCACAGCGCCCGCGCGGCCGGCTCACCGGCCGCCTTGACCCAGATGAGGCCGGACTTCTTGGTGGCCTCCTCGACGAGGGCCTGGTCGAGCAGCTCGCGTGTCATGGCCTCACCCTATCCAGGCGCGGTCACAGCCAGCCGTTGCGCTTCAGCGTGCGGTGGATGCCCAGGCAGAGGACGACCGTGACCGACATGATCACGGGGTAGCCGTACTTCCAGTGGGTCTCCGGCATGTAGTCGAAGTTCATGCCGTACACCCCGCAGACCATGGTCGGTACGGCGATGATGGCCGCCCAGGACGTGATCTTGCGCATGTCCTCGTTCTGGGCGACGGACGCCTGCGCGAGGTTGGCCTGGAGGATGGAGTTGAGCAGCTCGTCGAAGCCGATGACCTGCTCCTGGACGCGGGCGAGGTGGTCGGCGACGTCCCGGAAGTACTTCTGGATGTCGGGGTCGACCAGCCGCATGGGCCGCTCGCTCAGCAGCTGCATCGGCCGCAGCAGCGGCGAGACCGCGCGCTTGAACTCCAGCACCTCGCGCTTGAGTTGGTAGATCCGTCCGGCGTCGGTGCCGCGCGGGGCGCCCTTGCGGCCGGGCGAGAAGACCTCGGTCTCGACCTCGTCGATGTCGTCCTGGACGGCGTCGGCGACCGCGATGTAGCCGTCGACGACATGGTCGGCGATGGCGTGCAGCACGGCCGAGGGGCCCTTGGCGAGCAGCTCGGGGTCGTCCTGGAGGCGGCGGCGCAGTCCGCGCAGCGATCCCTGGCCGCCGTGCCGGACGGTGATGAAGAAGTCCTTGCCGGTGAAGCACATGACCTCGCCGGTCTCGACGACCTCGCTGTTGGCGTCGAGCTGGTCGTGCTCGACGTAGTGGATGGTCTTGAACACCGTGAACAGGGAGTCGTCGTACCGCTCCAGCTTGGGCCGCTGGTGGGCCTGGACGGCGTCCTCCACGGCCAGCGGGTGCAGCCCGAACTCGCCGGCGATCCCCGCGAACTCGGCCTCGGTGGGCTCGTGGAGCCCGATCCACACGAACCCGCCGTCGCGCCGCACCTGGCGCATCGCCTCCTGCGGGGTGAGCGGCGCGGGGGTGTGGACGCGGGCGCCGTCGCGGTAGACGGCGCAGTCGACGACGGCCGAGGGCGTGGCGGGGTCGCGGGTGGTGTCGTACGCGTGGCCGTCCTTGCGCGGGGAGGGACGGGACGGGCGGACCACGGCACGCAGGTCGCGGATCATCGACATGGCGGGCTCCTTCGCGACGGGCAACGAAAGGCGCCGACGACGGGTGGAACTACCCGGAATGGGGACGTCCTGACTCCAGATGTTTGGCACGTCCACAAAGCGGGGAGCACCGCACCGTCGCGGTGGCGGGTTTCGCTACTGATTCAGCTACTGCTTCAGATCAGAAGGACCAGCACGATCGGGCCCTGAGGACCGGTCGGACGGATCCGGTACAACGAAACGAAGTGCTCTTCCGTGTGAAGACGCGAGCGCGAACGCGAGAGGCGGCGATCGGCCGGAGCCACAGAGCTACATCAGCGGCGGGAAGAGCGAGTGGTACTGCACGGTCGACTTCGATCCATGACAGCCCCACCTCCTCCAGCCGGTCCCCCGTAGGGGAGTACCTTCGGCGTCGGGGCTTGATCGCGACGCTTCTGCGTGCTGCCCCGAACCACCGGGCAAGAGTATCAGCCGACGGAAGTGTCAAGGCGCTGCTTTGCCCGGTACTGACGAGTTCTATTCTCGCGGCATGACGGATGTTCTCCCTTTGGTCGAGGCCCGGTTGCGTACCGCGCTGGGTGAGCCGGACGCCCGTGCCGCGGTCACCTTCCTCGGTACGGACCGCGTCGAGGTGCTGCGCTTCCAGGAGGGTGACATCGTGCGCTACGCCACACTCGGCATGTCCGCGCAGCCGATGGGCGACCCCACCGCGATGGTCGCCGACCCGGTCCGGGGGCCGCGCGCCGAGTTGGTCCTGTCCGTGCGGAGCGGTCTCGCCGACACCGACAAGGTGCTCCGCCCGCTCGCCGTGCTCGCCGCGTCCCCGCAGGTCGAGGGTGTGGTCGTGACCCCCGGCGCCTCCCTCGACGTCGGTGAACCCCTGTGGCCCGGCGCGCCGTTCACCTCGGTGCTGGTCGCCGAGCCGGGCGGTCTGGTCGAGGACCTGGACCTCGACGAGCCCCTCGACCCGGTCCGCTTCCTGCCGCTGCTGCCGATGACGCCGAACGAGGCCGCCTGGAAGCGCGTGCACGGCGCCCAGGCACTCCAGGAGCGCTGGCTCACGCACGGGACGGACCTGCGGGATCCGTCCCGCAGGTCCGTCCCGCTGGACTGACGGCACGTGAGCAAGGTCACCGACATGCACCTGGGGCCCGCCGTTTGACCGTACGCCGACTCGGCCGGCGAAGACGGTGACGCCCTTCTCCGACTCGGCCGGCGAAGACGGTGACGCCCTTCTCCGACTCGGCCGGCGAAGACGGTGGCGACGGTGACGCCTTTCGCCGGTTCAGTCGGCGAAGACGGTGACGCCGTCCTCCGTGGCGTGCCGGGGCGCGAGTTCTTCCGCGTCGTGCTCCAGCGCCCCGCGCCGTACGACGACCACCAGCGCGCCGGCGGCCGCGGTGAGCGCCGCCACGACGAACGGGACGTGGACGTCGGTCCACTCCTCGATCTTGGGCGCGAAGTAGGGAGCGGCCGCCGCCGCGAACCACCGCACGAAGTTGTAGCCCGCGCTCGCCACCGGGCGCGGTGCGTCCGACACGCCCAGGGCGAGCTCCGTGTACACGGTGTTGTTCACGCCGATGGAGGCGCCGGACAGGATCGTGCAGACGACGGCCGCGGTGTGGCCGCCGTAGCCGAGGACCAGCACGTCGGCGGCGAGCAGCACCAGGGAGCCGCCGAGCACCTTCAGCGAGCCGAACCGCTTCTGCAGGCGTGGTGCCACGACGACGGAGAAGACGGCGAGCAGCACACCCCAGGCGAAGAACACCGCCCCCGACCTGTACGGCGTCATGTTCAGCACGAACGGGGTGAAGGCCAGCACGGTGAAGAACGTGTAGTTGTAGAAGAAGGCCGACGCGGCCGCCGAGGCGAGGCCGCCGTGACCGAGGGCCCGGATCGGGTCGAGGAGGGAGGTCCTGCGGGCCGGCCGCGGCTGCTCCTTCAGGAACGCCGTGATGCACAGGAAGCCGATCGCCATCAGGACCGCGGTGCCGAAGAAGGGGTAGCGCCAGCTCGCGTCGCCGAGCAGCGCGCCCAGCAGCGGCCCGCACGCCATGCCGAGGCCCAGGGCGGACTCGTACAGCAGGATCGCGGCCGCGCTGCCGCCCGCCGCCGCGCCGACGATGACGGCGAGGGCGGTGGAGACGAACAGGGCGTTGCCCAGGCCCCAGCCGGCGCGGTAGCCGACGAGCTGGCCGACCGTGTCCGAGGTGCCGGACAGGCCCGCGAAGACCACGACCAGGGCGAGGCCGAGCAGCAGGGTCTTGCGGCCGCCGATGCGGCTGGAGACGAAGCCGGTCAGCAGCATCGCGAAGGCGGTGATGAGGAAGTAGGACGTGAAGAGGAGGGAGACCTGGCCGGTCGTGGCGTCCAGACCCTGGGCGATGGACGGCAGGATCGGGTCGACCAGTCCGATGCCCATGAAGGCGACGACGGACGCGCCGGCGGTCGCCCACACCGCCTTGGGCTGCCGCAGTATGCCGCCGGCTCCGGTGCCGGCCGCGGTGCCGGCGGCGGAGCCCGTGTCGAAGGGGTCCATGCCTGCTCCGATCCCGGGGGGATGGTTGGTGTATACACATAGTAAGTTAGTCGCTCTAATTAATGCAACTTACATCTATATCGGGAGGTGGGGGGTGCCGCCACCCGTGCCCCGGCAGCCGTCCGGACGGGTGATCGTCCTTGACGTGGAGGGAACGGGGTAGGACCGTGGGGCTCTATGAGGGGCGAACCCAGTTGCCCGAAGTGTGGTGGCCGGGTCAGGGCTCCCGGTCTCTTCGCCGATTCCTGGCAGTGCGAAGTGCACGGGACGGTGCATCCGCTGCAGCCCGTGATCCCGCCCAGCGTCGAGGCCCTCAGTGTCGTCGTCCACCGCACCCAGGTGCCGGTGTGGATGCCGTGGCCGCTGCCGGTCGGCTGGCTGTTCACGGGGGTGGCGTACGCCGGTGACGACCGCAGTGGCGGCCGGGCCTCCGCCGTGGCCTGCTCCGGTCCCGGCCCGCTCGGAGGGGTGGGCGAGCTGATCCTCGTCGCCGAGGAGCTCGGTGTCGGTCTCGGTGCGCGATACGCCGGCATCGACGGGCCGGACCCCGGCCCGTACCTGGACGTCGAGAAGCCGCCCCAGGCCAAGGTGCTCGCCGCCGGCCGCCCGACCCCGCTCTGGCACGTCTCCGGCTCCCCCGACGACCGGGCGGTCTTCGCGGGCGAGGCGCGCGGGCTGTGGCTGTGGGCGGTGGCGTGGCCCGAGCAGTCCGGGCTCCTCATGTACGACGAGCTGGTGCTGACGGACCTGCGGGACGCGGGTGCGGAGATAGAGCTGGTGCCGTGCGGCGCGCTGTCGCCACGGCTGTTGAAACCCTAGGAGCCGACTGTAGGGGGTGCCTCCGGGGTGCGGGTGTGACAGGGGTCTGCGAGGTGCGGTTATGCTGGAGCGTCCCCTCCCGCCCCGTCACCGCCTGGAGCCCGCGTCGTGCGTATCGACCTGCACTGCCACTCCACGGCCTCCGACGGCACGGACACCCCGGCCGAGCTGGTGCGCAACGCCGCCGTGGCCGGCTTGGACGTCGTCGCCCTCACCGATCACGACACCACGCGCGGGTACGCCGAGGCGGTCGCCGCGCTGCCGGAGGGGCTCACCCTCGTCACCGGCGCCGAACTGTCCTGCCGTGTCGACGGCGTCAGCATGCACATGCTGGCCTACCTGTTCGACCCGGAGGAGCCCGGGCTGCTCGCCGAGCGGGAGCTCGTTCGCGACGACCGGGTGCCGCGCGCCCGGGGCATGATCGCCAAGCTGAACGAGCTGGGCGTGCCCGTCACCTGGGAGCAGGTCGCGCGCATCGCCGGAGACGGGTCCGTCGGGCGGCCGCACGTCGCCACGGCGCTGGTGGAGCTCGGCGTCGTCCCGACCGTGGGTGACGCGTTCACGCAGGACTGGCTGGCCGACGGTGGCCGGGCCTTCGTCGAGAAGCACGAGACCGACCCCTTCGAGGCGATCCGCCTGGTCAAGGCCGCGGGCGGGGTGACGGTCTTCGCGCACCCGGGTGCGAGCAAGCGAGGCCGTACGGTGCCGGAGTCCGCGATAGCCGACATGGCCGCCGCCGGCCTCGACGGCATCGAGGTCGACCACATGGACCACGACGCGGACACCCGCGCGCGGCTGCGGGGGCTCGCCGGCGAACTGGGTCTGCTGGTGACCGGCTCCAGCGACTACCACGGCAGCCGGAAGACCTGTGTGCTCGGCGAGTACACGACCGACCCCGAGGTCTACGGGGAGATCACCCGGCGCGCCACGGGGGCGTTCCCGGTGCCGGGGACCGGCGGGGCCTGAGGCCCAGGCCCGGCTCCGTCCGTTCGGCGTCCGGCGTCCGCTGTCCGGCGTCCGGCGTCCGCCGTCCCGCGTTCGCCGCACCGTCCTGGTCGTTCACACCGCCCTGGACTGGCTCATGGCGTCCGGACTCGCTCACCCTCCACGGTCCAGCGACCGGCCTCCGTCGCCGTCCTCCCGGCGGCCCCACCCCTTTTCCGTACGTTCGCGCCTGGGCGCGTAGTTTCCGCAAGGCCTTGTATCGATGTTCGACCTCGCCGTCTTCGGCTCCCTCTTCCTCACCCTGTTCGTCATCATGGATCCCCCCGGGATCACCCCAGTCTTCCTCGCACTGACCGCCGGGCGCCCGGCCGCCGTCCAGAAGCGGATGGCCTTCCAGGCCGTCTGCGTGGCCGGCGGGGTGATCGCCGTGTTCGGCCTCCTCGGGCACCAGATCCTCGACTACCTGCATGTGTCCGTGCCCGCGCTGATGATCGCGGGCGGGCTGCTGCTCCTGCTGATCGCACTGGACCTGCTGACCGGCAAGACCGACGAGCCGAAGCAGACCAAGGACGTCAACGTCGCGCTCGTCCCGCTGGGCATGCCGCTGCTCGCCGGTCCGGGCGCGATCGTGTCGGTGATCCTGGCCGTGCAGAAGGCCGACAGCGCCGCCATGCAGCTGTCGGTGTGGACGGCGATCCTCGCCATCCACGGGGTGCTGTGGCTGGTGATGCGCCATTCGCTGCTGATCATCCGGGTCATCAAGGACGGCGGTGTGGTGCTGGTGACACGGCTCGCGGGCATGATGCTCTCCGCGATCGCCGTGCAGCAGATCATCAACGGGGTCACGCAGGTGATCCGGGCGAACTGAGCAGTCCCGGGTCGGGCCGGCCCGACCCGGGAAAACGTACGGAGCCCCGTACGGCATTCGAGTGACTGCCGTACGGGGCTCCGAAATGCGTGAAGGGGGATCCGCGGGTTACGAGGCCGAGGTGTCGGCCGGGCGGATCCACAGCCGCTGCCCTATGGCGGCGGCCTGCTGAACGATCCGGTTGACGGAGGCGGCGTCCACGACGGTGCTGTCCACGGGCGTGCCGTCGACGTCGTCGAGTCGCATGATTTCGAAGCGCATGGCTTCTCCCTTCGTCTGGTCATCCTCCTGAGGAGAACTACTGATGAGTGACCCATGGGACGACGGTGCCCCCTGGTCCGTTCGTATTCAACGCGGTGCGTGTTACAAACATTCCCTACGCTAAAGAAATTTTTCGAACGACTAATTACTAACGAGTAAGAGAGCTTCGTGGACCGAACGGGACCGGTTGTGTTCGCAGCGTGACCGCCGGGAGAATGGAGGTGATGAACGACGACCTCCCGGCCCTCGCCGCCCGCATCGACCGCACGAACGAGCTGCTGAACCGCATGCTCGCCGAGGTGGCGAAGACACCCTCGACCCACGCGATCTTCGTCGACGCGGGGTACCTGTACGCGGCCGCGGGCCGGCTCATCGCGGGGACCGAGGACCGCCGGGCCTTCGACCTGGACGCCGAGGGCCTGATCGAGGCGCTCATCGACCGGGCGCGGACCATCTTCGCGGACAGCCGGCTGCTGAGGGTCTACTGGTACGACGGCGCCCGGCGCCGCATCCACACCGCCGAACAGCAGACCATCGCCGAACTCCCGGACGTCAAGGTCCGCCTGGGCAACCTCAACGCCAACAACCAGCAGAAGGGCGTCGATTCCCTGATCCGCACCGACCTGGAGTCCCTCGCCCGGCACCGCGCCATCAGCGACGCGGCCCTCCTCGGCGGCGACGAGGACCTGGTGTCGGCGGTGGAGGCGGCCCAGGGCTACGGCGCCCGCGTCCACCTCTGGGGCATCGAGGCCCCGGAGGGCCGCAACCAGGCGGAGCCCCTGCTCTGGGAGGTCGACAGCCAGCGCACCCTCGACCTCGACTTCTTCAAGCCGTACGTCTCACGGCGCACCACCCCCGCCTACGAGCCGGCCGGCGCGGCCCGGCCCACCCGTGAGGACGTCCGCTTCGTCGGCGCCCAGATCGCCGCGAAGTGGCTGGCGGCGCGGGGCAGGGAGTCCCTCGGGGAACTGCTGCCCGGCCACCCCTACCTGCCCGGCTCCGTCGACCAGGACCTCCTGGTCGAGGCGGAGGGGCTCCTGCAGTACTCCCTGCGCGGCCAGGCGGACCTGCGGCGCGCGCTGCGGGACGGATTCTGGGAGCACCTTCAGACGCAGTACTAGCGGTACGGGCGGTGCTTGGTGGTACGCGCGGTGCTTGGTGGTACCGGTAGTACTTGGTGGTACTGGCAGTGCTGCGGTGACTGGCGGTGCTGGCGGGGCCACTGGTGCTTGCGCTACCAGTGGCCCGGCCCGGCCCAGGGCCGGTGGTGCCGCAGGACGGTCGGCTAGAGGTCGCCCCGGTCCTGGCGGACCTTGTCCCAGAAATCTGCGAGGCCGTGGGCCGTCGGCAGGGGTTGGTCCATGTTCGGCGAGTGCTCCGCGTCCGGGACGACCGTCCGGTGCGCACCCAGCCGTACGCCCATGCCGTCGAGGACCGTCACCGGCCAGGTGTCGTCGCGGGCCCCCGACAGGACGTGGAACGGCAGCGGAACGGCGGCGAGTTCGTCGACGCGGTCCGGCTCGACGGTCAACTGGCGGCCGGTGGCGAGGAGTTGCGCGGGCTTGTGGTTCAGCCAGCGCTGCCGCAGACGGGCGAGGCCACCGAGGCCGCGGGCCGGCCCACCGACCTCTTCCGGCGGGCCCATCGCCAGGATGGCCTCCCACACCTCGGACATCGTCAGCACCGCGAGCGCCTCGTGCAGCAGCCGCACGCGTTGCTGCTGGGCCGGGGAGATCCTGCCTGGGCCCGAGGAGAGCAGGGTGAACGAGACGAAGGGGGAGTGGTCCAGGAGGACGGCGGCCCGGGCGATCTGTCCGCCCAGGGAGTGCCCGACGAGGTGGACGGGCGTGTCGAGGGCGGCCGCCTGGGCGAGCACGTCCCGCGCCAACTCCTGCTGTGCGTAGGGCGCTTCGTCGTGCGCGGGACCGTCCGACTCGTTCTGTCCGCGCCCGTCGACGGCTACGGTGCGGTACCCGCGCGCCGCGAGGGGCTCGTGCAGGAGGTGGAAGTCCTCCTTGCTGCCGGTGAACCCGGGCACCAGCAGCGCGACCCCCCGGGGCTCGACCCCGGCGGCCACGGGTGCGTCGACGACGGCGAACTCACCGCGCGCGGTGTGCAGGCGGTGGGCGCGGGCGCCGGGAGGGGGCGTGAAGCTGATCGGCGTGGTCACGGGGCGAGGTTATCGGGCGGGTGGGCCGGGGCGGTGTCCGGTGCCCGGTGTCGTGTGGAACGCCGACGGCCCGGCGCCTCCGGGCGGGAGGAACCGGGCCGTCGGGCCGTTCTGCCTTGCCTTGCCTTGCCTTGCCTTGCCGGGCCGTTCCGGCCGGCGATCAGCCGTCCGCGGGCTCCGCGGGGACCGTCGCCTTGCGGGTGGTGCGGCGTGCCCTCGGCTTCGCTTCGGCCGTATCGGCTGCCGTGCCCGGGGTGGTGTCGACCGTCGTCGTGGTGGCGGCGGTCTTGCGGGTGCGGCGGGGCTTGGGCTCCGGTTCCGCGGTGGCCTGGGCCGGGATGGCGGCGGTGGTGGCCGGTTCCGGCTGGGTGGCCTTGCGGGTGGTGCGGCGGCGGGGCTTGGCCTCGGTGCCTTCGGCGGTGTCGACGGCCGCGACGGCGTCGGCAGCCTCGGCGGGTGCCTCGGTCGGTGCATCGGCCGGAGCGGTGGCCGCGGTCTTGCGGGTGCGGCGCGGCTTGGCCACGGGGGCCGCCTCCGCGGCGTCAGCCGGGGTCTCGGCCTTCACCGCCGTCTTCCGCGTGCGACGGGGCTTGGCCTCGGGGGCCGCCTCCGCGGCGTCAGCCGGGGTCTCGGCCTTCACCGCCGTCTTCCGCGTGCGACGGGGCTTGGCCTCGGTGGCCTCGGCCGTACCGGCCGTGGTCTCGGCCGTACCGGCCGTGGTCTCGGCCTTCGCCGTCGTCTTGCGGGTGCGGCGGGGCTTGGCCTCGACGGCTTCGGCCGTGTCGACCGCCGCTTCGGCCGCGTCGGTCGCAGTGGCCGCAGCGGTCGCCTTGCGCGTACGGCGCGGCTTGGCCTCGGCCGCGTCCGGGGCGACCTCCGGAGCGTCGACGCTCGCGGCGGCGGCCTTCCGGGTGCGGCGCGGCTTGGCCACCGTCGCCTCGGCCGTGTCGACGGCGGCTTCCGCCGTCGTCGTCGCCTTACGGGTGCGGCGGGGCTTCGCCACCACGGGATCCGCCGGTGCCGGCGTTTCCTCGGCGGCCGTCGCGGGTGCCGTCGTCGCGCTGTCCGTCGCCGCGCTGTCCGTCGTCGTGGTGGCGGCGGTCTTGCGGGTGCGGCGGGGCTTGGGCTCCGGTTCCGCGGTGGCCTGGGCCGGGATGGCGGCGGTGGTGGCCGGTTCCGGCTGGGTGGCCTTGCGGGTGGTGCGGCGGCGGGGCTTGGCCTCGGTGCCTTCGGCGGTGTCGACGGCCGTGACGGCGTCGGCAGCCTCGGCGGGTGCCTCGGTCGGTGCATCGGCCGGAGCGGTGGCCGCGGTCTTGCGGGTGCGGCGCGGCTTGGCCTCGGGGGCCGCCTCCGCGGCCTCGACCGTGTCGACCGTCGCGACGGCGGTCTCGGCCGGGGCCGCGGCCGCGGTCTTACGGGTGCGGCGGCGCGGCTTGGCCTCCACGGCCTCCACGGCCTCCGCCGAGTCGACGGCGGCTTCGGCGGCGGTGGCCACCGCGGCCTGCGCGACCGTGTCCGCCGTGGGCTCGACGACCGTCGCCGCCGGCGTCTCGACGGCCGTCTCGGCCGGGGCGTCCGCCCCGCGACGGGTGCGGCGGCGCCTCGGCTTCGTCGGCGTCTCCGGGGTGTCCAGAGCCGGGCTCTCCGCCGTCGTCACGGCCGTTTCCGCGGCCTCGGGTGCGAGGGCGGGGGCAGTGACGGTGTCGGTCGCGGCCGGTGCGGCGTTGACGGCCTCCTGCGCGGCACCGCCGCGCGTACGGCGGCGACGGCGCGGAGTGCGCGAGGGAGCCGCGTCCTCAGCCACCGGGGTCGGCTCCACGACGGGAGCGGAAGCGGATGCGGCGGTGGGAGCGGCAGCCGGCGTCGCGTCGAGCGAGGACCCGCCCCGGGTACGGCGTCGGCGGCGCGGCGTCCGCGCGGAGCGCTCGTGGTCGGCGGAGCGGGACTCGTCCCGGCCGCCGCCGCGGCGGTCACCGCGACCGCGTCCACCACGGCCGCCCGGCTCGCCCAGGTCCTCCAGCTCCTCCGCGTCGAGCCCGGCGCGGGTGCGCTCCGAACGGGGCAGGACGCCCTTGGTGCCGGCGGGGATGCCCAGGTCCTCGAAGAGGTGCGGGGACGTGGAGTACGTCTCCGGCGGATCGGCGAAGTCGAGCTCCAGCGCCTTGTTGATCAGCTGCCAGCGGGGGATGTCGTCCCAGTCGACGAGCGTGATCGCCGTGCCCTTCGCACCCGCGCGGCCCGTACGGCCGACGCGGTGCAGGTACGTCTTCTCTTCCTCGGGGGACTGGTAGTTGACGACGTGGGTGACGCCCTCGACGTCGATGCCGCGGGCGGCGACGTCGGTGCAGACGAGCACGTCGACCTTGCCGTTGCGGAAGGCGCGCAGCGCCTGTTCGCGGGCGCCCTGGCCGAGGTCGCCGTGGACCGCGCCGGAGGCGAAGCCGCGGCGCTGGAGCTGCTCGGCGATGTCGGCGGCCGTCCGCTTCGTGCGGCAGAAGATCATCGCGAGTCCGCGGCCGTCGGCCTGGAGCATGCGGGCGACCATCTCCGGCTTGTCCATGGAGTGCGCGCGGTAGACGAACTGCTTGATGTTCGCCACCGTCGCGCCCTCGTCGTCCGGAGCGGTGGCGCGGATGTGCGTGGGCTGCGACATGTAGCGGCGCGCGAGGCCGATGACCGCGCCCGGCATGGTCGCCGAGAACAGCATGGTCTGCCGCTTCGGCGGCAGCATGTCGATGATCTTCTCGACGTCGGGCAGGAAGCCCAGGTCGAGCATCTCGTCGGCCTCGTCGAGGACGAGGGACTTGATGTGCTTCAGGTTCAGCTTCTTCTGGCCCGCGAGGTCCAGCAGGCGGCCCGGGGTGCCGACGACCACGTCGACGCCCTTCTTCAGGGCCTCGACCTGCGGCTCGTACGCACGGCCGCCGTAGATCGCGAGGACGCGCACGTTGCGGACCTTGCCCGCGGTCAGCAGGTCGTTGGTGACCTGGGTGCACAGCTCGCGCGTGGGGACGACGACGAGCGCCTGCGGGGCGTCGGTGAGGTCCTCGGGACGGGCGCGGCCCGCCTCGACGTCCGCGGGGACGGTGACCCGCTCGAGAAGGGGGAGGCCGAAGCCGAGCGTCTTGCCCGTGCCGGTCTTGGCCTGGCCGATGACGTCCGTGCCCGACAGGGCCACGGGGAGCGTCATCTCCTGGATGGGGAAGGGGGTGATGATGCCGACGGCCTCGAGGGCTTCGGCGGTCTCGGGGAGGATTCCGAGCTGTCGGAACGTAGTAGTCAGGGTGCTGCCTCTTCTGTGTGCGCGGTGCGAGGCGAGCGCGGGGGGTCTTTGACGGACCGTGCCGGGGACGTCGGCTGCCTTACGGGCAAACCGCTGGGGCAAGCCGTATGGCACGGGACCACTGCCGACGCTCTAGCGCTCGTACCGCTGAGGGGTTCCCTCCGGTCGCCGTACGCGATGTGCCGTACGAGCCGGTAGGGCTGTCGGGTCGGAGCCGATCGGGCCACCGACCGGGCATCCTCATACGTGCGGCCCGTCGAGATACGTCAACGTACTCAGCAGGCGCATTACCACCATACCCTGGATTCGCGCACATGCGATGGCCGATTCGGTCACGTTGTGGTTGTCACACCGACGGGCCCGGTCCTCGGAGCGTCGTGGCGGCACTGTTCGACCAGGGCCTTCCCGCGCGCGGCGGGCGAGCTATTGTGCGCTTCATGACGACCTCTGACAAGCCCGAGCACGCCGCCACCGGTATCGCAGCCCAGGACTGGGCGAGCGCCTCCACGGATCCCCAGTACCGCGCCGCGGTCGTGGACCTGCTCGGCGCGCTCGCGTACGGCGAGCTGGCGGCGTTCGAACGGCTCGCCGAGGACGCCAAGCTGGCGCCCTCGCTGGAGGACAAGGCGGAGCTGGCGAAGATGGCGTCGGCCGAGTTCCACCACTTCGAGCGGCTGCGCGACCGGCTCACGGAGATCGGTCAGGAGCCGACGGGTGCGATGGAGCCGTTCGTCGCCGCGCTCGACGGCTTCCACCGGCAGACGGCTCCCTCGGACTGGCTCGAGGGTCTCGTCAAGGCCTACGTCGGCGACTCGATCGCCAGCGACTTCTACCGGGAGGTCGCCGCGCGCCTGGACTCCGACACCCGCGCGCTGGTGCTGGCCGTGCTCGACGACACCGGGCACGCGGGATTCGCCGTGGACCGGGTACGTGCGGCGATCGACGCCGACCCGCGCGTGGGCGGACGTCTCGCCCTGTGGGCGCGGCGGCTGATGGGCGAGGCACTGTCGCAGTCCCAGCGGGTGGTCGCGGACCGCGACGCGCTGTCGACGATGCTGGTGGGCGGTGTCGCGGACGGCTTCGACCTCGCGGAGGTCGGCAGGATGTTCTCCCGGATCACCGAGGCGCACACCAAGCGGATGGCCGCTCTGGGCCTGGCGGCCTAGCGTTCGCTCGCGGAGTGCGCGGGACGCGTTCAGCTCCTCGGCCGGGCGTCGCTGATCCGCCACACCCTCGCTGATCCGCCACGCCCTCACTGAGTCACTGCATCGTCGCTTCCGCTCCGCCGAACGCTTGCCCTAGGCCGTCGCTGATCGTCGGCGGAGCCGGCGGCCCGCGGGACGCAGCAGCAGGGAGAGCGAGGCGGCGGAGACGACCGCCGCGCCGATGAGGCTCACCGGTGCGGAGCCGGGGCCCAGCGCACTGTGGGTGACGAAGTCGCCGAAGAGGGCTCCGGCGACGCCCGTCGCGAAGACCAGGGTGGGCGTCGGCAGCCGGTGGGACAGACGGTGGACCGCCGCCCACGCGAGCACCAGACCGAGCACAGCGGAGCTGAGCGCTTCCAGAATCATGCGGGTCCCTCCGAGACGGCCTGGCTGTGCATCGAGGTCGTAGCCGGTCTTACCCGTGACCTGCGGAATGCAATCCTCCTCTGTGGCCGAGATGTGCTCCATCTGTGGAGGCCCGGACGGGTGTACGGAGGGAGCGGCCGGGCCCGGTCGGTGGGTGCCGGAGACGGGGCGGAGAGAGGCGAAGAGGAGCGCGGGGCGGAGCGGCGCGCAGAGGAGGAGCGGAGACAAGAAGGGGCCCGGCGACCATACGGTCGCCGGGCCCCTTCCCGCGTGTTCGTCTACAGCGCGCCGAAACCCACCTTGCGCGGGGCCGGCTCACCCAGCTCGACGTAGGCCAGGCGGTCGGCCGGGACCAGGACCTTGCGGCCGTGCTGGTCCACGAGGCTGAGCAGCTGCGACTTTCCGGCCAGGGCCTCGGCCACTACCCGCTCGACCTCCTCGGGAGTCTGACCGCTCTCCAGAACGATCTCGCGGGGCGCGTGCTGCACGCCGATCTTGACCTCCACGGCTATGTCCCTCCGACGGTCAGTGGTGCGCGGGCGTCCGCGCCGTACGCTGCACACATTAGCCCGGTGAGGGGACGGACACGGCATGGCCGTCCACGCCACGAGCGAACAGCGGACGGGAACAAACGGCCGACACGCGGGAACGGCTCAGTGCTGATCGGTGCCGTGCAGCGGGAAACCGGCGATGCCGCGCCAGGCCAGCGAGGCCAGCAGCTGCACCGCCTGGTCACGCGGGACGCTGCGGTCGCTGTGCAGCCAGGAGCGGGCCACCACCTGGGCGAGCCCGCCGAGACCCGAGGCCAGCAGCATCGACTCCGCGCGCGAGAGACCGGTGTCCTCGGCGATCACGTCGCAGATCGCCTCGGCGCACTCGTTGGTGACCTTGTCGACGCGTTCGCGCACCGCGGGCTCGTTCGTCAGGTCCGACTCGAAGACCAGCCGGAAGGCCCCTCCGTCGTCCTCGACGTACGCGAAGTAGGCGTCCATCGTCGCGCGGACGCGCTGCTTGTTGTCCGTGGTCGACGCGAGCGCGCTGCGGACCGCCTGGATGAGCGACTCGCAGTGCTGGTCCAGCAGGGCGAGGTAGAGATCGAGCTTGCCCGGGAAGTGCTGGTAGAGCACCGGCTTGCTGACACCGGCACGCTCGGCGATGTCGTCCATCGCGGCCGCGTGGTAGCCCTGTGCGACAAATACTTCCTGGGCGGCGCCCAGCAGCTGGTTCCGTCGGGCACGGCGCGGCAGGCGCGTGCCTCGCGGGCGCGCCGCCTCAGTTTGCTCGATGGCTGTCACGCCGCCTCCCAAAGTCGTCCTCTTGCGGTGTGCCGCCGCGCCGCCATCGTACTTTTCGGTAACCGTGCTGTGCGCGGTGCGAGCGCAGAATTTCACGGACCGGACGGTGACAAAAGCCGTACGCAAGGTTTCAAAGCAGGGCGTTGTGGGCACACTGCGGCTCCGTCCCAGGTCGGCGCAGGTCGATATGGCCGTGGGTTGCCGTCGGTCCCTGGCTCCGGGGCGCTGTCACCGGTCCGCGGCTCCGGGTTGCCGTCCCGTCAGCGGTAGTCGTCCTCGTCTAGCGAGACGACACGGGCCTGTTCCACGAGGTCGGCCTCGTTCGCCCGGGCGGGGTCCACGCCCTCCAGGGGGTCGTCGCGCTCCGGTGCGACGTCCGTGTGCTGCTGGGCGGCATCGTTCTCCGGGGCCTCGACGTCGAACTCCTCCGCGTCGTCCTCCGTGAACGTCTCGGGATCGGTGGGGTCTATGGGGTCGATGGCCATGGCGGGCTCCCTTCCTACGAACGTCCCTGAAGATGCAGGGGCCACACGCGGGTGCCCTCTGTACGAGCCTAGGAGACACCCCTTTCGGACGCTATGCGATGTGCCCGCGATCCGTGCGGCCATCCGGACCTGCCCCGCAGCTGTGACGCCGAACACACGGGTCCCGACGTGATCACCTCGTAACATTGCCGCATGTCTTCGACCGAGCTGCCGTCCGTGCCGCCCACCGACGTGCTGCCGGAGGCCGCGTCCGTCCGGATCGCCGAAGGCGAGCGGCTCCGGTCGGTCGGACTGCCGGGCGTCACCCTGAAGATCCGCAGCAGGCCGCACGCGCGCGAGGGACTCGAACCGGCGCTGTACGTGCACGGGTTGGGCGGTTCCTCGCAGAACTGGTCCGCGCTGATGGCGCTGCTCGACGGGGTCGTCGACAGCGAGGCCGTCGACCTGCCCGGCTTCGGCGACTCACCGCCGCCGGACGACGGCGACTACTCCGTCACGGCACACGCGCGTGCCGTCATCCGCTACCTCGACGCGTCCGCGCGCGGGCCCGTGCACCTCTTCGGAAACTCCCTCGGCGGCGCGGTCTCCACGCGCGTCGCCGCGGTCCGCCCCGACCTCGTCCGCACGCTCACGCTCGTCTCGCCCGCCCTGCCGGAGCTGCGCGTGCAGCGCACCGCGGTGCCGACGGGACTGATCGGCCTGCCCGGGGTGGCCACGCTCTTCAACCGGTTCACCCGCGCGTGGACGGCCGAACAGCGCGTCCGTGGCGTCACCGCCCTGTGCTACGGCGACCCCGGGCGGGTCTCGCCGGAGGCGTTCCGCCACGCGGTGGAGGAGATGGAGCGGCGCCTGCGGCTGCCGTACTTCTGGGACGCGATGACACGTTCCGCGCGCGGGCTGGTCAGCGCCTACACCCTGGGCGGCCAGCACGGGCTGTGGCGCCAGGCCGAACGCGTCCTGGCCCCCACCCTCCTCGTCTACGGCGGCCGCGACCAGCTCGTCGGTTTCCGCATGGCCCAGCGGGCCGCACGGGCGTTCCGCGACTCCCGTCTGCTCACACTGCCGGACGCCGGGCACGTGGCGATGATGGAGTACCCGGAGACGGTGGCGATGGCGTTCAGGGAGCTGCTGGCGGAGAGCGGCCCGAGGGCCCGTCCGGGAACCGGCCGGGACCGTGAAGCGTTGTTCGAGCGGACCGGCGGGTCCGCGGACACGGGGAGCTGAGGGGGGTCGTGGGACGCCACAGCCGACGGGGGCCCGCGCCCAAGAGCGCGTCGCAGAGCGGTTCGGGGGGAGCCTCACCGGCACCGGCACCGGCACCGGCACCGGGAGTCCCCGCCGGGGACACGGCGCGGGACGGTCGGGGCGATCGGGGTGATCGGGACGGTCGCGGTCCGGGGACCGCGGGCCGGTCCGTCGACGGCACGCCGGTACAGGGCACGCCGCGGATTCCCGACGGCACGCCGGCGTACGGCACGCCGCGGTTCCCGGACGGCACTCCGGCCGGTGGTGTGCCCCGGGTCGCTCATGGCGCTCAGGCCGGTGGTGTGCCCCGGGTCCCCGGCGGGCCGTCGGCCCAGGGCGCGCCGAGGCTCCCCGACGGGACGCCGGCCCGCGGCACCCCAGGCCTCGCCGACGGCACGCCCGCCGGCGGCACGCCGAGGCTTCCCGACGGCACGCCTGCCCGTGGCGTCCCGCGGGTCCGTGGCGGTCACCCGCAGCAGCGTGAGACCGGGGGAGGCTGGGGCGAGTTGGGCGGGCGGGCGGCCAGTGGTGCCGGTCCCGTGATCCCCCGTCAGCGGCCGGCGGCCTCGGGCGGGCCGCGCCAGGAGTACCTCGACGCCTTCGCCGAGGACGAGGACGTCTTCGCGCGTCGCAAGCCCGTGTCCGCCGCCGCGTCCGCGCGCGTCAGGGACCCGTACGACACCTTCAGCCCGCTCGATCCGGACGGCCGTCAGGGCCCGGACGGGCGCCGGGACCCCAGCGGCTCCCTGGACCCGGACGACTCCCAGGGCCGCCTCGGCGTGTCCGCCTCCGTCGCGGACCCGGACGCGGCCCGCCGCCCGCCCGGCGCCGCCGACGGCGCGCCGCCCACCGGTGAGCCCGCGGCCGCCGCGAAGGGCGGCAAGGGGCGGGCGTTCACCGGGGTCGCGGCCGCCGCCGTCACCACCGTGCTGGCCGTCGTGGTGGCCGGGCAGGTCGCCGACTCGCGCGGGAGCGAGAACTCCGTCCAGTCGCAGTCCGCGGCCGACCAGGCCGGCCGTGACGTCAGCGACTCCTCCGGGCGCGGGGACGACCGGCCGAGCCCCTCCGCGTCGGCCGCGGCGGCACCGCTGACGTACGAGCAGAAGATGGCCCGGAAGTACGAGATCAGCGCCACGCTCGAAGGGCCGGGGACGTTCGAGGCGGTGCCCGGCGTCGACAAGGCGCCCGGCACGGGGCAGAAGTACACCTACCGGGTGGACGTCGAGGAGGGGCTGGGGCTCGACGCCGAGCTCTTCGCACAGGCCGTGCAGACGACGCTGAACGACGACCGCAGCTGGGCGCACAACGGCGCGCGCACCTTCGAGCGGATCTATTCGGGCGACCCCGACTTCGTCATCACGCTGGCCAGCCCCGGCACCACCGCGGACTGGTGCGCCAGATCGGGCCTGGACACCACCGTGGACAACGTGTCCTGCGACTCGGCCGCCACCCAGCGCGTGATGATCAACGCCTACCGCTGGGCGCAGGGGTCCGAGACCTACGGCGACGCGATGCACTCCTACCGGCAGATGCTCATCAACCACGAGGTCGGCCACCGGCTCGGCTACAACCATGTCACCTGCGACAAGGACGGGGACCTCGCGCCGGTCATGCAGCAGCAGACGAAATTCCTCGAGCACGACGGGATCCGCTGTCTGCCGAACGCCTGGCCCTACCCCGAGAGCTGACGCACACGCCGCCCGCCGTTCCGGTCGGCGTCCCGCCCGGCGACCGCCCGGCCGGACCGACGGCATCACGTTGCGCATGCGTGTGATCTCTTAGCGCGACGAAACGCGGCCCGTCCGGGAAAGTTACGATCGTTCACCCCTTTTGGTGGTGCGACGGACAACCGTCCGTCGTACCACCGCCTTGTCCGCATACGTTCTTCCCGCTGCGAGCCGCCGGGTCAACGGCGGCTCACCAAACGGGAGATCGGGGGTGCACACGTGCGCATCGGACTGCTGACGGAGGGCGGCTATCCGTATGTGAGCGGTGACGCCGGACTCTGGTGCGACCGGCTCGTACGCGGGCTCCGGCAGCACGAGTTCGACCTCTACGCGCTCAGCCGCAGCGAGCGCCAGGAGGCCACCGGCCGGGTCGGACTGCCGCCGAACGTCGGCCGGGTGCACACCGCGCCACTGTGGAGGCCGCGGAACGACGGAGCGGCGCACGGCCGCCGCGCGCGCCGGCGCTTCACCGAGTGCTACGGCGAACTGGTGGCCGTCCTGTGCGAAGGAAGCTCCGTCGACGCGTCGACAGCCACAGCGGCCACAGGGTCCACAGGGTCCACAGGAGTCACACGCGCCACAGGCGCCTCAGAGGCCTCGGCGGGCCGTCTCGCTTCTCAGGCGGACCGTTTCGGCAGTGCGCTGTACGGACTCGCCGACCTCGCCCGCGACGAGGGCGGACTGGTCGGCGCCCTCCGTTCGGAAGGCGCCGTACGGACGTTGGAGCGCGCCTGCCGTGCGCCCGGCGCGCTGCGCACGGCGCGTGAGGCGCGCGTACCCGATCTGCTCGCCGTCGCCGCACACCTGGAACGCCTTCTGCGCCCCCTCTCACTCGACTGGTACGAGGACCACCACGGCGCCGACGGCCTCGGCTCCGTGGACCTGTGCCATGCGACATCGGGCGGCGCCGCGGCCCTGCCGGGGCTCGTCGCACGGCACTTCTTCGGGACCCCCCTGGTGGTCACGGAGTACGGCGTGCGGTTACGGACCCACTACCTCAGATCCGGTACCGGGCCGCACGCCGCGGACTCCGCGGCGGCCTCGTCGTCGGCCGGCCCGTCCGCGGAGCCGGCGCCCGCCGTCCGCGCGCTGCTCGCCGCCCTCCACGGGCGGCTCGCCGCCGAGGTGTACCGGCAGGCGGCCTGCGTGACCTCGGGCAACGCGCACGCCCGTCGCTGGCAGGAGCGGTGCGGGGCCGACCGGACCGCGCTGCGCACCGTCTACCCCGGCATGGAGGCCGCCCGCTTCGCCGAGGCCGGCGACTTCCCGGACGGCGCCGACCCGCGCACCCTCGTCTGGGTCGGCCGTGTGGAACCGGCCAAGGACCTGGTGTCCCTGCTGCACGCCTTCGCGCAGGTCCACAAGGAGGAGCCGGGGACCAGACTGCGGATCATCGGAGCGCCGACCGGGCCCGAGGGGCGGGCGTACCTCGGTCACTGCCGGATGCTGGCCGCGCAGCTCTTCCCCGACGAGGCAGACGGACCGCACGCAGTCGGGGACAACCCCGTCTCCTTCGAGGAGGTCGGCGGCCCGGAGGCGCCCAGCCTCGCGGAGGCGTACGCGGCGGGTGCCGTCATCGTTCTCTCCAGCGTCGTCGAGGGCTTCCCGGTCAGCCTGGTCGAGGCGATGTTCTGTGGCCGCGCGACGGTGTCCACCGACGTCGGAGCGGTCGTCGAGGCCATCGGCGGTACGGGGCTGGTCGTCCCGCCGCGCAACCCGCGGGCGCTGGCGGACGCGTGTACGGCGCTTTTGCGCGACCCCGAGCGCCGTGCGCGCCTGGGCGCAGCCGCCCGCGAACGCGCCCTCGAACTCTTCACGGTCGAGCAGAACCTCGCGGCGTTCCACGGCATTTATCTGGAGACCGTCGCCCGCAGCCCGGTCCGTCGGATCGTCCTCGACGAGACCGGCGAGCCCCGGCCCTTCGCCGTCCCGGCGGAGGCATGGGTGCCGGGCCACTGGACCGGACCTTGCGCGCGGAACCATGCCGGGCGCGGGGCCGGGCGCCTGGCGGACCCACGCGGAGGGGACGCGCCGCCGATGCGGGCCGCCTCCACGGTGTCCGGCCACTCTCCCGCCCGGGCCGCATCGCCGGTGTCCGGTGCGTCGGGTGTGCCTGCGGTGATGCCGGTGCCCTCCGTGGCGTCGGGCGGTACGAGGGAGGGAGCGCGATGAGCGGCCTCGACGAACTCTTCGGTGACCTGGACCGGCCCGGGACGCCGGGCAGTCCAGGAGCCTGGGACGAGCGGTCGGAAGGATGGCTCTCGGGGGAGAGCGGCCGAACGGGGGAGCGCCGTCGGCCGGTGGGCCGTGATCAGGCGGGCGGTGACACCCACCCCGGTGAGAGCCCCGCCGAGCGGCACGGCGAGCGGCACGCCGAGCGGCACGCCGAGCGGCACGGCGAGCGCCGCCGTGAGTGGCGCAGTGAGGGGGAGGAGCGGGGGAGTGCCGGGGCCGGAGGCCGGGGCAGGGGCGCCGACACGTCTTCCTCCCCGCGCGCCGAAGCTGCGGCCCCCCGTGGATCGAGCGCGCACCGCCGAGGTGCCGCGGACCCCGTGAAGGTCCTGATGCACCGCCACCGCGCACTGTGCGAACGGGCTGTCGACCCCTTGGAGATCGCGGCCGCCCTGGAGGCCCACGGCATCACCGACCGGACCGCCGCCCGCTTCCGGCACCGGGACGTCTTCTCCCTCGCGGAGGAGATGTACGCCCGCGTGCCCCGCGACGGCGACACGCCACCGCAGTCGGTAGCGCCCGAGGCGCTTCCGAGGGCGCGCGCCGACTGGGCGCTGCTCACCCTGCTGCCGGGCGCGCTGTGCGCGGCGACGGTCGCGGGCGCACGCCTCACGCAGGGCCAGACGCGTGCGTTCGTCGTGGCCGCGGGTGTTCTGGCCGTGGTGCTCGCCCTGGGGGCGGCCCTCCGCCGGGGCCCGCTGAGCCTGCCGGACCGTCCGGACCCCGGCCCGCACCGGGCCGGCGGCTGGACCTGCTGGCTCCTCGTGTACGCGGCCCTCGGCGACGGTTTCCTGCGGGCCGCCGCCCACGGCGGCCCCGACGGCCTCCCCACCGGTGCCGCCGACGGGCCGTGGCCCCTCACCGCCGCCCCCCTGGTCGCCCTCACCCTGGCCTGTGCCCCCGCCGCCTGGAGCGCGCACCTCCTCGCCGTACGTGCCCGGCGCCGACTGAACGTAAGTCGCGGGCTGGAGGAGTTCGCCGCCTCCGTACAGCCCCTGGTGCTCGGCACGTTCGCGCTGTTCCTGTGCGCGCTGGCGGCGCTCACCGGCCTCTGCGCGGCCGCCCTCGGCGAGCCCGCCGGTCTTGCGCAGGTCCTCACCCTGGGTGCGCTCCTCCACCTCGCCCGCCTCCTCACCGTGCACGGCTTCCCGAACGCCCCGGCGCTCGCCCTCGGGGCCGCCGGCGCCGCCGAGGGGACCGCCCTGGCCTCCGTCTTCGCGGCCCGGCTGCCCGGCTGCGGATTCCTGGCCACCCCCGTCGACGGTCTCCTGGCCGCCTGGGGGCCGGCCGGTGTTCCCGCCCTCTGCTGCGGAGCGGCCGCCCTGGCCCTGCTGGTCCACGCGACCCGCACACTCGCCCGGGCCTCCGCCCACGCCCACGCCCACGCGGAGCAGCCGTGCTGACGCCCGGCCGCCCGGCCGCGCCGCGGCAGCCGTCCGGGCCACGACCGCGCGCAGTGCCGCCCTCACCACCGTGCACGGACCGCACGAGGCACGCGCTCCCTCGCCCACGCAACACCCCCGAAGGAGAAACGAGATGACCACCTCCCGATCCGGAGCGACCGGAGCGACCGGAGCCACCGGGGCACCCGCGGTCGCGGGAGCCCTCGCGGTCACAGGAGCAGCCGAAGCGGTCGCGGCCCCGGAAGCCGCCGACGCCTCCGCAACGGCCGCAGTGACCGGAGCACCCGACGGGACCGGGGCGGCCGGAGCGGCCGGAGTACGCACCCCGGGAGCCGCACGATGAGGGCCCTGCTGATCGGAGCCAACGGTTACCTCGGCCGCTTCGTCGCCGACCGTCTGCTCGCCGACCCGGCCGTCCAGCTCACCGCGCTCGGTCGCGGTGACGACGCCGACGTCCGCTTCGACCTCGCGACCGGCAGCCCCGGCGCGCTCACCCGCTTCCTCGACGCGGTGCACCCCCAGGTCGTCATCAACTGCGCGGGCGCCACCCGCGGCGGTGCCCGTGAACTCACCCGGCACAACACCGTCGCCGTCGCCACCGTCTGCGAGGCACTGCGCCGCAGCGGCTGCGGCGCCCGTCTCGTCCAGATCGGCTGCGGCGCCGAGTACGGCCCGAGCCAGCCCGGCTCCTCCACGGCCGAGGACGCCGTGCCGCGCCCCGGCGGCCCGTACGGCGTCAGCAAGCTCGCCGCGACGGAACTGGTCCTCGGCTCGGGCCTGGACGCCGTCGTCCTCCGCGTCTTCTCCCCGGCCGGGCCCGGCACCCCCGCCGGCTCCCCCCTCGGGCGGCTCGCCGAGGCGATGCGCCGCGCCATGCAGTCCGGCGACGGCGAACTCAAACTCGGCGGCCTGGGCGCCCAGCGCGACTTCATCGACGTCCGCGACGTCGCCCGCGCCGTGCACGCCGCCTCGCTCTCCGCCGCGCAGGGCGTCATCAACATCGGTTCCGGCCGTGCCGTCCGCCTGCGCGACGCCGCCGGGATCCTCGCCCGCGTGGCGGGATACGGCGGCGCCCTCCACGAACTCGACGCTCCGCTCGGCGCCCATCTGCGGCCGGCCATCGGCCACCCCCGCGCCGACTCCGACCACGCGGCCCCCGTCGCGTACCCGTATCCGGACGGCTGCGGCAGCTGGCAGCAGGCCGACGTGCGCACCGCACGCGACCGGCTCGGCTGGCGGCCCCGGATCAACCTGGAGGAGTCCCTCGCCGACATCTGGATGGAGGCGGCGTGTCGTATCTGACGGGCACCCCGGCGGGTACCGCGCACGCCGGGACCACCGACGTCCGCACCGGCTTCGGCGCCCCCGGCATCGCCCATCCCCTCCTCGCACCGGCCGAGTGGGGCGAACTCGCCCGTCCCGGCCGGCCCCTGCACTGGGTCGTCCTCGACGTGGCCGACGGGCCCGGCACCCGTCCCGACCCGCACTGCCTGGAAGCCGCCGGCCGACTCCGCACCGCGGGCGTCCGCGTCCTCGGCCGCCTCGACCTCGCCCACGGGGCCCGTGCCGTCCCCGAGGTGATCTCCGATGCCCAGCGGTTCCTCGACTGGTACCACGCCGACGGCTTCCTCCTGGACCGCTGTCCGGCGGACCGCGCGGACCTCCCCGGGGTCCGCCGCATCACCGGCATGCTGCGCACGCTCCACCGGGCGTCCCACCTCGTCCTCGGCCACGGCACCCACCCGTACCCCGGCTACGCCGAGAACGCCGACCAGCTCGTCACGTTCTCCGGCTCCTGGAGCGACTACCGCTGGTCGCAGGTGGCCGAGTGGACCGCGGCCCATCCGCCGGAGCGCTTCTGCCACCTCGTGCACGGCCTCCCGCAGGGCCATCTGGAGGAGGCGCTGCGCATCGCCCGCTGGCAGGGCGCGGCGACGATCTGGTTCACCGACCGCACCGACCGCGGCGGCCTGCACGACCCCTGGGAGACGATGCCCGGCTACTGGGACGACATCGTCTCGCGCATCGGAATGGGTGTCTCGGAATGAAGATGGCCATGGCAGTGTTACGGGGAGAACAACCGTAGTGATTGACCGACCAACGGAGTCCCCGTGTCGTTGCCACCCCTGGTCGAGCCCGCCTCCGAGCTCACCGTAGACGAGGTCCGCAGGTACTCCCGCCACCTGATCATCCCCGACGTCGGGATGGACGGGCAGAAGCGGCTGAAGAACGCCAAGGTGCTGTGTGTCGGCGCCGGCGGCCTGGGCTCGCCGGCGCTGATGTACCTGGCCGCGGCGGGTGTGGGCACACTGGGCATCGTGGAGTTCGACGAGGTCGACGAGTCGAACCTGCAGCGCCAGATCATCCACAGCCAGGCCGACATCGGCCGCTCCAAGGCCGAGTCCGCCCGCGACAGCGTCAAGGGCATCAACCCGTACGTGGACGTGGTCCTTCACGAGGAGCGGCTCGAGGCCGACAACGTGATGGACATCTTCAGCCAGTACGACCTGATCGTCGACGGCACGGACAACTTCGCGACCCGCTACCTGGTCAACGACGCCTGCGTGCTGCTGAACAAGCCGTACGTGTGGGGTTCGATCTACCGCTTCGACGGTCAGGCCTCCGTCTTCTGGTCGGAGCACGGCCCCTGCTACCGCTGCCTCTACCCGGAGCCCCCGCCCCCCGGCATGGTCCCCTCCTGTGCCGAGGGCGGCGTCCTGGGCGTGCTGTGCGCTTCCATCGGCTCCATCCAGGTCAACGAGGCCATCAAGCTCCTCGCCGGCATCGGTGAGCCGCTGGTCGGCCGTCTGATGATCTACGACGCCCTGGAGATGCAGTACCGCCAGGTCAAGATCCGCAAGGACCCGAACTGCGCGGTCTGCGGCGAGAACCCGACCGTCACCGAGCTCATCGACTACGAGGCCTTCTGCGGCGTCGTCTCCGAGGAGGCCCAGGAAGCGGCCGCCGGCGCGACGATCACTCCCAAGCAGCTCAAGGAGTGGATCGACGAGGGCGAGAACATCGAGATCATCGACGTCCGTGAGCCGAACGAGTACGAGATCGTCTCCATCCCGGGCGCCAAGCTGATCCCGAAGAACGAGTTCCTCATGGGCACCGCCCTGGAGGGTCTGCCCCAGGACAAGAAGATCGTCTTGCACTGCAAGACGGGCGTCCGCAGTGCGGAAGTCCTCGCGGTGCTGAAGTCCGCGGGCTTCGCGGACGCGGTCCACGTCGGCGGCGGTGTGATCGGCTGGGTCAACCAGATCGAGCCGAGCAAGCCCGTCTACTGATCCGACCTGTCCGATCGGGCGGCGGGGGTCTCGCGCACCACGAGTGCCCGGGGCCCCCGCCGCCGTCATGAGCAGACCGTGCCGTCCTTCGGCACCGTGCCGTTCAGCAGGTAGCCGTCCACCGCCGAGTCGACACAGTCGCTGCCACTCCCGTACGCCCCGTGCCCCTGGCCCTTCCAGGTGAGCAGCACACCGACGTCCTTGCCGAGCTCGTCCGCCATCTTCCGCGCGCCCTCGTAGGGCGTCGCCGGGTCCCCGGTGTTGCCGACCAGCACGATCGGCGCCGCGCCCGGCGCGCTCACCTCCGGGGTGTCGAACTGCCCGGCCACCGGCCAGTCGTGACACCAGCCGGCCGTGTCCCAGCCCAGGAAGGTGCCGAACACGGGCGAGATCTCCTCGAACTCCGCCAGCAGCTTCTTCGTCTGCTCCAGCGTCGGCCGCTGCTTGTCGTCCAGGCACGATATGACCCGCTGCGAGTGGGTCAGGGTGCCGTAGTGCCCGTCGGCGTTCCGCTCGTTGTAGGCGTCGGCGAGCGTCAGCAGCTCGGAGCCGTCGCCCTGTTTCGCCGACTCCAGGGCGCTGGTCAGGCTCGGCCACCCCTGCTCGCTGTACAGCGGCAGGACGATGCCGGTCACCGCGAGGGTCTGGGTCAGCTTGCGCCCGGACGATGTCGGCAGGGGCTTGGCGTCGATCCGCTTCAGCAGGTCCGCGATCTTCGCGCTGCCCTGCTCGGGATCCTGGCCGGTCGACTCCAGGTAGTTGTCGAGTGCCAGCTGGAAGCCCTTCGTCTGGTTCTTCGCGTGGCCCACCGTGTCGGCGGTCGGGTCGACGACCGCGTCGAGGATCAGCCGGCCCACGTTCTTCGGGAACAGGTGGGCGTACACGCCGCCCAGTTCGGTGCCGTAGGAGATGCCGAAGTAGTGGAGCTTGTCGTCGCCGAGGACCTGCCGCATGAGGTCGAGGTCGCGGGCGGTGTCGGTGGTCGAGACGTGCGCCAGCAACGGGCCGGCCGCCTCCTCGCAGCCCTCGCCGAAGTCGGTGGCGTCCTGGAGGTAGGCCTGCTCCTCTGCCGAGGTGTCCGGGGTGGAGTCGACGGACTCGGCAGCCTGGATCTCCTTGTCGCTGCGGCAGCGGACGCCCTCGCTGGCGCCCACCCCTCGCGGGTCCCAGCTGACCAGGTCGTAGCGCTCGCGCAGCGAGGAGACCGTGGAGCCGTAGGACGGCAGTGTGGAGATGCCCGAGCCGCCCGGGCCGCCGAAGTTGAACAGCAGCGAGCCGATGCGCCGGTTCTCCGAGCCGCTCGTCCGCGCGCGGATCATCGCCAGGTCGATCGTCTCGCCGCCCGGCTTCGACCAGTCCAGCGGTACCTTCAGCGTCGCGCACTGCCATTCGCTGCCCGGCGCGGGGGTGTCGGCGCTGTCCTCGCACCGCCCCCAGGCGAGCTTCTGCCCGGTCAGCGAGGCGGGCAGTGCCGCTGCCGTGCCCGCCGTGCCGGAGGAGCCGGCCGACGGCCGTGCGTCCGTCGTGCCCCCCTTGCCTTCGCCTCCGTCCGACGTGCCGCTGCTGCAACCCGCCACCAGCAGCGCGGCGGCGGCGCCGAGCGCCGTCCACTGTACGAATCGCGCCATGTGCACTCCCCCTAGCGGACCGTCCGCATCGGGCGGCGGACGGCTGTCAGGCCATAGTAGGCGGATCGGGCCGTGACTGCCGGAGCCTGTGGATAACTCTCTGACCTGGGGTTTTGTCATGCTGCGGACGTGAACGGAAGGCCGTCGGCAGCCCTGCGGTCCGGTGGGCCTCAGGAGCAGACCGTCCCGGCGGCCGGCACCTTCCCGTCCAGCAGATAGCCGTTCACCGCCGCCTGCACGCACCTGTTCTTGCTGTCGTAGGCGCCGTGCCCCTGCCCCCGGTACGTCAGCTCGACCCCGACGCCCTCGCCCAGCGCGGCCACCATCTTGCGCGCGCCCTCGTACGGGGTGGCCGGATCGCCGGTGTTGCCGACCACGAGGATCGGCGCCGCACCGGGCGCGGACACGTCGGGATGGTCGGCGGCTCCCGGCACCGCCCAGTCGGTGCAGCTGAGCATGGACCAGGCCAGGAAGTCCCCGAACACGCTGGACGCGGCCCGGAACCGGGGCAGCTCGCGCTGCACGTCGGCGACGGAGTACCGGGGCTTGCCGTCCGAGCAGTTGATGGAGATGTTGGCCGCGGTGATGTTGCTGTACTCGCCGTTCTCGCTGCGGCCGTTCATCGCGTCGGACAGCAGCATCAGGATCCTGCCGTTGCCGGTGTACGCCTCCTCCAGTCCCTCCGTGAGGTACTGCCAGAAGTCCTGCGAGTACAGCGACTGCGCGATGCCGTTGGTCGCGGCGGTCTGGGTCAGTTCACGCGGGAAGACGCCCGGGATCGGCTTGCGGTCGAGCTCGGCGAGCAGCTTGGCGATCCGGTCCTTCACCTCCTGTGCCGTGTCCCCGACGGGGCAGTCCTCGACCTTCGACGTGCAGTCCTCGGCGAAGTTGTCCAGCGCCCGCTGGAAGCCCCCCGCCTGTCCGAGCGAGCCCTGCTCGGGCGTCTGCGTGGGGTCGACGACCGCGTCGAAGACGGCACGCCCCACCTTCTTCGGGAACAGGTGGGCGTACACGCCGCCCAGTTCGGTGCCGTAGGAGATGCCGAAGTAGTGGAGCCTGTCGTCGCCGAGGACCTGGCGCATGAGGTCCATGTCGCGGGCCGCGTCGGTGGTGCGCACGTGCGGCAGGATCTCCTCGGAGTTCTTCTCGCAGGCGTCGTTGAACTTCCTGGTGCTGTCCACGAGCGCCGTGCGCTCGGCGCTGTCGTCCGGTGTCATGTCCTGCTGGAAGTAGGCGTCGAGCTGCTGGTCGTTCTCGCAGCGGACGGGTGCGCTGCGGCCGACCCCGCGCGGGTCGAAGCTCACCAGGTCGTACCGGGTGCGCAGGGCCGCGTAGTCCTCGCCGAACGCGGGCAGCGTGGTGACACCGGAGCCGCCAGGCCCCCCGAAGTTGAAGATCAGCGATCCGATCCGCCGGCTCTTGTCGCCGCTGGCCCCGGCCCGGATCAGCGCGATGCTGATGGTGTCGCCGTCGGGCTCGGCCCAGTCCCGGGGCGCTTTCATGGTGGCGCACTGCCACGGGTCGCCGTCCGGCAGGGGAGAGGGCGCGCTGCCGCCGCCCTCGGCCTGGGACGGGGCCGGGCAGTCCGTCCACTCCAGCTTCTGCGCCGTCAGGTCCCCGTCCCCGGTGTCGTCGCCGCAACCGGCCGCCAGGGAGCACAGCAGCACGGCCGCGGCGGCCAGGGCGAGAGCACGCGGGCGGGAAGGGTTCGGCATGATCCCATCCTGGGGTCGTGCCCGCCCACGCGCGCGGGGCGCGGTCCGTACGAGGTACGGCCGTCGCGGCCTCTCTAGAGGGCGCCCTTGCGGGTCAGGTGGTTGAAGGCCAGCCAGCCCGGCAGGACCGGCAGCCACAGCGTCAGCAGCCGGTACAGCAGTACGGCGGGAGCGGCGACCTCCTTGGGCAGGCCGACGGCGATCAGGCCGACGGTGAGGGTCGCCTCCACCGCGCCGACACCGCCGGGCGTGGGCGCGGCGGAGCCGAGCGCGTTGCCGGCGAGGAAGACGACGGCGACGCTCGCGATGCTGATCGACGTGGCCTCGTCGCCGAACGCGCGGATCGACGCGTCCAGGCACATCACGAAGCAGGCGGTCAGCAGCAGCATGCCGCCGATGCCGGTGACCAGCTTCTGCGGCCGCTGGAGCACGTCCAGCATGCGCGGCACGACGCCCGCGAAGAGCGACCTCACGCGCGTGACGACGAACTTGCGCAGGAACGGCACCGACGTCACCACGAGCACGAGCACGGCGACCGTCAGCAGACCCGCGATGACCGTGCGGGACGGCGACAGCGACGGCGTCTTCTCGGTGCCGGTCAGATAGCCGAAGGACAGCAGCATCAGGATGTGACAGCCGAGCCCGAACAGCTGCGAGGCGCCGACGCTCGCCACCGCGAGCCCCGGCCGGACCCCGGAGCGCTGGAGGAAGCGCGTGTTGAGCGCGACCCCGCCGACCGCGGCGGGCGCCACGATCTTCACGAACGACCCGGCGACCTGCGCCGCCACGGTCCGCGGGAAGGGCACCCGCTCAGGGACGAACCCCAGCAGGCTCATCGCCGCGGCGACATAGCTGAGGGCGGAGAACAGCACGGCCGCGGCGACCCAGCCCCACTCGGCGTTGGCGATGAGCGGACCGAACTCGATGTGCGTGAGCTGGGTCAGCAGGAAGTACGCGCCGATGGCACCGGCGATGAAGCTGATGAGGGTGCGTGGTCGCACCCGCTCCAGCCGGGCCGGCTCGACCGGCGCCTGCGGCCGGATCCGCAGCACCGCGTGCCGGATCTGGGTCAGCAGGTCCTCCTCACGGGCCTCCTCCAGCGCCTCGTCTATGGCCCGCTTCTCGGCCCGTGCCTCGGCGCGCTCGGCCTTCTTGCCGGGCTTGTCGAGGGCCGGCTCCGCATCCGTCCCGGCGGCCTCGTGGCGGGCCTGCTTGGCCTGCCGGGACGCCTCCAGCACCGCCTCACGCTCGCGCTCAGCGCGCTCGCGGCCCAGTCTGCGCAGCGTCGCGCGCGTGGAGCGGCTGAGCGCGATGGGCTGCAGCATCGGCAGGCAGTCCGCCACCGCGTCGGGCCCGAGCACGCTCACCGCCGAGGCGACCGCGCGCTCGGCGCCCACCCGAAGCCCCAGCGTCACGAGCAACTGGGAGGTGTCCATGCGCAGCAGCAGGTCACCGGCCGCGATCTCGCCGACGCGCAGGTCGGTGAGGACCACCGTGCCGGAACGATCAACCAGAATCGCGTCGCCCACCAGCCTGCGATGCGCGATGCGCCGGGACTGCAGGGCGCGCACCTGGTGCCAGGTGTCGTGCAGCAGCTCGTCGGTGATCTCCTCGTCCGGCAGCGAGTCCAGGGTGCGGCCGCCGGTGTGCTCGTAGACCAGCATCACGGCGTCGGGGCCGAGTTCGGAGGTCGCGATCAGCTTGGGGGCGTTCGCGCCGGCGGCGATGGCCGCGTAGGCCAGCAGCGCCTCCTGTTCCAGCGCCTGGCGCAGTGACTGCAGGCTGCTGCGGGTGGCGAAGCCGCGCAGGGTGAGATTGCGCCACGCACGGTAGAAGAAGCCCTGTGCCTGCTGCTCGCGGTCGACCACCGTGACGTCCAGCGGAGGGCCGTCCTCCAGGGTGACGAAGTAGCGCCGGCCCCGGTCGCCGGTCTCCGCGGTGTCCGAGACCTCCTGGCGCGCGGCGCTCACCGGGTGGAAGCCGACGTGCCGCAGGCCCGCCATCAGCGTCCGTCCGGTGGGGCGGACATTGGGCGAGCCGACCGCGTACAGCGTCCCGTAGGCGACCGTCCAGCCGATCAGCACCGTCAGGATGATCGAGAACGGGGTCGTGTAGCCGGTGACGAGCATCGAGAACGCGTCGAGGAGCAGCACGATCCACAGCACCGCGCGCCAGCGCGGTCTGCGTGACATGCCCACAGCCGTCATGTACGCGATGACCGGGGCGAGGTAGCCGTGCACGGGGTCGGTGAGGGCATGGATGTCGCCGGGGGAGGGCTGGGTGAGCGCCTCCTGGATCGAGTCCGGGGCCGCTTTGGCCACCCAGAGGTCGGTGGCGAGGGTCACCCCGTGCGCCAAGACCGCCGCGAGGACGCCGTCGGCGATGCGCAGCCCGTCCCGCTTGATCAGCCGCTCGATCGCGAAGGCCACCGGCACCAGCAGAATCGCGATGCTGGACGCCAGCCCCGCGATCTTGATGAGCAGGTCGGGCGCCTGTCCGGTGCCCTTGTTGATGTCCTGCTCCAGGCCCGACGTCGTCCCGTGCGCGAAAGCGGCGACGGCCAGCAGCACGACGATGCCGAGCACGCCCACGAGCAGGCGCATCAGGTCGGGCGGACGGTGCACGCGCGCGGGGAGCAGCGGTTCGTCGCCCTCGACCTCGTCGATGGTCGTCACCTCGACGAGTTCCGAGTCCCGCTCCGCCGCGTCGGCGGGATCCGGGCGCGACGCAGCGTCAGAGGTGCCCTCCGCGTCCTCGGGATGCACACCCTGCTGCTTCATCGTCTCTTCTTGATCTCGTATCACCGGTCACCGCCCGCACGATGGTGGCATGCCCCACCGACACACAGGGGCATCAGGGTGCAAACGCGGGGGCGGACAGTCTGCCCGAAGCACCGCCCGGGGGCGAGGCTCACGCACCGTCGCCGGCCCGTCGCATTGTCGGTGGGGTGGGGCAGGATGGGACGGATGAGCGAGCAGAGCCTTCCGGACGGCGCCCGCCCGGAGCACACCGCCGGGCCGCCGGAGGACGCGGGGACACGGCCCGGGCACGAGGAGAAACGGGACAAGCACGCGGACGCGCTGCCGGAGTACGCGGAGCGGGTCCTCGACGTCGCCGAGCTGATCCCGCCCGGGCGGGTCATGACGTACGGGGACGTCGCCGAGTGGCTCGCGGAGGGCGGCCCCCGGCAGGTCGGCCGGGTGATGGCTCTCTACGGGGGAGCCGTCCCGTGGTGGCGCGTGGTCCGCGCCGACGGGGTGCTGCTGCCGGACCACGAACTGCGGGCCCTCGACCACTACCGCACCGAGGGCACGCCGCTCAGAGAGGCGGGCAGGGCCACCGAGGGCCATCTGCCGCGCCTGGACATGAGACGCGCGCGATGGGACGGCGGTGAACGAGCGCAGGGTCACACCTGACAGCTTCCGCCATCGGACCCGCCCAGCGGGACCCCGTGGCCCGTACGGGGGAAACGGGGCACGTCCGGGACATGGCGTACGTTCGAAGGGCGAGGGACACGCGGGGCTCACGGGCCGCACGTGCCTCGCGGGTCGTGAGGGAAGAAGCGGAAGCGGCCCTTCCGGGCAGCCCGTCGGCGTAGCGTCGCCGGCACGCCTCCCCCTCATCCCTCGACCACCGTTCTGCCCGAGCGGCCGTCTGCCAACCAGCACACCCACCAGGACCGGCGAACCACGTGAGCTCCTCTTCCTCCACCAGGCGCCTGTCGCCCCCGCGCGGGCGACAGGGGAGCCGTGGCGCTTACCGGCTGGTACGTACCCCGCCGGAGCGGGTGGATCCCCCTCGTCTGGACGCCGCGCAGCGCTCCGTGGTTGACCACGCCACCGGCCCGCTGCTCGTCCTCGCGGGTCCGGGCACCGGGAAGACCACCACCCTCGTCGAGTCGGTGGCCGCCCGCGTCGCCCGTGGCGGAGACCCCGCACGCGTCCTGGTACTGACCTTCAGCCGCAAGGCCGCCGTGGAACTGCGCGACCGGATGGCGCTGCGCATGGGCGCCGCCCGCGCGCCCCGGGCGACCACCTTCCACTCGTACTGCTACGCCCTGGTCCGCGCCCAGCAGGACAGCGACCTGTTCGTCGAACCGCTGCGGCTGCTCTCCGGACCCGAACAGGACGTGGCCGTCCGCGAGCTGCTCGCCGGCCAGCTCGACCTGCAACGCCTCGGCCTCGCGCACGTGCGCTGGCCGGACGACCTCCGCGCCTGCCTCACCACGCGCGGCTTCGCCGACGAGGTCCGCGCGGTGCTCGCCCGCAGCCGCGAACTCGGCCTCGACCCGGACGCCCTGGACGCCTTCGCCCGCCGCATCGGCCGGCCCGACTGGCGTGCCGCGGCCTCCTTCCTCGCCGAGTACCTCGACGTCCTCGACCTGCACGGCGTGATCGACTACGCGGAACTCGTCCACCGCGCGGTCCTCCTCGCCCGCCGCCCCGAGACCGCCGAGCGGCTCGCCGCGCAGTACGACGCCGTCTACGTCGACGAGTACCAGGACACCGACCCGGCCCAGGTACGGCTGCTGCACGCGCTCGCCGGCGGCGGCCGCACCCTGGTCGCCTTCGGCGACCCCGACCAGTCCATCTACGCCTTCCGGGGGGCCGACGTGAACGGCATCCTGGAGTTCCCGCGCGCCTTCCCGCGCCCCGACGGCCGCCCCGCCCCAGTGGAGGTCCTGCGCACCTCCCGCCGCTCCGGCGCCGCACTGCTGGACGCCACCCGGCTGCTCACCCGGCGCATGCCCCTGACCCGCCTCCCGGCGGAGAAGGTCCGCGCCCACCGCGACCTCGCCGCGGCGCGCGACGGCGGCCGCGTCGAGGTGTTCACGTACCCGACGCCCGGCACCGAGCTGGACAACATCGCCGACGTGCTCCGCCGGGCACACCTGGAGGAGGGTGTGCCCTGGCGCGAGATGGCCGTCCTGGTCCGTGCCGGCGCGCGCACCATCCCGGCGGTCCGCCGTGCCCTCACGGCCGCCGGCGTGCCCCTCGACATCGACGGCGACGACCTGCCGCTGCGCCATGAACCGGCGGTGGCACCCCTGCTGACGGCGCTGCGGGCGGTGGCCACGGCGGAGGCTGCCGCGGTGGGGGAGGAGGCCACGGCGGAGGCTGCCGCGGTGGGGGAGGAGGCCGCGGCGGAGGCTGCCGCGGTGGGGGAGGAGGCCACGGCGGAGGCTGCCGCGGTGGGGGAGGAGGCCACGGCGGAGGCTGCTGAGAAGGCGGAGGCTGCTGAGAAGGCGGCGGCTACAGAGGAGACAGAAGCGGCGGAAGCGGCAAAAGGGGGAGGATATGCAAATCGCTGCTGGCTCGACACCGAAACCGCCCTCACCCTCCTCGCCTCCCCCCTCGCCGGCATGGACGCCGCGGACCTGCGCCGCCTGGGGCGCGCCCTGCGCGAGGAGGAACGGGCCGCGGGCAACCCGCTTCCGCCCCCCTCCGACGAGCTGCTCGCGCGGGCGCTGGCCGAACCGGAGCGGCTGGTCACCCACGATCCCGCGTACGCGCGCGGTGCCCAGCGGCTCGGCGGGCTGCTGCGCAAGGCGCGTGAGCGCCTCGCGGGCGGCGGCACGGCGGAGGAGGCGCTGTGGGACCTCTGGGAGGGCACGCCCTGGCCCGGGCGCCTGGAGCGGGCCGCCCGGCGCGGCGGCGCCGCCGGCCGCAACGCCGACCGGGACCTCGACGCCGTGTGCGCGCTGTTCGCCACCGCCGCGCGCGCGGAGGAGCGCACCGGAGGCCGGGGGGCCCTGAACTTCCTGGCCGAGATCGAGGCGGAGGACATCGCCGCCGACACCCTCGCCCGGCGTGCCGTGCGCCCCGACGCCGTCCGCCTGATGACCGCGCACCGCGCCAAGGGCCTGGAGTGGAGCCTGGTCGTCGTGGCCGGCGTCCAGGAGGGGCTGTGGCCCGACCTGCGCCGCCGTGGCTCCCTCCTGGAGGCCGACCGCATCGGACGCGACGGACTCGCCGAGCCGCTCACGCCGGGCGCCCTGCTCGCCGAGGAACGGCGCCTGTTCTACGTGGCCGCCACGCGCGCGCGTGACCGCCTCGTCGTGACGGCGGTGAAGGCGCCGGCCGAGGACGGCGACCAGCCCTCCCGGTTCCTCACCGAACTCGGCGTCGAACCCAGGGACGTCACGGGCCGCCCGCGCCGCCCCCTGTCGGTCGCGGCACTCGTCGCGGAACTGCGCGCCACGACCGTCGACCCGGAGGCGTCCGCGCCTCTCAGGGAGGCCGCCGCACGCCGTCTCGCCCGCCTGGCCGCCCTCGCCGACGAGGACGGCCGGCCACTGGTGCCGTCGGCGCATCCGTACCGCTGGTGGGGCATGTTCGAGCCGACCGAGAGCAAGGTGCCGCTGCGCCACCGCGACCAGCCCGTCGTGCTCTCCGGCAGCGCCCTCGACCAGCTCGCCAACACCTGCGCCCTGCAGTGGTTCCTCGGCCGCGAGGTGAAGGCCGACGAGCCCGCGACCGCCGCCCAGGGATTCGGCAACGTTGTGCACGTACTCGCCGACGAGGTCGCCTCCGGGCACACCCCGGCAGATCTGGACGTCCTCATGGAGCGGCTGGACTCCGTGTGGAACGCGCTCGCCTTCGACGCGCCCTGGAAGTCGGCGCAGGAGAAGGACAACGCGCGCGTGGCCCTCGAACGCTTCCTGAAGTGGCACGTCATGGACCGCACGGGCCGCACGCCGGTGGCCAGCGAGCACGACTTCGACGTCACCCTCGAAGCGGGCGACGTCGAGGTGCGCATCCGCGGCCAGATGGACCGGGTCGAGGCGGACGCCGACGGCCGCGCCTACGTCGTGGACTTCAAGACCGGCAAACAGGCCCCCACCGCGCGCGAGGTGGAGCGCCACCCCCAGCTCGCCGTCTACCAGCTCGCGGTCCGCGAGGGCGCCGTCGACGATGCCTTCGACGGCGTACGCCCGGAGCCCGGCGGTGCCGAGCTCGTCCAGCTGCGCCAGGGCGCCGCCAAGCGGGACGGCGGCGAGAGCCTGCCCAAGGTGCAGGCCCAGGACGCCCTGGAGGGGGCGTCGGGGGAGTGGATCGGTGACCTGCTCGCCACGGCGGCCGGCAAGGTCCTCGACGAGCGGTTCACCCCGACCTCCGGTCAGCACTGCACGCACTGCGCCTTCCGCGCCTCGTGCAGCGCCCGGCCCGAGGGGCGGCACGTGGTCGAGTGACCAGGCGGACGCGGTACGCGGACCCGCGGCACCTACGGTGTGACGGACCGCACCCCACGCGCTGACCTGCGCATCCTTCACCCCGCCGGGGTGATTTGTCACCGACTGTCAGTGCCCGCCGCTAGCCTCTCCGTCATGCCCGCCCGTATCACCGATCCCGAGCAGCTCAAGGAGCTCCTCGGGATTCCGTTCACCCCGGAGCAGACGGCCTGCATCATCGCGCCGCCCGCCCCGCAGGTGATCGTGGCCGGAGCGGGGTCGGGCAAGACGACCGTGATGGCCGCGCGCGTGGTCTGGCTGGTCGGCACCGGCCAGGTCGCGCCCGAGCAGGTCCTCGGCCTGACCTTCACCAACAAGGCCGCCGGAGAGCTCGCCGAGCGCGTCCGCAAGGCCCTGGTCAGGGCGGGCGTCACCGACCCCGACGTCATCGACCCGGACAACCCGCCCGGTGAGCCGGTGATCTCCACGTACCACGCCTTCGCGGGCCGCCTGCTGACCGACCACGGCCTGCGCATCGGCCTGGAACCGACGTCCCGCCTGCTCGCCGACGCCACCCGCTACCAGCTCGCCGCGCGTGTGCTGCGCGAGGCGCCCGGCCCCTACCCGGCGCTCACCCGGTCCTTCGCCGACCTCGTCAGCGACCTCCTCGCCCTCGACTCCGAACTCGCCGAGCACCTCGTCGACCCCGACGACCTGCGCGCCTGGGACGCCGCACTGCTGCGCACCCTGGAAGGCGCCAAGCTCACCAACGCCGACCTGCGCAAGGTGCCCGAGGCCGCCGCCGCCCGCCGGGAACTCGCCGACCTGGTGCTGCGCTACCGGGCCGCCAAGCGCGCACGCGACCTGCTCGACTTCGGCGACCAGATCGCCCTCTCGGCGCGCCTCGCACGGATCACCGAGGTCGGCCGTGTCCTGCGCGACGAGTTCCGCGTGGTCCTGCTGGACGAGTACCAGGACACCTCCGTGGCCCAGCGTGTCCTGCTCGCCGGTCTCTTCGGTGACGGCACCGGCCACCCGGTGACCGCCGTCGGCGACCCCTGCCAGGCCATCTACGGCTGGCGGGGCGCCTCCGTCGCCAACCTCGACGACTTCCCCGAACACTTCGCCCACGCCGACGGCCGCCGCGCCACCCGACAGGCGCTCAGCGAGAACCGCCGCAGCGGAGGCCGCCTCCTCGACCTCGCCAACGGCCTGGCCGAGCCGCTGCGCGCCATGCACGCGGGCGTGGAGGCCCTCCGCCCCGCCCCCGGCGCCGAACGCGACGGCGTGGTCCGCTGCGCCCTGCTGACCACCCACGCCGAGGAGATCGACTGGATCGCCGACTCCATCGCCCACCTGGTGGACACCGGCAAGGCGCCCGGCGAGATCGCCGTCCTGTGCCGTACGGCCGGCGACTTCGCGGAGATCCAGGGCGCGCTGGTGGCCCGGGACGTCCCCGTCGAGGTGGTCGGCCTCTCCGGGCTGCTGCACCTGCCCGAGGTCGCCGACCTCGTCGCCGTCTGCGAGGTGCTCCAGGATCCCGGCGCCAACGCCTCCCTGGTCCGCCTGCTCAGCGGCCCGCGCTGGCGCATCGGGCCACGTGACCTCGCCCTCCTGGGACGGCGGGCGCGGCTGCTGGTGTCCCACGCGCGCGGGGACGCCGCCGACGACCCGGACCGGCGGCTCGCCGAGGCCGTCGAGGGGACCGACCCGTCCGAGGTGATATCGCTCGCGGACGCCCTGGACACCTTCCTCGAGTCCCCCCTGTACGGCGACGACGGCGCCGGTGACGACGACGGGCTGCCCTTCTCCCCGGACGCCCGCGTGCGCTTCGCCCGGCTCGCCGCCGAACTGCGCGACCTGCGCCGCTCCCTCGCCGACCCGCTGATGGACGTCCTGCACCGCGTACTGGCCGTCACCGGCCTCGAGGTCGAGCTGTCGGCGTCCCCGCACGCCCTGGCCGCCCGCCGCCGCGAGACCCTGTCGAACTTCCTCGACATCGCCGCCTCCTTCGCCGCCGGCGAGAGCGAGGCGAGCCTGCTGGCCTTCCTCGGCTTCCTGCGCACCGCCGCCCAGTACGAGAAGGGCCTTGACAACGCCCTGCCCGGCGGCGAGAACACCGTCAAGGTGCTCACCGCGCACAAGTCCAAGGGCCTGGAGTGGGACGTCGTCGCCGTACCGGGCCTGGTCACCGGGACCTTCCCCAGCGCCCAGGGCCGCGAGAAGTGGACGGCCCAGGCCCGGGTGCTGCCGCACGGGCTGCGCGGCGACGCCGACACGCTCCCCGAGATCGAGACCTGGGACTCACGGGGCATGAAGGCCTTCCACGAGTCCATGAAGGACCACCAGCACACCGAGGAGCTCCGCCTCGGCTACGTCACCTTCACCCGCCCCCGCTCCCTGCTCCTCGGCTCCGGCCACTGGTGGGGCCCCACCCAGAAGAAGCCCCGCGGCCCCTCCGCCTTCCTCCAGGCGCTCCACGACCACTGCGCGGCCGGCCACGGCGAGATCGAGGTCTGGGCGGACGAACCGGAGGAGGGCGCGGAGAACCCGGCCCTGCACCGGGCCACCGCCGACCAGGTCTGGCCGCTGCCCCTGGACGACGCGGCCCTGGCCCGCCGCCGCGCCGCCGCCGAGACCGTCCTCGCACACCTGGACGCCCGCGCCGCCGCCGAGGACGGCGACCCCGCCGCCACCCACGACCACGACCCCGCCGCCACCCACGACCACTACCCCGGTACCTACGACGACCCGGACTGGCCCACACCCACCGACGAGGACGAGCCCGTCCACGACGGGCCGCCGTCCCTGGAAACCCCGTACGACGACCCGTTCCCGGACGACCCGTTCCCCGAGGACCCGGCCGCCGACGAACCGCCGTACGACGACGCCCCCCACGAGCCGCCCCACGATCCGCTCGACGACAGGCCGCCGCACGACACCCCGCCGCATGACAGGCCGCCGTACGACGAGCCGCCCCACGACGAGCCCGGCACCTTCGACGACGGCCGGCCCGCGGTCCCCGCCTCCCGGGAGGAGCCCTTCCCCGGGGAGGAGCACGCCTGGGCCCCCGCCCGTCCGACCGTCCCGCACCAGGCCACGGCACCGGAACCGCCCGTCGGGCGCTCCCACCCGCCCGAGCCCCGGCGCACCCCGGGCACCCCTCTCACCCCTGAGGAGGCGCGTGCCGTCGCCTCCTGGGACCGGGACCTCGACGCGCTCACCGGGGAACTCCTGCGCACCCGGCAGAGCGTCACCGAGGTACCCCTGCCCACGACGCTGACCGCGTCGCAGCTGCTGCGTCTCGCCGCCGACCCCGACGGGTTCGCGCAGGAGCTCGCGCGCCCCATGCCGCGCCCCCCGCAACCCGCCGCCCGCCGGGGCACCCGCTTCCACGCGTGGGTGGAGGCCCGCTTCGAGGAGTTGACGCTCCCCCTGCTGGAGCCGGAGGAGCTGCCCGGCCAGGACGCGGAGATCGCCGACGAACGTGACCTGGAGGCCCTCAAGGAGGCCTTCGAACGCACCGAGTACGCCCGCCGCACCCCCCACCGCGTCGAGGCGCCCTTCCAGCTCGCCCTTGCCGGACGTGTCGTACGGGGACGGATCGACGCCGTCTACAAGGACGGCGACGGCGCGACGGCGACGTACGAGATCGTCGACTGGAAGACCGGCCGAATTCATGCCGCCGACCCGCTCCAGCTCGCGCTGTACCGTCTCGCGTGGGCCGAGCAGGCGGGAGTGCCCGTGGAATCCGTCACAGCGGTGTTCCTCCACGTGCGCACCGGCGAGACCGAACGGCCCGAGCACCTGCCCGATCGGGCCGCTCTGGAGCGCCTGTTGACGGGGGACGAGGCGTCCGCGGACGCGCCCGGGGCTCCCGGCGTGCAACAAAACCCTGCGGAAGGGCCCGGCGAGGATGCCGGCCCGGGCCGATAGGCTCGTGACCATGAGCCATCCCGTTGACAGTGTGGTCAGCGCCGTCCGCACGTACATCGAGCGCCACCGTGCCGCCTTCCTCGACGACCTCGCCGAGTGGCTGCGCATCCCGTCGGTGTCGGCCCAGCCCGACCACGCGCCCGATGTACGCCGCAGTGCCGACTGGCTCGCCGGCAGGCTCAAGGAGACCGGCTTCCCGACCGCCGAGGTCTGGCAGACCCCCGGCGCGCCCGCCGTCTACGCCGAGTGGCCGTCCGAGGACCCCGGGGCACCCACCGTCCTGGTCTACGGCCACCACGACGTGCAGCCCGCCGCCCACGAGGACGGCTGGGACGGCGACCCCTTCGAGCCCGTCGTCCGCGACAACCGCCTCTACGCGCGCGGGGCGGCCGACGACAAGGGCCAGGTGTTCTTCCACACCCTCGGCGTCCGCGCCCACCTCGCCGCCACCGGCCGCACCACCCCCGCAGTCACCCTCAAGGTGCTGATCGAGGGCGAGGAGGAGTCCGGCTCCCCGCACTTCCGTGCCCTCGTCGAGGAGCACGCCGAGCGGCTGGCCGCCGACGCCGTGATCGTCTCCGACACCGGCATGTGGTCCGAGGACACCCCCACGGTGTGCACCGGCATGCGCGGCCTCGCCGAGTGCGAGATCCGGCTGTCGGGCCCCGACCAGGACATCCACTCCGGCTCCTTCGGCGGCGCCGTGCCCAATCCGGCCACCGCGGCCGCCCGCCTCGTCGCCGCCCTCCACGACGAGCACGCGCGCGTGGCCGTCCCCGGCTTCTACGACGGCGTCCTCGACCTCACCGACCGCGAGCGCGAGCTCTTCGCCGAGCTGCCCTTCGACGAGCGGCAGTGGCTGCGCACCGCCAGGTCGCACGCCGCCCACGGCGAGGCCGGGTACACCACCCTGGAGCGCGTCTGGGCCCGTCCCACCGCCGAGGTCAACGGCATCGGCGGCGGCTACCAGGGCCCCGGCAGCAAGACGATCATCCCGTCGTCGGCCTTCGTGAAGCTGTCCTTCCGGCTGGTCGCCGGGCAGGACCCCGACCGGATCGAGAAGGCCGTCCGGGCCTGGGCCGACGAGCAGGTGCCCGCCGGGATCCGGCACGAGATCACCTTCCTGCCGGCCACCCGCCCCTGCCTGACACCGCTGGACCACCCGGCCCTGCAGTCCGTGGCCCGCGCCATGGGCCGGGCCTTCGAACGCCCCGTCCGCTTCACCCGCGAGGGAGGCTCGGGCCCGGCCGCCGACCTCCAGGAGGTGCTCGGCGCCCCCGTGCTCTTCCTGGGCATCTCCGTCCCCTCGGACGGCTGGCACGCCCCGAACGAAAAGGTCGAGCTGGACCTTCTCCTCAAAGGCGCCGAGACCGCCGCCCACCTCTGGGGCGACCTCGCGCAGACCTGGCGCCATGCGCCCTGACGTCCCCGCTCCCTGCGGAGCGACCCACCGCGCGGGGCACACTGGAGTGACCGCCCCGCCCCACGGCACCGCACCCGACCCGGTCGCCCTCCGCCGCCCGTCCCGCTGAACCGCCCGCCGAAAACAACCGTTCCACCGGGGGAGTTGGAAGCACCCGTGACCACCTGGACCGACCAGAACGCCGACCGACCCATCTCGCTCACCGCCCCGAGCGGCGTCGACCGGGCCGCCCACCACCGGCTCGACGAGGCCTGGCTCGCCGCGGCGTGGAGCCACCCCACGACCCGCTGCTTCGTGGTCTCCGGCGGCCAGGTCCTCATCGACGAGACGGCCGACGGCCGCACCGAGCTCGTCATGACGCCCTCCTTCGAGGCCCCCCTGACCGAGGCGCACCGCTATTTCCTCGGCATCGACGAGGACGGCGTCAGCTACTTCGCCCTGCAGAAGGACGGCCTGCCCGGCCGCATCGACCAGTCCGCCCGACCGGCTGGCCTGCGCGAGGCGGGCCTGCTGCTGTCGCCGCGCGACGCCGGACTGATGGTGCACGCCGTCGGACTGGAGAACTGGCAGCGCACCCACCGCTTCTGCTCCCGCTGCGGCGAGCGCACCGTCATCGCGGCGGCCGGCCACATCCGCCGCTGCCCCGCCTGCGGCGCCGAGCACTACCCGCGCACCGACCCGGCCGTGATCATGGCCGTCACCGACGAGGACGACCGGATCCTGCTGGGCCGCCAGGTCCACTGGCCGGAAGGCCGCTTCTCGACGCTCGCCGGCTTCGTCGAGCCCGGTGAGTCCATCGAGCAGTCGGTGCGCCGCGAGGTCTTCGAGGAGGCCGGCATCACCATCGGCCAGGTCGAGTACGTCGCCAGCCAGCCCTGGCCCTTCCCGTCCAGCCTGATGCTGGGCTTCATGGCCCGCGCCACCTCCGTGGACATCGACGTCGACGGCGACGAGATCCACGAGGCCCGCTGGTTCTCCCGGGACGAACTGAGCGCCGCCTTCGAATCAGGCGAGGTCCTTCCGCCCTACGGCATCTCGATCGCGGCCCGCCTGATCGAGCTGTGGTACGGCAAGCCCCTGCCCACCCGCAGCTTCGTCTGACCACGACGAAGGGGGCCGCCCCACCGGGACGGCCCCCTCCACGGCTGTGCCGCCGACGGCCTACCGGTCGCCGCTCACACGCCGACCTTCTGCTTCACCTGCGCCAGCGACGGGTTCGTCAGCGTCGAGCCGTCGGCGAAGAGCACCGTCGGGACCGTCTGATTTCCGCCGTTCGCCTTCTCGACGAACGCGGCCGACTCGGGGTCCTGCTCGATGTTGATCTCGGTGTACGCGATGCCCTCACGGTCCAGCTGGCTCTTCAGCCGACGGCAGTAGCCGCACCACGTGGTGCTGTACATCGTCACAGTGCCCTGCATCTCGCTCGCGCTCCTCTGGCAGCTCGGGAAGGTCGTCCGAGGAAGGAACGCACACGGCCGGGCCGCCATTCCCGCCCGGGGCGCACGCCCGACGTGACACCCGCCGCACCGGCCCTCCACGACGCCTGCCGCACCGGCCCCACGTGACGCCTGCCGCATTAGTACGACGAAAGGTGCCCGCCTGTGGACAACCGGCTCGTCCGTCACGGGCGACCTGGCAGCATGGCTGTGTGACAGCAGCAACGCACTCCACCCTCTTCCCGCAGGTACCGGACTCGGCCGACGCGGTGCTCGAAGGGCTCGACCCCGAGCAGCGCGAGGTGGCCACCGCCCTGCACGGCCCGGTGTGCGTACTGGCCGGGGCCGGCACCGGCAAGACCCGGGCCATCACCCACCGCATCGCCTACGGGGTGCGCGCGGGCATCCTGCACCCCTCCAGCGTGCTCGCGGTCACCTTCACCAACCGCGCCGCCGGCGAGATGCGCGGCCGACTGCGCCAGCTCGGCGCCCAGGGCGTCCAGGCCCGCACCTTCCACTCGGCGGCGCTGCGGCAGCTGCAGTACTTCTGGCCGAAAGCGATCGGTGGCTCGCTGCCCCGGATCGTGGACCGCAAGATCCAGCTCGTCGCCGACGCGGCGGTCGTCTGCCGCCTGCGGCTCGACCGCGGTGAGCTGCGGGACGCCGCCGCGGAGATCGAGTGGTCCAAGGTCACCCAGACCGTCCCCGCGGACTACCCCGCGGCCGCGGCCGCGGCGGGCCGCGAGGCCCCCCGCGACCCCGCCGAGATCACCCAGCTCTACGCCGCCTACGAGGACCTCAAGCGCGAGCGTGCCGTCATCGACTTCGAGGACGTCCTGCTGCTGACCGTCGCCGTCCTCCAGGACCGCCGCGACATCGCCGAGCAGGTCCGCGCCCAGTACCAGCACTTCGTCGTCGACGAGTACCAGGACGTCAGCCCCCTCCAGCAGCGGCTGCTGGAACTGTGGCTCGGCGAGCGGGACAGCCTGTGCGTGGTCGGCGACGCGAGTCAGACGATCTACTCCTTCACCGGAGCCACCCCCGACCACCTCCTCGACTTCCGCACCCGCCACCCCGGCGCCACCGTCGTCAAGCTGGTCCGCGACTACCGCTCCACCCCCCAGGTCGTCCACCTCGCCAACGGCCTGCTCGCCCAGGCCCGCGGCCGTGCCGCCGACCACCGCCTGGAACTGGTCTCCCAGCGCGCCCCCGGTCCCGAGCCCGCATACGCCGAGTACCCCGACGAACCCGCCGAGGCCGAGGGCGCGGCCCGCCGCATCCGGGAACTGCTCGACGCCGGCGTCCCGGCCGCCGAGATCGCCGTCCTGTTCCGCACCAACGCCCAGTCCGAGAGCTACGAGCAGGCCCTGGCCGACGCCGGCATCCCGTACCAGTTGCGGGGGGCCGAGCGCTTCTTCGACCGGCCCGAGGTGCGCAGGGCGATCACCGCGCTGCGCGCATCCGCCCGCTTCGGCCGCAACGACACCCTCCTGGAGGACACCGTCGACCTGCCCTCCCAGGTCCGGGCCGTCCTCTCCGGCGAGGGCTGGACCTCGCAGCCGCCGGCCGGCTCCGGCGCCGTCAGGGAGCGCTGGGAGTCGCTGGCGGCGCTGGCCGACCTCGCCCAGGACTTCGCCGCCGCCCGCCCCGGCGTCACCCTCGCCGACCTGGTCACCGAGCTGGACGAGCGGGCGAACGCGCAGCACGCCCCGACCGTCCAGGGCGTCACCCTCGCCTCGCTGCACTCGGCCAAGGGCCTGGAGTGGGACGTCGTGTTCCTGGTCGGCGTCGCGGAGGGCATGATGCCGATCACCTACGCCAGGACCGATGAGCAGATCGAGGAGGAACGCCGCCTCCTCTACGTCGGGGTCACCCGGGCCCGCGAACGCCTCCACATCTCCTGGGCCCTCTCCCGTGCGCCCGGCGGCCGTCCCAGCCGCCGTCCCAGCCGCTTCCTCGACGGGCTGCGCCCCGGCTCGGGCCCCGCCGCCGCAGGCCGGACCGGCCCCGCCGCCGGCGGCGGCGTCGAGCACGGCCACCGCAGCGCCAGGACGAGCGCCCCCGCCGTACCGCGCCGGACCCACCGCGTGCCGGCCCGCTGCCGGGTCTGCGGACGCACCCTGACCGACGCCGGCGAGATGAAACTGATGCGCTGCGAGGACTGCCCGTCCGACATGGACGAGGGACTGTACGAACGGCTGCGGTCCTGGCGCGCCCTCCAGGCACGGCGCAACGGTCAGCCGGCCTTCTGCGTCTTCACCGACAAGACACTGATGGCGATCGCGGAGACGGTTCCCGAGGAGGCGGGCGAACTCGCGCGGATCCCGGGCGTCGGCATGCGCAAGTTCAACCGCTACGGAGCCGATGTCCTGGCCATCTGCGCAGGCCAGGACCTGGAAGAGGACGCCGGCGACGATTGATCCGAACTCGTCGGAAAAATAGTTTGCGCATGCCCCAGCAATCCCCATAGGTTCTTAGCCACGAGACCGGAGGCCTTCTCGAAGGCCCTGATCCCGTGCTGTACTTACATATCCGCCGGACTGGGCTCTACCCCGGTCCCCCGAGACGCCGAGAGGAGGCGATTCCAGTGATCATCAACAACGCCGGTTCCATCAGCACCGCCAAACTGACCGATCCCTCGATCGTCTCCCTGTGCATGCTCGGCGGCTCCGACCTGGGCACCGGTCTGTCCGGCATTCGTGCCGACCGGTCGGCGTCCTCCTCCGTTGCCCCCGCGGGCCTTCCCGTCCGCGAGCGCAGCGAGCGACCGACCAAGGCACTGGAAGCGGCAGTAGCGGCACAGGCGAAGGCCTATGCCTTTACGGCGACCGGTGCCGGATACCGGAAGCAGACGACGCAGCACCACCTGATGTGGGCCTTCCGTGGGCCACAACCCTGGAGTGATCCAGCCTGATTTTCAGGCCGGCGCCTTCAGGGCCGCGGAACCCCATCCGGGATCCGCGGCCCTTCTGTTTGTCCTCCAACGGGACGACGGAGCGAAGGGGCCTCGGGGCAAGAAAAGAACCCGGTACTCAGCCGCCACCCGGCCCAACAGGGCCGGACCGACCAGACGAGGAAGACGAACCGTGCAACTCGAAGCGCACGCCCCGTCCGTACCGCCTTCCGAGACGATCCCCCCGCCCGGCCCCACGGAGGACTCCACCTTGACCCCGCTCACCGCGCTCACCGCGCTCGACGACGCCATCGAGAACCTCGGCGTACCCGTCCCCTGCCGCTCCTACGACCCGGAGGTCTTCTTCGCCGAGTCCCCGGCCGACGTCGAGTACGCCAAGTCCCTGTGCCGCACCTGCCCGCTGATCGAGGCCTGTCTCGCCGGCGCCAAGGAGCGCCGCGAGCCCTGGGGCGTCTGGGGCGGCGAGCTGTTCGTCCAGGGCGTCGTCGTCGCCCGGAAGCGGCCGCGCGGCCGCCCGCGCAAGAACCCGGTCACGGCATGAACACCGCAGGAACGATCGATCGCCCCCTCACGCACGACCCCAAGAAGCAGGCCCCGATGAAGCCGTCCCCCAACGAGCCCGCAGGCTCCGCGACCGAAGACGTCACCACCACCGGCGCGATCGACTCGCGTCAGAACAGGACCCGAGAGATGCAACTCATCCCAGAAGCCCTGGCGCGTGCGCATATGCACGAGCGGCTGCGCGAGGCCGAGCAGGAACGCCGGGCCCTGCGCCTGGCGACCGCCCGCCGGATGCAGCGCCGGGCCGAGCGCGCCTCGCTGCGTGCCCGCCGGGCGCTCGCCATGGCCGTGATGCAGTAACCCCCTTTCCACCTGAAGCGGTGACCTCCCGGCAGGGAGGTGAAGCTCTCCTCGCGGGGGCCGGTCCGTCCGAACGGACCGGCCCCCGCCGTGCGTTGCCCCCGGCGATCCCACCGGCCGTGGCGTTGCCGTCCGAGGACGCCCCGCGCCCTCGGACGGTTCACGCCTCCGCCGCCAACTCCTCCGCCGCCACGCCCTCCTCAGGGACGAACCCCGGAAGCCACTCCTCCAGCTCCTCGCGCAGCCGCACCGTCGCACCGAGCTGGCACAGCACCCCGATGGTGCTCAGGGTCACCCGGTGGATCAGGAGATACGCCGGGGGCAGGTTCAGCTGCCTGCCCAACTGGTGGGCGGGGGAGCGGGGATCAGCGATCCTGGCCGCCTGACTGCGCATCCAGTCACGGGTGAACGTGAACTTTTCGACCCGCGCCGGCTCGATGATCGGCAGCAGGTAGTCGAGGACCGCGTCCGGGTCCAGCTCGATGGACTCCTTGACGAAGCCCTCCGCGCACAGAAGGGCGTACACCGCGTCCGCCTCGCCGTCGAGCGTCATCCGCAGGGACTCACCGATCGGCTGCGGCAGGCCACCCGAGAGCCGGTCGACCGTACCGAAGTCCAGAACGCCCAGACGCCAGTCCTCCTCGCCCCCCGGGCCGCCGGGCAGCAGCCGGAAGTTGCCGGGGTGAGGATCGGCGTGCAGCAGACCGGTACGCGCCGGGCCGGAGAAGAGGAAACGCGCCAGCAGCTGACCGGCCCGGTCCCGCTGCTCCCGCGTGCCGCCGGAGATCACCTCGGACAGGGGTACCCCGTCGATCCACTCGGTGACCAGGACCTGGTCGCACTGGTGGACCACCGCGGGCACCACGACGTCGGGGTCGTCGGCGAACTCCTCCGCGTGCTCCTGCTGGGCCCGCGCCTCCAGGCCGTAGTCCAGTTCCTCGGAGACGCGGTCCCGCAGCTCGGTGATCAGCGGCTTGACATCCATGCCGGGGACCAGTGGGCCCAACAGCCGTGCGAACCTGCTGAGTTGGGTGAGGTCGGAGAGGAGCGCCTCGCCCGCCCCGGGGTACTGGACCTTGACCGCGACCTCGCGTCCGTCGTGCCACACCCCCCGGTGCACCTGGCCGATCGAGGCGGCCGCGGCCGGTTTGTCGTCGAATTCGAGGAACAGCTCGGGCCAGTCCTCGCCGAGGCGTTCGGCGAGCACCGAGCGCACCGTGCGGGTCGGCATCGGCGGGGCCGCTTCCTGGAGTTTGGTCAGGGCCGCCCGGTAGGGGCCGGCGATCTCCTCGGGCAGGGCGGACTCGAAGACGGACAGGGCCTGCCCGAACTTCATCGCACCGCCCTTCAACTCGCCCAGCACCTTGAACAGCTGTTCCGCCGTGCGCTGTTGCAACTCGCGGCCGACGATCTCCGCGGACTCGCCCACGATCCGTTTGCCCAGCCCCCAGGTGGCCCGGCCGGCGAAGCCGAGCGGGAGCGCGGCGAGCTTGGCGGTCCGGGTGACCGCCTTCCGGGGAAGATCAGACATGCGCCCTCCAAGTCCCAGCCGGCCACGCCGCGTCCGTCGTACGGCCCGAGTCCTTCGAATGCCGTTGCCCCGCCATTGTCGCGCGCGATCCCCTCTTCTCGGAGGGGTGTTCCACGCTGCCCTTCCCGGCGGCCCCGCAGGGGCACGCGGAGTGGCCCGGCACCGGCCGCGCGTGCCACTGGAGAGTGGGTGGCGAGACCTCCCAGCGAGCCCCGGCGCTCGACGGGAGCCGGCCGTCGAGGAAGGTCAGCGCGTGGGCGGCCGCCAGTCCGGCGACCGTCGTGGCCAGCGTCAGGTCGCAGGCCCGGGCCGGGCGGCGCCTCCCGGAGTGCCACTGCGCGACCAGCCGCGGCCAGGTCGGGTCGCGGTCGGTGCGCGCCCGGTGCAGACAGCCGGCGCATCCCGTCTCACCGGGCAGGACGAGCGGGCCTACCACGCCGGTCGCCTCCACCACGCCCGCGTGGAGATGGGGTGTCCCCGAGGCGACCAGGGGCTCGGTGGCCGCCGGCGGGGGCGCGTGCACGGACACGTCGTCCCGGGGGGCCAGGATCACCAGGGAGAAGCCCGGGGTCTGCGTCCCGGCCGGTGACCGCCCGCCGGCCCGGGGCGGGCGGCCCGGAGCGGCCCGGCGCACCGCCCGGCGGGCGGCCTCGCCCCGGCGTTCACCGACCGCCTCGGCCGGCAGGCCGCCCGGGGCGACGTCCCCCGGCTCCACCCGGCCCTCGTCACGTACGTCCACCTCACCGACACCGGATCCCGCCAGCAGGGAGGCCAGCACCGCACCCACCCGCCCCGCGCCCCGGACCTGCACCCGCAGCCGGCGCCGGGCGGCGAGCCGCCCGAACGCCTCCCCCGGGTCCGACGACGTCAGCGACAGCGAGGCGAGGTCGGGGCGCAGCCGGTCCAGGACGTCCCGGCTCTCCCTCAGCGCGTCGGCGTCCGGCCCGCCGCCGCGCGCGTCGTCCAGCAGACCCGCCTCCGCCAGCCGCTCCACCAGCCGGTCGACCCGGCCGTCGGGCAGGTTCCTGCGACGTCCCTCCTCGCGCAGGAGCGCGAGCCCTCGGGTGCCGTCCAACTGGTCCAGGAAACCGGCCGTCGCCGCATCCAGCGGGCCGAGCGTCATCGCGTGCGCCGGTGCCATGCCGAACTGCACGGTGTTCAGGTCACGCCAGCCGCGCCGCAGCGCGGGCTTCACCATCGGATGCATCGAAGACCCCCGTCCGCCTGGAACTTCCCGGTGCGCCGGCCAAGCGGGGGCGTGGGGCGACCTCGCTCCGCCGGCGACTGCCAGCATGCCGGGCCTCGCCGGCAGGCGCCGAAAGTTGTCCACAGGCAGACGGATTCGTCGTACAAATCAGCCGTTTGTGGTGGACACCGGGACGGGCGGCTGCGGGTCCGGGACGGAGCGACGGAACCGAACCGTCCCAGGGGCGGGACTTCCGCCGTGTGCAGCGGGTAACGTCTTGGCGTGCCCGCCGACCCACCGCACCGCGCCGGAACGCCACAGCGCAGCACGACGAGCCAGCCGCCGAGCGGCCACGGGGCGAGCGCGATCGAGGTCCGCCGGAGCGCCCGCCGACGCCGCACGGTCTCCGCGTACCGCGAGGGCGATCGCACCATCGTGCTCATCCCTGCCCGGATGTCCGAGGCCGAGGAACAGCGCTGGGTGAGCGTCATGCTCGACAAACTCGCCGCCCAGGAGAGCCGGCGCGTCCCCGGCGACGCGGAGCTGGCCGAGCGCGCCGGACGGCTGTCGGCCCAGTACTTCGGCGGCCGGGCCCGCCCCGCGTCGGTCCGCTGGGTCACCAACCAGAACACGCGCTGGGGCTCGTGCACCCCCGCGGAGGGAAGCATCCGCCTGTCGCACCGGCTGAAGGGCATGCCCGAGTACGTCATCGACTACGTGCTCCTCCACGAGCTCGCGCATCTGCTCGTGCCCGGCCACGGCCCCGACTTCTGGCGGCTGCTGGAGGCCTACCCGCGCACCGAGCGGGCCCGCGGCTACCTCGAGGGCGTGGCCGCCGCCGCGCGTCTGCCGCATCCGCCCGGCACCCGCGACGACTGAGGACGGCCGCGAGGACCGTCCGGCACCCGCGCGCGCGGGTTGTGTACCGGGTCTGTACCGGCATCGTCCGATGTCCGAGTTTGCCGTTAGCCTGGCGCGACGCACTCGCAATCGGGATGGGGGACGGTCGTTACGCATGCCCAGGGAATTCCAACGCGGCCACAAGGCCAGGATCAGTGACCTCACGGCGGGCACCGATCTGTACGTAGGCGTGCAGATCTCCGCCCCCGGCCTGTCCTTCGACATCAGCTGCTTCGGCCTCGACGCCGACGAACGGCTCTCGGACGACCGGTACTTCGTCTTCTTCAACCAGCCGAAGTCCCCCGAGGAGTCCATCCAGCTCCTGGGCGCCCAGGCCGGTGACGCGGAGTCCTTCCGCGTCACCCTGGACCGGATCCCGCCGCAGATCCAGAAGCTGTCCTTCACGGCGACCATCGACGGCGCCGGGCAGATGTCGCAGATCGACCCCGGATACATCCGGATCGTCGCGGGCGGCGAGGAGGTGGCCCGCTACGCGTTCGACGGTGCGGAGTTCTCCACCGAACGGGCCGTGATGCTGGGCGACTTCTACCTGAAGGACGTGTGGCGCTTCGCGGCCGTCGGGCAGGGCTTCGACGGCGGTCTGGAGGCGCTGCTGAGGAACTTCGGCGGAGAGGTGCTGGAGGAGGAGGCGCCCGCCGCTCCGCAGCAGCCGCAGGCCGGTGCCGCCCCGGGCTTCGCCCCGCCGGCCCAGGCCGCCGCCCCGCCCGCCTTCGGCGCCCCCTCCGCCCCGACGCCCGCGCCCGCCCCGGCTCCCGTGCCGCAGCAGCCGCAGCCCGCGGCGCAGGGCTTCGCCCCGCCGGCCGCGACGCCTGCGGCCGCGCCCCCGCCGCCGGCCCAGCCCGTGCACACCGCACCGACCATCGTCGCGCCCATGGCCCCGCCCGGCGGTGGCCAGGTCCCGCCGCCGGGCCCGGCCCCCACGCCCTACGGCCAGCCGCCCCAGCAACAGCCCTACGGCCAGGCCGCCGCACCGACCGCCCCGCCACCGCCCGGCTACGCCCAGCCCCAGGCCCCCCAGGCCCCGCAGGGCTACGGCCAGCAGGCCCCGCCGCCGGGCTACGGACAGCAGCCCCCGTTCGGACAGCCGCCGGGCCAGCAGCCCTACGGTGTGCCGCCGCAGGGCGCGCCCCAGGGCGGCGCCGGGGTGACCGCCGCGCTCGAGCAGTTCAAGGAGACGCCCACCGGGCAGCGCTGGACGCAGCAGAACCGGAAGCTGGTCCGCGTCGACCTCGGCATCGGTGGCCAGCCCGTACTCGCCCGCCAGGGCAGCATGGTGCTGTACCAGGGCAAGGTCGACTTCAGCTACAAGGGCGCCGGGTTCGCCGGCCGGATCGTGGGCAACGCGACCGGCCAGGAGATGCAGCTGATGCGCTGTACCGGCCAGGGCCAGGTGTTCCTCGCCGAGAACTCCACCATGCTGCACCCCATCGAACTCCAGGGCGACGGCATCTGCGTCTCCGCCGAGAACGTCCTCGCCTTCGACGAGAGCCTCCAGTACGAGGTCCGCCGCATCGAGGGGCACGGCATCCCCGGCGGAGCGCTCTTCACCATGCAGTTCACCGGTACCGGCACGATCGTCGTGAAGACGCACGGCGCGCCCGTCGTCCTGCCGGTCACCCCCACCACCTTCGCCGACTGCAACGCCGTCGTCGCCTGGTCGGCGGCCTCCCAGGTCGTCGTCTCCAGCCAGGTGCGGATGCGCCGCAACGCCTACCCGGGCGACACCGGGGAGAGCGTCAACCTCCAGTTCCGGGGCGCGCCCGGCAACTTCATCGTCGTCCAGCCGTACGAGGTCTGAGGGAGCCCGTCATGAATCAGCCGCTCGCGGGCTACGCCCCGGCACCCGTCACCGCCCGGATGGAGAACCACGGCAACCACATGCTGAAGGTCGCCCTCCAGACCGGCAACGACCTCTTCGCGCGCGTGGGCTCGATGGTCGCCTACGAGGGCTTCATCCAGTACGAGCCCAACCCGCCGGCCGTGCGCCAGATCGCGCGCGACTGGATGACCGGAGAGGGCGCGCCGCTGATGAAGTGCTCCGGCGACGGCCTGCTCTACCTCGCCGACTACGGCGCCGACGTCGTCGTGATCAACCTCAACGGCGACGGCATCTCCGTCAACGCCACCAACCTGCTCGCCTTCGACGCGCACCTCACCTGGGGCGTGGAACGGGTCAAGGGACTGGCCAAGTTCGCCGGACAGGGCCTGTGGAACACCAAGATCTCCGGGCAGGGCTGGGTCGCGCTGACCTCCCGGGGCAAGCCGATCGTCGTCGACTGCGGCGGTGGCGAGAACGAGACGTACGTCGATCCCGACGCGCTCGTCGCCTGGTCCCCGAACCTCAAGGTGAAGGGCAAGCGCAGTTTCAAGGCGCAGTCGCTCCTCGGCCGGGGCAGCGGCGAGGCCTTTCAGATGGCCTTCTCCGGCGAGGGCATCGTCGTCGTCCAGCCCAGCGAGGACAGCACCGACCGCCTTCGGGTCCGGGGCTGAGGGGGAGCCAGAGTCACCATGCAGAGCCCGCTTTTCGCCTACAACGACCAGCAGACCCAGGAGCGCTGGAGCCTGCAGAACAAGCAGATGCTCCGCGTCGTCCTGGAGGGCCACGACGACATCCTCGCCCGCAAGGGCACCATGGTCGCCTACCAGGGCCTCGTCGAGTTCGACGCCGAGTTCCAGAGCAACAGCCAGTCACGCGCGCGTGCGCGCACCGGTGAGGGCCTGGACCTGATGCGGTGCCACGGCCAGGGGACCGTCTTCCTCGCCAACCTGGCCCAGCACGTCCACCTGGTGGACGTGGACCAGGACGGCCTGACCGTCGACAGCAGCTACGTGCTGGCGATGGACTCCTCGCTGTACCACGAGGTCATCGCCGTCGACAGCCTCTACGGCATCTCCGGTTCGGGGAAGTACCAGCTCAACATCACCGGCCGGGGCCGGGTCGCCCTGATGACCTCGGGCGCCCCGCTGATGATGCAGGTCACACCGGACAAGTACGTCAACTGCGACGCCGATGCGATCGTCGCCTGGTCCACCGGGCTGCGGGTGCAGATGCAGGCCCAGACGCACTCCTCCGGGGTGTGGCGGCGCCGCGGCAACACCGGTGAGGGGTGGGAGCTCAGCTTCATGGGCACCGGCTTCGCCCTCGTCCAGCCCAGTGAACTGCTCCCGCCGCAGAACGCCCAGGTCGGCTCGGGCCTCGCCGCCCAGTACGGCATGGGGCAGCAGGGGGCGCGCGGGCAGAACCAGGGCAACGTCTGGAGCTGACCGCCCGCGGAGCAGACGCGTAAGGGGCGACCGTCCAAGAGGTCGCCCCTTACTCACGCGTCGGACCGAAGACGCGCGCGGGTGGCTCGCAGCAGTCGTACGACGGAGTCGTCCGCCACGTCGGCGACCTCCGCGTACGCGAACCAGCGCAGGTCGAGGGACTCGTCACTGATGGCCTCCACGGCCCCGGCCGGAGCGAGCGCGGCGTACTGGACGTCCAGGTGCCAGGCGCAGGGCGTGTGGTGCCGGTCCAGCCGCACCGGGCCGCCCGGCAGCAGCGTCAGCCCCGGGATGCCGGACTCCTCGGTCGCCTCCCGCAGGGCGGCGGCCGCGAGCGTGTCGTCGGCCGGCTCGCAGTGGCCGCCCATCTGCAGCCACATGCGCATCTTCTTGTGGAGGGTCAGCAGGACCCGTCCCCGCTCCGGGTCGATCACCAGGGCGCTCGCCGTGATGTGTCCGTCCCCGCAGGCCTTCCACATGCCGTCCGGGTGGCTGTCGAGGTGCTCCAGGTAGGCCTGGCGCAGCTCCTGCTGGTCCTCGTAGCCCTTCAGTACGAGGACCGCGTCGTCGTGGAGGCTCACTCGGTGCCGTCGCCCTCGTCCTGCTCGTCCTTCTTCTTCAGGTCCGGCTTCTCGCCGGTCCCGCCGCTCGCCGCCTCGCCGAGCATCTTGTCCCACTCGGAGAAGTCCATCTGCTCGCGGTGCACGAACCCGTCGGGGTCGTCCAGGTCGCCGGCCGTCGGCAGCATGTCCGGGTGGGCCCACAGGGCGTCACGGCCGTCGACGCCGCGCGCGTCCGTCAGCGAGGCCCACAGGCGCGAGGCGTCGCGCAGACGGCGCGGGCGCAGCTCCAGACCGATCAGGGTGGCGAACGTCTGCTCCGCCGGGCCGCCCGAGGCGCGGCGGCGGCGCAGGGTCTCGCGCAGCGCGTCCGCGGACGACAGACGGGGCTTCGCGGCCGCGTGCACCACCGCGTCCACCCAGCCCTCGACCAGCGCCAGCGCCGTCTCCAGACGGGCCAGCGCGGCCTTCTGCTCAGGGGTGTCCTCCGGCTGGAACATGCCCTGCTGGAGCGCGTCCTGCAACTGCTCGGGGTTCTGCGGGTCGAACTGGCCGACCACGTCCTCCAGCTTCGCGGTGTCGACCTTGATCCCGCGCGCGTAGCCGTCGACCGCGCCGAACAGGTGCGAGCGCAGCCACGGCACGTGCGCGAAGAGACGCTGGTGGGCGGCCTCGCGCAGGGCGAGGTACAGCCGCACCTCGTCCTTGGGCACGCCCAGGTCCTTGCCGAACCCGTCGATGTTCACCGGGAGCAGCGCGGCCTTCCCGGCCGGGCCCAGCGGCAGGCCGATGTCGGTCGAACCGACGACCTCGCCCGCGAGCACGCCGACGGCCTGCCCGATCTGCGAGCCGAACATGGCGCCGCCCATCGAGCGCATCATGCCGATCAGCGGGCCGGCCATGGCCTGCATCTCCTCCGGCAGCACGTCGCCCATCGCCGTGCCGACGCGCTCGGCGACCGGGTCGACCAGCTCCTTCCACGCGGGCAGCGTCGCCTCGACCCACTCCGCGCGCGACCAGGCGACGGCCGAGCCGGCGCCGGACGGCAGGGACGTCACGTCGTCCAGCCACAGGTCGGCCAGGCGGACGGCCTCCTGCACGGCGGTGCGCTCGGCCGGGCCGATGCTGGAGTCCTTGACGCCGTCGGAGGTGCCCTGCGACACCGTCTGGCGGGCGATCTGCTTGGCCATGTCCCAGTTCACCGGGCCGCCCTCGTAGGAGAGCATCTGGCCCAGTTGCTGGAACGCGGCGCCCAGGTCGGTGGGGTTCAGCGAGCCGAACACGGCAGCGAGCGGGTTGTCGGCTCCTGGACCGCCCGGGCCGCCGAAGCCTCCGGGCAGCCCGAAACCGAACGGGTTGGCCGGTCCCTGACCACCGCCGCTCTGCGGGTCCTTCTTCTTGCCCTCGTCGCCGTCCTCCGGCTCCTCCGGCGGAAGGCCGAATCCGAATGGGGTGTCACTCACGGGGTTCCTCGGCTGGTAAGGCCACCGGCTCTCGTCCGGCGGCGCGGCTGCCCTGCAACACCACCCAGCGTAGACACCCCGGCTCGATCGGGCCTCGGTGCTTCGCCGACTCTCGGCCTGCGGCAGGATGGATGCCACCTGGTACGCACGCGTCATCGCGCTCGTATGGAAAACAACCGCTGGAGACACCTGGTGAGTTCCCCAGATCCGCAGGTTCGCGCAGCGCGAAACCACTCGACCCCGGTCGGCGGGCGAGGGCCCGTCGTGGCCGTCACCGGCGCCGCGACCGGGGTGGGCGCGCTGCTCGCCGAGCGCCTCGCCGCCTCGGACGAGATCAAGCAGGTCGTCGCCATCGACGAGCGACGGGGGGAGTGCGACGCGGCGCAGTGGCACATCCTCGACGTCCGCGACCCGGCGATCGCCGACAAACTGCGGGGCGCGGACGTGGTGGTCCACCTCGCGCTCGACCTCGACCTGGGGAGTGACAGCGCCGCCCGGACGGCCTACAACGTGCGCGGAACGCAGACGGTGCTGACCGCCGCCGCGGCCGCCGGGGTGCACCGGGTGGTGCTGTGCACCTCTGCGATGGTCTACGGGGCGCTGCCCGAGAACGAGCTGCCGCTGTCGGAGGACGCGGAGCTGAAGGCGACGGCCGAGGCGACCGGGGTCGGCGACCTGCTGGAGATCGAACGGCTGGCGCGACGCGCACCGAGGGCGCATCCGGGGCTCAACGTCACCGTGGTCCGGCCGGCGGTGCTGGTGGGCGGCACGGACACCGCCCTGACCCGGTACTTCGAGTCGCCCCGGCTGCTCGTCGTCGCCGGCTCGCGGCCGGCCTGGCAGTTCTGCCACGTCGAGGACCTGTGCGGCGCGCTGGAGTACGCCGTCCTGGAGAAGGTCGACGGGGAACTGGCCGTCGGGTGCGACGGGTGGCTGGAGCAGGAGGAGGTCGAGGAGCTCAGCGGGATCCGGCGGATGGAACTGCCGTCGGCGGTCGCGCTGGGCGCCGCCGCCCGCCTGCACCGGATCGGGCTCACGCCGTCCCCGGCGGGGGACCTGGCGTACACGATGTACCCGTGGGTGGTCAGCGGCAGCCGGCTGCACGACGCCGGGTGGCGGCCGCGGTGGACCAACGAGGAGGTGCTCGCGGAGCTGCTGGAGGAGGTGTCCGGCCGGCACACCGTGGCCGGGCGGCGGCTGGGGCGCAAGGACGCCACCGCCGCCGGTGCCGCGGGGGCGACCGTGGCACTGCTGGGTGCCGCGGCCGTGGTGCGCCGGGCCCGCAAGGCCCGGCGGAGGTGAGGGAGGGGCGCGGGTGCGCCCCGGGAACCCGGGCGCGGGTGCGTCCCGGGAACCCGCCGACGGCTCCCGGCGCCGCTGCCTTCCCTCGCGCCGGTGTCTCGGCCTTCCCGGCCCGGCGCTTCGGCCCCGGCGCCTCCGTCTTCCCGGTCCGGCGCTTCGGCCCCGGCGTGTCCGTCTTCCCGGTCCGGCGCCTCGGCCCCGGCGTCTCGCCCTTCCCGGCCCTGTTCCCCCTCGTCCCCGGCGTGCGGCACGATGAGGGCATGGCACCGAGCAATGATCATCCCGGCGAGCAGCCGGCGCAGGACCCCGTCAAGCTGATCGCGATCCGTGAGACGGCGCTCTCCGTGGACGAGGTGTTCACGGCCGTCGGGGACGACGCGGCGGGTGGGACGGCGCTGTTCGTGGGGACCGTGCGCAACCACGACGGGGGGGCCGACGTCGACGCGCTCGGGTACTCCTGCCACCCCAGTGCCGAGGCGGAGATGCGGCGGATCGCGGAGAAGGTGGCCGCCGAGTATCCGGTGCGGGCGCTCGCCGCCGTGCACCGGGTGGGGGACCTGGCGGTCGGCGACCTCGCCGTCGTCGTCGCCGTGTCGTGTCCGCACCGGGGAGAGGCCTTCGAGGCGTGCCGCAGGCTGATCGACGACCTCAAGCACGAAGTGCCCATCTGGAAGCACCAGACGTTCTCCGACGGGACGGAGGAATGGGTGGGCGCCTGCTGAGAACCGGGCCCCCTGCCCTGCGACGGCCTCCGGTTGCGTAACCGCCCCCCTGGCACGAGCGTTGTCCGTACGGATGGTTAATCTGCTGATCAGTCAGTTGCGGTCGCTCGATTGGGGTTGGGAGGTCGGCATGGCGGTGCTCGCCTGGTTGCTGATTCCGCTGATAACTGCGGTCGGTGCCGGACTGTGGGGCAGCTGGGCCCACCGGACCCGCAAGGTCCGTGGCGACGGTCCCGAACTGGACGGGTACGCCAGGTTCCGCGCGGCGATGGAGAAGCCCCCGTCCCGCACGTGACCCGGGCGGAGCCCCTGACGGTGCGCTGACAGAGGCGTCCCGTACTGTCGAGGCATGCCACGCCGCACCGCGACGATGCTCGCCTCCACCCTGATGCTGATCGCGCTCCTGTGCGTGGGAGTGCTCATCAAGGCGCCGTACTCGGAGATGTCCCCGGGGCCGACGGTGAACACGCTGGGCGAGCACGACGGCGAGCCGGTGCTGCAGATCTCCGGCCGGAAGACCTATGCGACGACCGGCCACCTCAACATGACCACGGTGCGGGTCACCGGCGCCGACTACCGGATGAACCTCGTCGAGGCGGTCTACGGCTGGCTCGCCCACGACAGCAAGGTCGTGCCGCACGACACGCTGTACCCGGACGGCAAGACCGAGGAGGAGTCCACCCAGGAGAACGCCGAGGAGTTCAGCCAGTCCCAGGAGAGCGCCAAGGTCGCCGCCCTGGAGGAGCTGGACATCCCGGTGCAGTCCTGGGTGATCGTCTCCACGGTGGTCAAGGGCTCGCCCGCCGAGGGCGAGCTGCACGCCGGTGACGTCATCAAGACCGTCGACGGTACGGACATCAAGGCGCCCGAGGACGTCGCGAAGCTGGTCACGAAGCACAAGCCGGGCGAGAAGGTCGTCTTCGGGATCGTGCCGGCCGCGGCCCAGGCCGCCGCCGAGAAGGCGAACAAGACGGCGACCGAACTCGAGTCCGTCACGATCACCACGGCCAAGTCCGACGACGAGGGGGAGGACCGGGCGATCGTCGGGATCTCCGCCGGGACCGACCACACCTTCCCCTTCACCATCGACATCAAGCTCGCCGACGTCGGCGGGCCGAGCGCCGGCCTGATGTTCGCGCTCGGCATCTACGACAAGCTCACCCCGGGCAGCCTGACCGGCGGGAAGTTCGTCGCCGGCACCGGGACGATCGACGACGACGGCACGGTCGGCCCGATCGGCGGCATCGAGATGAAGACCGTCGGGGCCCGCGACCAGGGCGCCCGGTACTTCCTCACGCCCGCCGACAACTGCGCGGCCGCCGCCAAGGACACCCCGAGCGGGCTCACCCTCGTCAAGATCGGCACCATCGACGACGCCCTCGACGCCCTGAAGGACATCCGCAGCGGCGACACCGCCGACCTGCCGAAGTGCACGACGAAGTAGCCGCCCGGCCGCCCGGCGGGGCGGGCCGCGCCTGTCCTGCGCCCTACTCCTCGAAGGTCGCCGACAGGGCCTCCGCCAGGCCCGGGACCAGACCGGCGCCGGTGAGGACCTCCGTCGAGGCGTCCTTCTCGCGCAGGCGCAGCGCCGACTCACGGCTGCCGTCCCGCAGGACCGCGACCGTCATCCGGACCTCCTGGCGCTCGGGGTGGTCCGCGACCCACCGGGCCAGCTTGGCCTCGCTCAGGCCCTGGGGGACCTGAGCCTCGGCGGACGGGGGCAGCATCAGGCGCTCCACGGTCAGGGCGCAGCCCGCCACCGCGTCCGGCCAGGCGATCGTGGCCAGGAACTCGTCGAGCGGCTTGTCCGTTGGCACTTCATCCTGCTCGATCGGGGTGAGGCCGGTGGTCTCGGACTCTTCCAGACCGAGCTGGGCGGCGAGCGAGGGTTCCTGGACCCGCAGCCGTGCGGTGTCTACGAGGGCGAAAAGGCGGGCGGGCTGGTCCCAGCCGAGGCCGGAGGCGTACTCGTCGATCTCGAGCACGGCCCGGGTGAGCGGGTTCGCTGCCATGGGAGTGTTGGACATGGTCACAATCCTGCCTCGTTCCCGGCCGGAATCGGGAACCGAGTAAACGGTGAGTAAGTTGCATAGGTGTGGGCCCACGATCACGGGGGGCCACCCACGGTCCACGAACACGCGGGCCTGACGGACTCAACAGCGACTTTCGAGGTGCGCACCTTGGCTTTCCAGATGCCGGACCGCGGCGGAGGCCCGACAGGGCCGCGGATGAGAGTGGGCCGCCCGTCCCGGCGCGTCCGGACCCTGCTCATGACACTGGGCGTCCTTGCCGTGCTCGGCATGGCGTTCACCATGTTCGCCGGGTTCTGGACGGACTGGCTCTGGTACCGGTCGGTGAACTACTCGTCGGTGTTCACGACGACCCTGTGGACCAAGATCGGGCTGTTCTTCGTCTTCGGTCTGCTGATGGCCCTCGCGGTCGGGTTCAACATCTGGCTGGCCCACCGGCTGCGCCCGCCGCTGAGCGCCATGTCGATGGAGCAGCAGAGCCTCGACCGCTACCGGATGGGCATCGCGCCGTACAAGAAATGGCTGCTGCTCGCGATCACCGCCCTGGTGGGCCTGATCGCCGGCGCCTCGGCGTCCGGCCAGTGGCGGACCTGGCTGATGTGGGTCAACGGCGTGTCCTTCGGCCAGAAGGACCCGCAGTTCCACCTCGACGTGAGCTTCTACGCCTTCGACCTGCCGTGGTACCGGTTCCTGCTCGGCTTCGGCTTCGCCGCCGCGATCCTCTCCCTGATCGCCGCCGCGCTCACCCACTACCTGTACGGCGGGCTGCGCGTCACCAGCCCCGGCGCGCGCGCCACGGCCGCGGCCACCGGGCACCTGTCGGTGCTGCTGGGCATCTTCGTCGCCCTGAAGGCGGTGGCGTACTGGCTCGACCGGTACGGCCTGGCGGTGAAGTCCAGCGACTTCAAGGCCACCGACAACTGGACCGGCCTGCGGTACGTCGACGCCAACGCTTATCTGCCGGCCAAGACCATCCTGTTCTGCATCGCCGTCATCTGCGCCCTCCTCTTCTTCGCCACCTTGTGGCGGCGCACCTGGCAGCTCCCGGTGATCGGCTTCGGCCTGATGGTGCTTTCCGCGATCCTGATCGGCGGCCTCTACCCGGCGATCGTCCAGAAGTTCCAGGTCCAGCCGAACGAGCAGGCCAAGGAAGCGCCGTACGTCGAGAAGAACCTCAAGGCGACGCGTGAGGCGTACGGCATCGACGGCGCCGAGGTCACCGAGTACACGGGGACGAGCAAGACCGAGGACAAGACCCAGCTGCGCGACGACGTCGACGCCACGGCGAGCATCCGCATCATGGACCCGAACATCGTGTCGCCGACGTTCCAGCAGCTCCAGCAGATGCGTAAGTACTACGCCTTCCCGGACAACCTGGACGTCGACCGCTACAGCGTGGACGGTACCGACCAGGACACCGTCATCGGTCTGCGCGAACTCAACCTCGCGGGCGTGGACAAGCAGAACTGGATCAACAACCACTTCCGCTACACGCACGGCTACGGCGTGGTCGCCGCCAAGGGGACCACGGCGGACTCCGAGGGCCGGCCGGCCTTCACCGAGTCGAACCTCCCCTCGGAGGGTGTCCTCGGGCAGTACGAGCAGCGGATCTACTACGGCGAGAAGACGACCACGTACTCGATCGTCGGCGGTCCCCAGAAGGAGATCGACTACTCCGACGACCAGGGTGAGAAGACCACCAGCTACACCGGCAAGAGCGGGGTCAACCTCTCCAACCCGGTCAACCGCGCCGCGTACGCGGTCGCCTTCGGCGAGCCGCAGATCCTGTACTCGGGAGCGATCGGCGACGGTTCGCGCATCCTGTACAACCGCACGCCGAAGGAGCGCGTGGAGGCGGTGGCCCCGTGGCTCACCATCGACGGCGACGCCTACCCGGCGGTCGTGGACGGCAAGATCCAGTGGATCGTCGACGCGTACACGACCACCAACGGATACCCGTACGCCTCCCGTACGACTCTCGGCGACACGACGGCCGACTCGCTGACCGCCACCAACACCAACCGCGCGGTCGTGGCCCAGCAGAACCAGGTCAACTACATCCGCAACTCGGTCAAGGCGACGGTCGACGCCTACACCGGTGAGGTCAAGCTCTACCAGTGGGACACCGAGGACCCGGTCCTGAAGACCTGGATGAAGGCTTTCCCCGGCACGGTCGAGAAGAAGTCCGCGATCTCCGACTCGCTGATGGCCCATCTCCGCTACCCGCAGGACCTGTTCAAGGTCCAGCGCGAGCTGCTCACCCGCTACCACGTCAAGGACGCGACGACGTTCCTCAGCGGCAGCGAGGTGTGGCAGGTGCCGGACGATCCGACCAACAAGTCGGGCGACGCGGTGCCCCCGTACTACCTGAGCATGAAGATGCCCGACCAGGAGGCGCAGGCGTTCTCGCTGACGACGACGTTCACGCCCAACGGCCGGGACAACCTCAGCGCGTTCATGGCGGTCGACTCCGAGGCGGGCACACCCGACTACGGCAAGATCAGAGTGCTGAAACTACCGACCAGCACCACCGTCGACGGCCCCAAGCAGGTCCAGAGCCAGTTCAACTCCGAACAGGACATCGCCGAGTCGATCAGGCTGCTGAGAGGTGGCGACTCCGAGGTCGAGTACGGCAACCTGCTCACGGTGCCGCTCGACGGAGGACTGCTCTACGTCGAGCCGGTCTACGTACGCGGTGGTGGGCTCAAGTACCCGCTGCTGCGCAAGGTGTTGGTGACCTACGGAGGCAACACCGCATTCGAGGACACCCTCGACGAGGCCCTCAACAAGGTCTTCGGCACCGAGGGCACGACACCGACCCCGCCGGCGGACGACGGTGACACCACGACCCAGCCGCCGACGTCCGGCGACGCGACGGTCCAGGAGGCGCTGAAGGACGCCCAGGAGGCCTTCGCGGCCGGCCAGGAAGCCCTGAAGAAGCCCGACTGGGAGGCGTACGCCAAGGCGCAGAAGGAGCTCGAGGCCGCGCTCGAGCGGGCCGAAGAGGCGCAGGCCGAGGCGGACCGGAGCGGCAGCGGCGGCAGCAGCAGTGGTAGCAGCGGCAACAAGGCCACCAGCAGTCCCAGTTCCAGTCCGAGCGCGAGTGGGAGCGGTGGAACCGGCAGCAGTGCCGGTCCGAGCAGCAGTCCCAGTTCTGTCAGCAGTCCCAGCGGCTGACCGAGACAGCTGATCGTTAAACGCCCACCCCGCGTCGTGGTACGGTTGTGGAACACGACGCGGGGTGGAGCAGCTCGGTAGCTCGCTGGGCTCATAACCCAGAGGTCGCAGGTTCAAATCCTGTCCCCGCTACTGAAAGCGAAGGCCCGGATCCTGAAAAGGATCCGGGCCTTCGTGGTGTGCGAACGCATGTGCTCGCCCCGCGGATCGTCGCGCCGCCTCGGGGAGTTGGGCGAATTGTGTTTGACTTGTCTCTCTGTGGGCATGTCGACAAAACGCTGAAGTGACCTCACGGGCTGCGGCATACGAGGTGTACCCGGGGTGCAGGTGGTGCGACGATGGACGTTATGGGGGACAAGGCAACTCTGTGCGAGACAGGGCGGTTTGTGCAGCCTTCCACTGAGGAAGCGACCCCGGGCGAGGCTCCGGACGACAGCCGGGACGAGACGGGGGAGGCCGTCGAGGAGGCCCGCCGACGGATGGCCGCCGAGGCCGGCGACGTCGAGGCGATGAGCGTCCTCGGGGCCATGCTGCTGCGCCGCGGCGATCTCGACGGCGCCGAGCCCCATCTGCGTGCCGCCACCGCGGGCGGCGACCGGGCCGCCGCCAACAACCTGGGGGTCCTCCTCCACCAGCGCGGGTACGCCGACGACGCCGCAGGATGGTGGCGGGTCGCCGCCGTCGCCGGCTCCGCGGCCGCCGCCCACGCGCTGGGCCGCCACCACCGTGAGCGCGGGGACGAGCCCGCGGCCGAGTACTGGCTGCGCCAGTCCGCCGAACAGGGGCACGTACTCGGCGCGTACGCCCTCGCCGATCTGCTGGAGCACCGCGGGGACCGGGGGGCCGAGCGGTGGATGCGGGCCGCGGCCGAGCGGGGGCACCGGGAGGCGGCGTACCGGCTGGCCCGCGCCCTCGACCGGCGGGGGACGCAGGACTTCGGCGGTGACCACGGTGTCTCCGCGGCGGCGGAGGCGGAACAGTGGTACCGGCAGGCCGCCGCGCGCGGCCACCGGCGGGCCGCCCTGCACCTCGGAGCGATCCTGGAACAGCGGGGCGACATCCAGGAGGCCGGGCGCTGGTACCTGACGTCCGCCAAGGACGGCGAGCCGCGGGCGGCCTGCGCGCTCGGGTTCCTGCTGCGTGACGCCGGCGACACCGAGAACGCCGCCGTGTGGTGGCTGCGGGCCGCGCAGGACGGTGACGGCAACGCGGCGAACGCGCTGGGCGCGCTGTACGCCGAGCGGGGCCAGACCCAGACCGCCGAGCGCTGGTACCGGACCGCGATGGACGCCGGCGACGACAACGGCGCCTACAACCTCGGGCTGCTCTGCGCCGAGCAGGGCCGTACCGCGCAGGCCGAGCAGTGGTACCGGCGCGCCGCCTACGCCGGGCACCGGGAGGCCTCCAACGCGCTCGCCGTCCTGCTGCTCCAGGGCGGGGACACGGCCGGAGCCGAGCCCTGGTTCTCCAAGGCCGCCGAGGCCGGCAGCGTCGACGCCGCGTTCAACCTGGGCATCCTGTTCGCGGGACGGGGCGAGGACGCCCTCGCGCTGCGCTGGTACGAGCGGGCGGCGGCGGCCGGGCACACCGAGGCCGCGCTCCAGGTCGGGATCGCCCGGCTGCGGGTCGGCGACGAATCGGACGCCGAACGGCACCTGCGGTGCGCGGCCGGCGGCGGGAGCGCGGAGGGGGCGTACCGGCTTGCGACCGTGCTCGACGCGCGCCGTCCGCCGACGCCCGCGCACGAGCTCGGGGAGTCCGTGCACGAGAAGACCGAGTGCGAGGAGTGGTACGAGCGGGCGGCCTGCCAGGGGCACCGGCGGGCGCAGGTGCGGGTGGGCATGCTGGCCGCCGCGCGGGGCGACGTGCCGGAGGCGGCGCGCTGGTACCGGACGGCCGCCGAGGCCGGGTCGCGCAACGGCGCCTTCAACCTGGGCCTGCTGCTGGCACGGGAGGGGAGCGAGCCGGAGGCGGCGGTGTGGTGGGCGCGGGCTGCCGACGCCGGCCACGGTCGGGCGGCGTTGCGCCTCGCCCTGGTCTACGCGCGTCGTGGAGAGCTCGCGGAGGGGCAGCGGTGGGCGGACCGGGCGGTGTCGCTGGGGCCCCGGGAGGTGGCCGAACGCGCCGCACGGCTGCGGGACGCGCTGCGCGAGGAACTGTCGGCCTAGAGGGGGGGCGTGGAGGCCCCGGAGATCTCCCGCCGGGGAGCACCTCATCCGGTGTGACCGGGGTCGCGTGGTGGGTCCCCCGGTACTGATTTGCCTCATGCCGCTGTGTTGACGTAACGTTGCATTCATCGACGCGGGGTGGAGCAGCTCGGTAGCTCGCTGGGCTCATAACCCAGAGGTCGCAGGTTCAAATCCTGTCCCCGCTACTGAAGGCCGAGGGCCGGAATCCGAAAGGGTTCCGGCCCTCGGTGCATGGTTGGTGCGTGTTCGTGTGCCGGGCCTCGCTGCCCCCGACTGCCGCACCCGGCGGAAGCCGCAGCCGTCCTCGGGCAGACGGCAGACGGCAGACAGCAGACGGCAGACGGCAGACGGAAGCCCCGGCCCCCGTGATGGGGTGCCGGGGCTTCCGGGAGTCCTGGCCGCTGCTGTGCCGGCCGTCCTGCGCCCTCGCGCGATGGCCGTCCTACGCCGCCGCGCAGTTCGGGCATATGCCGCGGTACGTCACCTCGACGTCCGAGACGGTGAAGCCGAAGCGCTCGGAGTCGGGCAGGTCCGCCAGCGGGTTGCCGCTCGGGTGCACGTCCCGGATCGCACCGCACTGCGCGCACACCAGGTGGTGGTGCGGGCGGTGGGCGTTCGGGTCGTACCGCTTGGCGCGCTTGTCGGTGGCGACCTCGAGCACCTCGCCCAGCGTCACCAGCTCACCCAGCGTGTTGTAGACGGTCGCCCGCGAGATCTCGGGCAGCTTGGCCACGGCCCGTGCGTGCACCTCGTCGGCCGTCAGGTGGACGTGTTCGCCGTCGAGGACCTCGGCCACGACGCGCCGCTGCGCGGTCATCCGCCATCCGCGGCCGCGCAGCCGTTCCAGAAGGTCACTCATACGTTTCAGCCTAACAGCAGGGGGACCAGGTCCCGAATGGGTGTGACTTTGGAGCGTTGCTTGACTTAGACATTGTCCATTGTAGGATCGACCTCGGCTTCGGCCAAGCGACAGGAAGCGGCAGAAGCCAGGACCAGGCAGAAGTGACGTAGGTGCCCAGAGCGAAGCTCCGGGGCGCAGGTGCGCGCCCAGGCCCGTTCCACCGCGCAGTTCCTGAGTTCCGTGATCCGCCCAGCCCTCTAAAGGATTACCCCCTATGACCGAGAACCATGACGCGATCGTCACTGATGACAAGCCGGCGGAAGCAGGGAAGTGCCCGGTGGCGCACGGGCGCGCCGCGCACCCCACTCAGGGCGGCGGCAACCGCCAGTGGTGGCCGGAGCGCCTCAACCTGAAGATCCTCGCCAAGAACCCGGCCGTCTCCAACCCGCTGGGTGAGGAGTTCGACTACGCCGAGGCCTTCAAGGCGCTGGACCTCCCGGCCGTGAAGCAGGACATCGCGGAGGTGCTGACCACCTCCCAGGACTGGTGGCCGGCCGACTTCGGCAACTACGGCCCGCTGATCGTCCGTATGGCCTGGCACAGCGCGGGCACCTACCGCATCAGCGACGGCCGCGGTGGCGCCGGCGCCGGTCAGCAGCGCTTCGCGCCGCTGAACAGCTGGCCGGACAACGCCAACCTCGACAAGGCCCGCCGTCTGCTGTGGCCGGTCAAGAAGAAGTACGGCCAGAACCTCTCCTGGGCCGACCTCCTGATCCTCGCCGGCAACGTCGCCCTGGAGACGATGGGCTTCGAGACCTTCGGCTTCGCCGGTGGCCGCGCGGACGTGTGGGAGGCCGACGAGGACGTGTACTGGGGTCCCGAGACGGTCTGGCTCGACGACCAGCGCTACACGGGCGACCGTGAGCTGGAGGAGCCCCTCGGCGCCGTCCAGATGGGTCTGATCTACGTCAACCCCGAGGGCCCCAACGGCAACCCGGACCCGATCGCCGCGGCCCGCGACATCCGCGAGACGTTCCGCCGGATGGCGATGAACGACGAGGAGACGGTCGCCCTGATCGCGGGTGGCCACACCTTCGGCAAGACCCACGGTGCGGGCCCGGCCGACCACGTCGGCAACGACCCCGAGGCCGCCTCCATCGAGGACCAGGGTCTGGGCTGGAAGAACACCTTCGGCACCGGCAAGGGCGGCGACACCATCACCAGTGGCCTCGAGGTCACCTGGACCAGCACGCCGACCCAGTGGGGCCACGGCTTCTTCAAGAACCTCTTCGGTTACGAGTGGGAGCTGACCAAGAGCCCGGCCGGCGCCCACCAGTGGGTCGCCAAGGACGGGGCCGGCGCGGGCACCATCCCCGACGCCCACGACCCCTCCAAGAGCCACGCCCCGACGATGCTCACGACCGACCTGTCGCTCCGGTTCGACCCGGCGTACGAGCAGATCTCGCGGCGCTTCCTGGAGAACCCGGACGAGTTCGCGGACGCCTTCGCGCGGGCCTGGTTCAAGCTGACCCACCGTGACATGGGCCCGGTCGTGCGCTACCTCGGCCCGGAGGTCCCCTCCGAGACGCTGATCTGGCAGGACCCGCTGCCGGAGCGCACGGGCGAGCTGATCGACGCCGGGGACATCGCCGCCCTCAAGGCCAAGATCGCCGAGTCGGGCCTCACGGTGTCCGAGCTGGTGTCCACCGCCTGGGCGTCGGCCTCCTCCTTCCGCGGCAGCGACAAGCGCGGCGGTGCCAACGGCGCCCGCATCCGCCTCGAGCCGCAGATCGGCTGGGAGGTCAACGAGCCCGACCGCCTGCGGTCGGTGCTGCGCACCCTGGAAGGCGTCCAGGAGTCCTTCAACGCCGCCGCCCAGAGCGCCGGCAAGCAGGTCTCGCTGGCCGACCTGATCGTGCTCGCCGGTGCGGTGGGTGTCGAGAAGGCCGCCAAGGACGCCGGCTTCGACATCGAGGTGCCGTTCACGCCGGGCCGGGTGGACGCCACGCAGGAGCAGACGGACGTCGAGTCGTTCGCCGCGCTCGAGCCGAAGGCCGACGGGTTCCGCAACTACGTCGGCAAGGGCCAGCGTCTGCCGGCCGAGTACCTGCTGGTCGACAAGGCCAACCTGCTGAACCTCAGCGCGCCCGAGCTGACGGTCCTCGTCGGTGGTCTGCGCGTCCTGGGCGCGAACTACCAGCAGTCGAAGCACGGCGTCCTCACCGAGACGCCGGGCGTGCTGACGAACGACTTCTTCGTCAACCTGCTCGACCTGGGCACGAGCTGGACCTCGACGACCGAGGACCAGACCGTGTTCGTGGGCAGCGACTCCGCCACCGGCGAGGTCAAGTGGACCGGCACCCGTGCCGACCTGGTCTTCGGCTCGAACTCCGAGCTGCGTGCGCTCGCCGAGGTCTACGCGAGCGACGACGCGAAGGAGAAGTTCGTGAAGGACTTCGTCTCCGCGTGGGTCAAGGTCACGAACGCGGACCGGTTCGACCTGGTCTGAGCCGGGGGCCCCGCCTGAGCGTGGGGCTCGTCCGAGCGTGAGGTGAGCGACGGGCCGGATTCCCTTCGGGGGTCCGGCCCGTTCCCGTGTGCGTGTGCGCCCGTGCTCAGGCCGGTACCTGCTGCCGTGCCGGCAGCCAGCAGCGGATGATGTCGCGGACCGAGACGATGCCAGCCGGCTCGCCGCGGTCGAGGACGACCAGGTACCGGAAGCCGCCGTGCGTCATGGCGCGGGCCGCTTCCTCCAGGGTCCAGACCGGGGTGGCGAAGACGACGGCGGTGGTGGTGTGGGCGTGGGCGGGCTCGGTGTCCGGGTCCTGTCCCAGGCCGACGGAGTTGAGGATGTCGCGTTCGGTGAGGATGCCGATGCCGCCGGCGTCCGGGTCGTGGACCACGGCCGCGCCGACGCGGCGGGCGGACATCAGGGCGGCGGCCTGGCGGAGGGTGTGGGCGGGGCCGATGGTGAGGACCAGCGTGCTCATGGCGTCGCGGACGAGCATGGGTTCCGGGTCACCTCCTGGAAGCGCCGCGACCACCGGGATGGTGCAGCGATTCACAAGTTCACAATGCGGGGGTGGCCTCAGCGTCTCAGGTAAAGCGCGGGTCAACAAGAGGGCGTGCGCGGCCAATTGAGGGCGCGCACGCTCATTTGTGAGGTTCAGGCGCGCCGACCGAGATACCCCAGCAGCTCGTCGTGGAGCAGGCCGTTGGACGCGGCAGCGTTGCCGCCGTGCGGGCCCGGACGGCCGTCGAGGCCGGTGAAGGTGCCGCCGGCCTCCGTGACGACGATCGCGTTGGCGGCCATGTCCCAGAGGGAGAGCTCCGGTTCGGCGCAGAGGTCCACGGCGCCCTCGGCGACCATCATGTACGGCCAGAAGTCGCCGTACGCGCGCGTGCGCCACACCGCGCGGGTGAGGTCCAGGAAGCCGTCGAGCCGGCCCCGCTCCTCCCAGCCGCTCAGCGAGGAGTACGCGAAGGAGGCGTCCGACAGCTCCGCGACGCGTGAGACGTGCAGCCGGGTGGCGGAGGAGAGGCTGCGGCCGGTGTACGCGCCGTGGCCCTTCGCCGCCCACCAGCGGCGGCCCAGGGCGGGGGCGGAGACGACGCCGACGACGGGCTCGTAGCCGCCCTCCGCCGCCTCCATCAGGGAGATCAGGGTGGCCCAGACGGGGACGCCGCGGACGTAGTTCTTGGTGCCGTCGATCGGGTCGATCACCCAGCGGCGGGGGCCGGTGCCCTCCACGCCGTACTCCTCGCCGAGGACCGCGTCGCGGGGGCGGGCCCGCTGGAGGTGGCCGCGGACGACCTCCTCGGCGGCCTTGTCCGCCTCGCTCACCGGCGTCATGTCCGGTTTTGTCTCGACCTTGAGGTCGAGGGCCTTGAAGCGGGCCATGGTCGCGGCGTCGGCGGCGTCCGCGAGGACGTGCGCGAGGCGGAGGTCGTCGAGGTAGTCCGGCATGGGGAAACGGTATCCGCCGGGGTGGGGGCGGGGCCACGGGGGGTTGGGCCGGACGCGGCCCGAGCCCCGGCCGGGCCCGACCCCCGGCCGGGCCCGAGCCCCCGGCCGGGCCCGAGCCCCCGGCCGGGCCCGAGCCCCCGGCCGGGCCCGAGCCCCCGGCCGGGCCCGGCGGTCCGCATCGGGCCTGGCCGGTCCGCATCGGACCCGCCGGCTCGCATCGGACCTGGCCGGCTCGCATCGGGTCCGGCGGTCCGCATCGGACCCGCCGGTCGGCCCGCACCGGACCGGCCGGCCGTGCCGCACCCGGCCGGCCGCGCCGCGCCCAGCCGATCGCATCGGACCCCGCCGATCCGCATCGGACTCCTATCCGCTCCGCGAACCCTTGACAGTGCGGGCAGGCCCGTCAAATCTGGGCGCAGAGTCGCTCGCCCCAGGGAGGCGATGATGCCTGCAGCCCGGGAATCCCTGCTCGATGCCGCCTTCGCGGCCGTCACGCGCCGGCCGTGGGCCGCCGTGCGGATGGTCGACGTCGCCGCGGCGGCCGGGGTGTCGCGGCAGACGCTGTACAACGAGTTCGGGAGCAAGGACGGGCTGGCCAGGGCGCTGGTCAGGCGGGAGGCCGATGGATACCTCGCCGGGGTCGAACGGGCGCTGGCCGGCCACGGGGACACCCGGGACCGGCTGACCGCGGCCGCCGAGTGGACGGCGTCGGCCGCCCGGGGCAACGCGCTCGTACGGGCCATGCTCACCGGCTGCTGGAGCGAGCGTCTGCCGTCACCGACGCTCTCGGCCGTGCCGTCCTCCACCTCCGTACCGGCGCAGCGGCGGGCGGACGGGCCGCTGCCCTCGCCCGGCGAGCTCGTGACGACCGTCCGCGACCGGGCCGTGGCCGCGCTCGCCGGCGGCCCCGGAGCGACGCCGGACACCACGGAAGTCGCCCGCTCCTGTGAGCTGGCCCTCCGCCTGGCGCTGTCCTGCGTGGCCGCGCCCCCCGGCGAGGGCGGGGTCGCCGACCTGGTCCGCGGCGCCCTGCACCGCCGACCCACCGGCTGACCGCCGGTCACCACGGCCCCGGACGCAAGGTTCAGGGCCCAGGGCGCTTCTGACGGATCTCCGCGGCGTCGCGACGCCCGGCACGCTCCCCCACTGCCTGAACGGCGTGGGCGGTACCCCCACTCACCGCACGCCGAGGGCACGCACCGAACGCCGCTCCTTCTCCCACGGAGATCCGTCAGAAGCGCCCTAGTGCGCCGACCCCGACAGCTGGAGTCCGATCACCCCGGTGATCACCAGGCTGATCGAGACGATCTTCAGGACCGATACCAGGTCGCCGAGGAAGATCATCCCGTAGATCGCGGTGCCGGCCGCGCCGATGCCGGTCCAGACGGCGTACGCGGGGCCCACGTCGAGCTTCTTGAGGGACAGGGTCAGCAGGCCGAAGCTGCCGAGGGCGAAGACGCAGAAGGCGATCGTCGGCCACAGCCGGGTGAAACCGTGCGACAGCTTCAGGCAGACGGCGAAGCCGGTCTCGAGCAGTCCCGCGACGATGACCAGCAGCCACGCCATGTGGTGTCCTCCCGTATGTGCGGCTCGGTGCGATTATGCACTTACCGGACTCACGCACCGACAAACAACGCGGAGGTCAGTCGCCTTCCGTGCGCTCCCGCGTGGACAGCAGCCGGCGCAGCGAGTACAGCCGCGCCGGGTCGGCGTGCCCGTCGGCCACCCAGGTGTCCAGCGCGCAGTCCGGTTCGTCGTGGCTGCACGCGCGCGGGCAGCCCGTCGTGCCCGGCTCCAGGTCGGGGAAGGCGTGGATCACCCGGGACGGGTCGATGTGGGCGAGACCGAAGGAGCGCACGCCCGGGGTGTCGATCACCCAGTCGTCCGTGCCCGCCAGGGGGAGGGCCAGGGCCGAGGTCGTGGTGTGCCGGCCGCGGCCGGTCACCGCGTTCACATGGCCCGTCAGACGGCGCCGTTCCTTCGGGACCAGCGCGTTGACCAGCGTCGTCTTGCCGACGCCGGAGTGGCCGACGAACGCCGTGATCCGCCCGGTGAGGTGTTCGCGCACCCGGTCCGCCGCGTCGCCGTTCTCCAGTTCCCCGCGGCTGGTGACGACGTAGGGGATGTCGAGGTCGCCGTACAGCTCCAGCAGCTTGTCCGGCGGGGCCAGGTCCGACTTCGTCATGACCAGCAGGGGTTCCAGGCCGCCGTCGTAGGCCGCCACCAGGCAGCGGTCGATCAGCCGGGGCCGGGGCTCGGGGTCGGCCAGGGCCGTGACGATCGCCAGCTGGTCGGCGTTGGCGACCACGACCCGCTCGTAGGGGTCGTCGTCGTCCGCGGTGCGGCGCAGCACCGAGGTGCGCTCCGTGATGCGGACGATGCGCGCGAGGGTGTCCTTCGTCCCGGAGAGGTCGCCGACGAGGGCGACGCGGTCGCCCACGATCGCCGCCTTGCGGCCGAGCTCGCGGGCCTTCATGGCCACCACGATCCGGTCGTCCACGAGGCAGGTCAGACGGCCGCGGTCGACGGTGAGGACCATGCCCTCGGTCGCGTCCTCGTGCTTGGGCCGGATGTGCGTGCGCGGCCGGTTGCCCTTGCGGTTGGGGCGGCTGCGGATGTCGTCCTCGTCGGTGTGCTTGCCGTAGCGGCGCATGGCGAAGTCCCTAGGCCCCGAGCATCCCGGTCCACAGCTCCGGGAAGTCCGGCAAGGTCTTCGCCGTCGTCGCCACGTTCTCGATCCGCACGCCCTCGACGGCCAGCCCGATCACCGCGCCGGCCGTGGCCATGCGGTGGTCGTCGTAGGTGTGGAAGACCCCGCCGTGCAGGGGCCGCGGGCGGATGTGCAGTCCGTCGGCCGTCTCCGTCACGTCCCCGCCGAGCTCGTTGATCTCCTTGGTGAGCGCGGCCAGCCGGTCCGTCTCGTGCAGCCGCAGGTGGGCCACGCCCCGCAGGGTGGAGGGGGAGTCCGCGAGGGCGGCGACCGCGGCGATGCCCGGGGTCAGTTCCCCGACGTCGCCCAGGTCGACGTCGACGCCGTGCACCGCACCCGAACCGGTGAACACCAGGCCGTACTCGGTCAGCTCGCAGGAACCGCCCATCTCGGTGAAGATCTCACGCAGCCGGTCGCCCGGCTGGGTGGTGCGCGCGGGCCAGTCGGGGATGACCACCCTGCCGCCGGTGACCAGCGCCGCCGCGAGGAACGGCTGCGCGTTGGACAGGTCCGGCTCGATGGTCAGGTCCCGGCCGAGCAGCGCGCCCGGCGTGACCCGCCAGACGTTCGGCTCGCCACCCGACTCCGGGGTGTCCACCTGGGCGCCGACCGCGCGCAGCATGTCCACCGTCATCCGGATGTGCGGCAGGGAGGGGAGCGTCGAGCCGGTGTGCCGGACCTCGACGCCCTGGTTGAAGCGCGGGCCGGACAGCAGCAGGGCGGAGACGAACTGCGACGACGAGGACGCGTCGATCTCCACCGGACCGCCGTCCAGCGCGCCCCCGCCGTGCACCGTCAGCGGCAGCGCGCCCCGGCCGTCGTCGTCGATCCGGGCGCCGAGCACCCGCAGCGCGTCGATGACGCCGTTCAGGGGACGTTCGTACGACCGGGGGTCGCCGTCGAAGCGGACCGGGCCGTCGGCGAGCGCGGCCACCGGCGGCAGGAACCGCATCACCGTGCCGGCGTTGCCGACGTCGACCGTGGCCGGGCCGCGCAGCCCGGCGGGCAGCACCCGCCATGCCTCACCGCCGCTCTCGGGACCGCCCGCCACGGTGGAGCTCGACGACACCGTCTCCTCGATGCCCACGCCCATCGCCCGCAGCGCGTCCGCCATCAGCAGGGTGTCGCGGGAGCGGAGGGGACGGCGCAGCCAGCACGGCTCGGAGGCGAGGGCGGCGAGGACGAGAGCGCGGTTGGTGACCGACTTGGACCCCGGCACGTGGACCGTCGCGTCGACGGCTCCGCTCGCGTGCGGGGCGGGCCAGAGGGCGGTGTGGGCGGGGTTTTCCGGCATGCGACCACTCTATAAGCAGGGCGGCACCGGGGTGCGGCGCCGTTGTGGCTGGTCCGGCCGAGCGGCGGGCCGCCGGTCGTACCCCGCGTCCCCGTGTCCCCGCCCCCGCGCGGGCGCCCCGGTGACCGGCGCGCGTGGCCACGGCCCCCCCCGCACGGCCGTGACGGCCCCCGCGCACCCGGGGCGGGCGCGTGTCACCACCGCCCCGGCGCCCCCGCGCGGACGCCTCCGGAAGCCCGCCCCCGTGGGGCGGCTCCCCCGGAAACCCCTCACCACCCCAACAGCCACCGCCCGCCCCCCATCAGGGAGCACAGGCTCACCGCGTGGAAGAGGAACAGCCACAGCCCCGCCGGTACGTGCGTCAGGCGCGCGAGCTGGTCCGCGTCCGAGTCGCCCGCCCCGCCCCGCGACCGCTTCGCCTGGAGTTCGAACGCCGGGCGCACCCCGCCCAGCAGCAGGAACCACACCACCGCGTACGCGAACGCCGCCTGCACCTGGGGGCCGGTCAGCCAGGAGACCAGGAGGAAGGCGCCGCCCGTGAGGATCACCGTCAGGGCCCCGTACGCGTTGCGGATCATGACCAGCATGGCGATCAGCAGCGCGGTCGCCAGCCACAGCAGCAGGGTGATGCGACCGGCACCGAGCAGGGCCGCGCCGCCCAGTCCGAGCAGGGGAGGGGCGGTGTAGCCGGCGGCCGCGGTGAGGATCATGCCGAGGCCGTGCGGCTTGCCCCGGCTGACGGTCAGGCCGCTGGTGTCGGAGTGCAGCCGGATGCCGGTGAGCGTGCGGCCGGTGAGCAGGGCGACCAGGCCGTGGCCGCCCTCGTGGGCGATGGTGATCGCGTTGCGCGATATGCGCCACAAGGTGTGCGGAACCACTACGGCGAGGGCCGCCACCACGGTGGCCAGCACCACCCACAGGTCGGGGTCGGGCTGGGTTCCCGTGAGACGGTCCCAGAGGTCGGGCAGCGCGGTGGCGGCGGAGCTGTCCATGTGTCCCGGTGGCTCCCTCTCGTCTTGTGCCGGCCTCGTCCCGTGTCGACGGGGGCCGGCGGTGTCGGTGTCGGTGGGTCTCGGCGCTGTCGGGGGTGTCGGTGCCGGCGGTCCGGTGCGCCGACGGGTCCCGCGCCCGGCTCCCGGCCCGGGGCGGTGGTCGGGGGGCGGGTGAGCCTGGCAGTGTGGCACGTATGTGCGGACGGTATGCAGCGAGTCGCAGGCCCGAGGATCTCGCAGGAATCTTTGAAATCGAGAAGTGGGAGCCCGAGGAGTCCCTGGCCCCCGACTACAACGTGGCGCCCACCAAGGAGGTCCACGCCGTCCTCGACCGTCCCCTGAAGGACGCCGGCGACCGGCGACCGGTTCGCCAGCTGCGCAGACTGAAGTGGGGGCTCGTGCCCTCCTGGGCCACGTCGCCCGAGGGCGGCGCCCGGATGATCAACGCCCGTGCGGAGACCGTCCACGAGAAGCCGTCGTACCGCCGTGCCTTCGCCGCCCGGCGCTGCATCCTGCCCGCCGACGGCTACTACGAGTGGGTCACCGGCCGGCAGGAGCGGGAGCTGGAGGTCGAGGGCAGGAAGAAGCGGCCCCGCAAGCAGCCGTACTTCGTGCTCCCGGCCGACGGCTCGGTGTTCGCGATGGCCGGGCTGTACGAGTTCTGGCGCGACCGCACCCTGCCCGACGACCACCCCCAGGCCTGGTGGGTGACCTGCTCGGTGATCACCACCGAGGCGGAGACGGCCCCGCTCGCCGTGGCCCCGGCCGACGGCCCGCACGCGCTCGCCGACATCCACCCCCGGATGCCCCTGATGCTCACCCCCGACCGCTGGGACGCCTGGCTGGACCCGGCGCGCACCGACGTCGAGGACCTGCGCCTCCTGCTGGAGCCGCCACCGGCGGGTCTGATGCGCGCCTACCCGGTGTCCACGGCCGTCAGCAACGTCCGCAACAACGGCGCGGAGCTGCTCAAGGAGCTGGAGGGGCCCGAGGAGGGCACACTCTTCTGACCCGAGGAGGGCACACTCTTCTGATGTGACGGTGACGACAGAGACCATTCCCACGGACGCGGGCGACGCGCGCATCACCTGGCACCGGGCCCGCGGGGCGCGGCTGCTGCTGGCGGTGAGCCACGGCGCCGGCGGCGGCATCGAGGCCCGTGACCTCCGGGCGCTCGCCGCCGCCCTCCCCGCGCACGGTGTGACCGTGGCCCTCGTCGAGCAGCCCTGGCGGGTGGCCGGCAAGAAGGTGGCGCCCGCGCCGAAGACGCTCGACGTCGGCTGGCGCGGGATCTGGCCGGCCGTCGCGAAGACCGGGCTGCCGGTGATTTCCGGCGGACGGTCGGCGGGCGCCCGCGTGGCCTGCCGGACCGCCGCCGAGCTCGGCGCCCACGCCGTGCTCGCGCTCGGCTTCCCGCTGCACCCGCCGGGCCGGCCGGAGAGGTCCCGCGCCGCCGAACTCCTCGGCGCCGGGGTGCCCACCCTGGTGGTCCAGGGCGGCAACGATCCGTTCGGCAGGCCCGAGGAGTTCCCCGAGGGGCCGTACGAACTCGTCGAGGTGCCCCACGGCGATCATGGCCTGGCGGTGCCCAAACGGGCGGAAATCAGCCAGGAGCAGGCTCTGGAAACCGTCACCTCCGCCGTCGTCCGGTGGGCCGCGCGCCTGGGGTGACGGGCCGGGAATGTTGCGGACCGGGACGCTGTTGAGGCGGACGGAAGTGCTGAACACGCAGCACCGATGTCGTGGGAGAGGAAGTCCGCCGCATGGGTTCGACCATCTGCCCGCTCGCCGCCCACCACCGCCCGGTGGACGGGCTGCGCCCGGGAGAGTCCGATTCGAGCCGCAGCAGCCGCCCGGATCTGGACTGGACGGTGCTGCACGCGGCCAAGACCACTCCTTTTGGAGCGGCGGCAGGCACCGGTCGTCGTCTATCCTCCGATTCGAGTGGGGCCGGTGTCGGTCCCGCCCGCGATCTTGAGGAGGTGGGTCCGGTCACCGGTACCGACGCAGGGACCGACAACGGCCAGGCGGAGCTGCCCGAGGGCCAGGGCACAGGCGTGGAAGCGGGCACGGAGTCGACCGCGGAGCGCAGCGCGCGCTTCGAGCGGGACGCGCTCGAGTTCCTCGACCAGATGTACTCGGCCGCGCTGCGCATGACGCGCAACCCGGCCGACGCCGAGGACCTGGTGCAGGAGACGTACGCCAAGGCGTACGCGTCCTTCCACCAGTTCCGCGAGGGCACCAACCTCAAGGCCTGGTTGTACCGGATCCTCACCAACACGTTCATCAACTCGTACCGCAAGAAGCAGCGTGAACCCCAGCGCAGCGCGGCCGAGGAGATCGAGGACTGGCAGCTGGCGCGCGCCGAGTCGCACATGTCGACCGGTCTGCGGTCGGCCGAGTCGCAGGCGCTGGACCACCTGCCCGACTCGGACGTGAAGGCGGCGCTCCAGGCCATTCCCGAGGAATTCCGCATCGCCGTGTACCTCGCCGATGTCGAGGGCTTTGCGTACAAGGAGATCGCGGACATCATGGGGACACCCATCGGTACGGTGATGTCCCGGCTTCACCGGGGCCGCCGGCAACTGCGCGGCATGCTCGAGGACTACGCCCGAGAGCGCGGGCTGGTGCCGGCCGGCGCCGGCAAGTCGGACGAAGCGAAAGGCTCGGGCTCATGAGCTGCGGAGAGCCGCACGAGACGGACTGCAGTGAGGTCCTCGACCATCTCTACGAGTTCCTCGACAGTGAGATGCCGGTCGTCGATCGCGACAAGTTCAAGCAGCACTTCAGCGAGTGCTCGCCGTGCCTGGAGAAGTACGGGCTCGAAGAGGCGGTGAAGAAGCTCGTCAAGCGCTGCTGCGGCCATGACGACGTGCCCTCCGACCTGCGCTCCAAGGTCATGGGCCGGCTCGACCTGCTCCGTTCGGGACAGGCCGTGCCCGAACACGACGTGACGCACGACGTGACGGCCACCCCGCAGGAGTCCTGACGGCGGCCCGGCAGGAGTCCTGCCGGCGGTTCTCGCAGGAACCCCGGCGGCCGTCCCGCGGGAAGCCCGTACGGCCACGCGCCGGAACGGCCACGTGCCGGAACACTGACGAACACCGTCACCCGAATGTGCTAATCCGCGGGTGATACGCCCGCAGAGCCACCCCCCGCCACCCTAGGCTCCGGAACCTGAATCCGGAGCCTGTGGACGGCGCGGCCGGGGGGAGGGTGGCATGGAAGAGATCCCGGCGCGGGCGCGGGTGTACGTCGTCTCCGTCGCCCTCGGGGCCCTGCCCTGTCTGCTGCCGCTGCCGTCGGTGCGCGCCCCCTGGTGGGCGGTCCCGCTGCTCGCCGCGCTGTACGCTGGCGGTGAGCGGATCGCCCGCCGCCGCTTCGCCGGCACCTTCTACCCCGTGCTGCTCGCCGGGGCCTTCCTGCTGCCGCCGTACGCCGCCGCGCTCGTGCCGCTGCCCGGCGCGCTGCTCTCCGCCGTCGAGCAGCGGCCCCGCCTGCCGCGGCGGATCTGCCGCGCCGCCCACCTGGCGATCGCCGTGTGGGCGGCCGCCCGCGTGCACGGCGCGCTGGACGCGCGGCACGCCGTCGAGGCCTGCGACGTCCCGCAGGCGTTCCTGCCGGCCGGGGCCGCCGTCCTGGTGTTCTGCGGGGTGCTCGCCGCGCTCGACGGAACGATCCTGGCGCTGGCCGAGGGGCTGCCGCCCACCCGGGTGTGGCGCGGGCTGTTCCTGGGGTCGCTCGCCCCCGTCGCGGTGCACGGGCTGGCCGGGCTGATGATGGCCGTCCTCTGGCACAGCCCCTACGGGCCGGTCGCCGCACTGCTCGTGCTCTTCCCGATGGCCGTCTCCTGGTGGATGTTCGCCCAGTACCACCGGGAACGGGCCGCCCACCAGGCCACGATCCGGGCGCTGGTGCAGGCCGTCGACATCAAGGACGGGTACACCCGCGGACACAGCGAGCGGGTCGGACAGGCCTCGATGATGATCGCGCGCGAGCTGGGCATGGACGAGGGGCGGGTCGAGGTGCTCCGCTTCGCCGGCATCCTGCACGACGTCGGCAAGCTCGGCGTCCCCACCCGGCTGCTGCGCAAGGACGGGCCGCTGACGCCGGAGGAACGACGGGTGATCGAACTGCACCCGGAGTACGGGCACGAGATCACCCGGGGCATCTCCTTCCTCGGCGAGGCCCGCTCGGCGATCCTCCACCACCACGAGCGGGTCGACGGCAGCGGCTACCCCTACGGGCTGGTGGGCAGCCAGATCCCGGAGTGCGCCCGGGTGGTGGCGGTCGCCGACGCCTTCGACGCGATGACCTCCACCCGGTCCTACAGCAGGGCGCGTCCGGTGGCGGTGGCCCTGGAGGAGCTCCAGCGGTGCTCCGGCTCCCAGTTCGACCCCCGGATGGTGACCGCGCTGGCCCGGGTGATCGGCCGGGAGGGATGGCGGCCCGTGGTCACGGCCGACGAGCCCCGGCCCGCGGTGCCGCCCCCCGCCCCCGTCCACGGCGGGTCCGGAGCGCGCCGATGACCTCCCGCCGCCCCCTGGTCGCCCTGCACGGCAGCGCCGCCGTCCTCGTCGCCGGCTCCCTGCTGGTCACCCTCCGCTCGGGCGTCGAGGAGCGGCCCGTCGCGCTCGCCTTCGGGGTCCTCGTCGCCGTCGGCGAGCTGACCCTCCCACCCGCCCGGCTCGTCCCGTTCCCGGGCGGGGCGGCCCCGAGGGGCGGGCCCGCGCCGCGCGAGGCCGCGCCCCTCGGGGCCGCCGGGGCGCTGTCGTACGCGCTGCTCGGCGAGCACGCCGGGCAGGCCTCGCACCACGGGGTCGCGCAGGTCGTCTCCGTCGTGTTCGCCGCCTCCCTGCTCGGCAGCGTGCCGCACCTCGCGCGCGGGGACGGGCCCGTCCTGGACCACCTGGCGCGCCGCGTCCTGGCCGTCGGCTTCACCGCCGTGTGCTTCCAGCCCCTCTACCACCACGGGGTGTTCGACCCCTGGAGCGGCCCGGCGTACGCCCTGCTGCTGCTCGCGCTGCTGGTCCTGACCGTGCTGTGCGACGCGGTGGTCGCGGCCGCGCTCGCGCACTCCCGCACCCGCTGGCCGTTCGCCCCGCTGCTCCGCGACGAGCTGCGGTCGGTGCCCGGGATCGGATCGGCCGTGTGCGCGACGGGCGCGGTGATGGCGCTCGCGGTGGCCGTGGTCGGACTGTGGGCGCTGCCCGTGTTCTCGGTACCGCTGCTGCTCACCCAGCACTCCCTGCGCCGGTACGCCGCCGTCCGCGCCACCTACCGGCAGACCATCGCCTCCCTGGCCCGCGCCACCGAGATCGCCGGGTACACCCCCGCCGGGCACGCCCGCCGGGTCGCCGCCCTCAGCCAGGCCGTGGGCCGGGACCTGAAACTGACGGAGCCCGAACTCACGGTGCTGGAGTACGCCGCGCTGATGCACGACATCGGCCAGCTCAGCCTCGTCGACCCGGTCCCGGCGGGGGCCACGGCCGGGCTGCCGGCCGCCGAGCAGCGGCGGATCGCGCTGCTGGGCGGGGCCGTCGTCCGGCAGACCGGGGCGGACGGGCAGGTCGCGGCGGTCGTGGAGCGGCAGGCCGACCCCTACCCCGAGCAGCCGGTCGCCGCCCGGATCGTGCGGGTGGTCAACGCCTACGAGGAGAAGGTGCGCGACGCCGGCCCCGGCGGACCGCTCACCGCGCTGGAGGAGCTGCGGCTGGGGACGGGCACCCACTACGCTCCGGAGGTGGTGGAGGCGCTCGCCCGGGTACTGGGCGATCAGGGGCGCGGCGGGTGAACGCCTCGGCCGGCAGGGCCCGCGGGCGCCGGCCGGGACGGTCTGACCTCCCCGCCGGTGGGTAACCCATGGGTAATGAGCGACCTTCCAGCCACACGTGGTTGGATGCGAGGGAGAGGGTGTCCGGGGGCACCGGCCAGCCCACACCACGGCACTGGCAGGCGGGAATCGTGAGGATCTTCGGCAAGGGACGGCACCGGCCCTCCGCCTCCTGGCGGCAGGCCACCGACCGCGCGTTCACCCTGATCGGCGACGGCCGGTACGAGGACGCGGGGGCGCTGCTGACACGTGCCGCCGATCTGGAGCCCTGGCTGTCCGAGTCCTGGTTCAACCTCGCCCTGCTGCACAAGTTCCGGCACGACTGGGAGCAGGCCCGCACCGCCGGACTGCGCGCGGTCGCCCTCCTCGACCGGGAGAGCGGCGCCCCCGACTGGTGGAACGTCGGCATCGCGGCGACCGCCCTCCAGGACTGGCCGCTGGCCCGCCGCGCCTGGCAGGCCTACGGGCTGAACGTGCCGGGTGGTGCCACCGTCGTCGGCGAGCCCCTCGGCATGGACCTGGGCAGCGCCGCCGTACGGCTGTCCCCGGAGGGGGAGGCCGAGGTGGTGTGGGGGCGGCGGCTGGACCCGGCCCGGATGGAGGTGCTGTCGATCCCGCTGCCGTCGTCCGGGCGGCGCTGGGGCGAGGTCGTCCTGCACGACGGGGTGCCGCACGGCGAGCGGACCACGTCCGCCGGGCACGCCTACCCCGTCTTCGACGAGATCGAGCTGTGGGCGCCGTCCCCGGTTCCCACCTGGGTGGTCCTGCTGGAGGCCGCCACCGAGTCCGACCGGGACGCGCTGGAACAGCTGGCCGGCGACGCGGGGTTCGCCGCCGAGGACTGGTCGTCGTCGGTGCGGCTGCTGTGCCGGACGTGCTCGGAGTCGCGGATGCCCTCCGACGAGGGCGACGGGGAGCACCTGGACCCGCACGACCACAGCGAACCGGGGCATCCCGGGCCGCTCGGGCACCGTACCGACGGGCAGTTGTGGGTGCCGGAGCGGGAGTGCGGGGTGGCCGCGCCGGCGTCTCTGGTGCGGGGCCTGCTGGACGGGTGGGTCGCCGACAGCCCGGACTCCAGGGACTGGCGTGATCTCGAAGAGGTCTGCTGAGGCCGGCTCCCGGCGGCGGGCCCGTCGCGGCCGGTCGCGCCCGCGCGGCGGAGCCGCATGCCGGAACCGGCCGCGCGCCCCTTCCGGCCGCGTCCCCGTACCCTGTATCCGCAACTTCACCCCCCGTTTTGAGGAAGGCATCGTCGGTCATGGCGCAGCAGGACACCGATCAGCAGCACGCGGGCGTGCTCCCCGTGGACGACGAGGGCTTCGTCATCGACACCCAGGACACCGAGGAGCGGGAGCGGGCGTACCGTGAGCGCGGCACTTCGCGGCCGATCACCGTCGTCGGCAACCCCGTCCTGCACAAGGAGTGCAAGGACGTCACCGAGTTCGACGACGAGCTGCTGAAGCTGGTGGACGACATGTTCGCCAGCCAGCGCACCGCCGAGGGCGTGGGCCTGGCCGCCAACCAGATCGGCGTCGACCTCAAGGTCTTCGTCTACGACTGCCCCGACGACGAGGGGGTTCGGCACGTCGGTGTGGTGTGCAACCCCAAGCTCGTCGAACTGCCCGCCGACCGGCGCCGGCTGGACGACAGCAACGAGGGCTGCCTGTCGGTGCCGACCGCGTACGCGCCGCTCGCGCGGCCGGACTACGCCGAGGTGACCGGTCAGGACGAGAAGGGCAACCCGATCAAGGTACGCGGCACCGGATACTTCGCACGGTGTTTGCAGCACGAGACCGACCACCTCTACGGGTACCTGTACATCGACCGCCTCTCCAAGCGTGAACGCAAGGACGCGCTGCGGCAGATGGCCGAGAACGAGCCTCGCTACCCCGTGGTCGCCAACGACTGAGCCGCGCTCCGCGCTGCTGCGCCCCAGACGCCTGGCCGGGATTCCTCCCGGCCAGGCGTCGTTCGTAGGTCCGACGCACGTTCGATCGCTGCTGCACATCTACTGATCCGCAATCGGTCATGCGGAGGGGGATTCCCGTCAGGTTGAGGGAGCGAATACAGCAAATCCGTTCCCAGGACGGTCAGTTGTAGGGCTGAATGGGATGAGCGGGGATACGCAACGGCGCACGCCCGGCATGCGGGAGAGGTGTGCGCCACTGGCGGCTGAGAGGGGTTGTTCGTGCCAGCTTTCCCATACAGCACCACATACAGCACCACATGCAGCACCACGGCGACGGTGACCGCGGTCGCGGTCCCGCCCTCACTCTCCCTCCCGGTCATCGAGGCGGTGTTTCCCCGGCAACTGCACCCTTATTGGCCCCGGTTGCAGGAGAAGACGCGCTCCTGGCTGCTGGAAAAGCGGCTCATGCCGGCCGACAAGATCGCGGAATATGCCGATGGCCTGTGCTACACCGACCTGATGGCGGGGTACTACCTCGGTGCCTCCGAGGAGGTGCTCCAGGCCATCGCCGACTACAGCGCGTGGTTCTTCGTCTGGGACGACCGGCACGACCGCGATGTCGTGCACGGCCGGGCCGGCGACTGGCGGAGGCTGAGGTCGCGCCTGCATGCGGCGCTGGACGCGCCGGACGACCACCTGCGTCATGAGGATCCGCTGGTCGCCGGGCTGGCGGACAGCGCGGGCCGGCTGTTCTCCTTCCTCCCCGGCACCTGGAACGCCCGGTTCGCCCGGCACTTCCACGCCGTCATCGAGGCCTACGACCGGGAATTCCGCAACCGCGTCGAAGGGCGGATCCCGGCCGTCGACGAGTATCTCGCACTGCGCCGGCTCACCTTCGCCCACTGGGTCTGGACGGATCTGCTGGAGCTGAGCGCGGGACACGAAATACCGGAACCGATCCGAAAACACCCGGCCTATCGGCGGGCGGCCCTGCTGAGCCAGGAATTCGCCGCCTGGTACAACGACCTGTGCTCGCTTCCCAAGGAAATAGCGGGCGATGAGGTGCACAATCTCGGAATCAGTCTCGTCACCCATGAGGGAATGAGCCTGGAAGAGGCTGTCGAGGAAGTCCGGCGGCGCATCGAACGATGCATATCGGAGTTCCTGGCCGTGGAGCGGGACGTACTGCGGCTGGCCGACCGGGTCGATGACGGGACGGTCCACGGAAAGCAGGTGAGCACCGCCGTCGGTGCCTGTCTCGCGAACATGCGGAACTGGTTCAGCTCCGTCTACTGGTTCCACCACGAGTCGGGCCGCTACCGGGTCGACAGCTGGGACGACCGGTCCACCCCTCCGTACGTCAGCAACGAACCGGCAGGTGAGAAATGACCGTCGAGTCGGTGAAACCCGCGACGCCCGACGCCCCGGAACTGCGAGAGCCGCCCCTGGCCGGCGGCGGGATTCCGCTTCTCGGCCACGGCTGGCGGCTCGCCAGGGGTCCGCTGGCCTTCATGACCCGGCTGCGCGACCACGGCGACGTCGTCCGCATCAGGCTCGGCCCCAAGACGGTGTACGCCGTCACCGACGCCGGCCTCACCGGAGAGCTGGCCCTCAGCCCCGACTACATCATCGCCGGACCCCTGTGGGAGTCCCTGGAGGGCCTGCTCGGCAAGGAGGGCGTGGCCACCGCCAACGGGCCGCTGCACCGGCGCCAGCGACGCACCATCCAGCCCGCGTTCCGGCTCGACGCCATCCCGGCCTACGGGCCGATCATGGAGGAGGAGGCGCACGCGCTCGCCGAGCGCTGGAAGGGCGGCGGGACGATCGACTGCACCTCGGAGGCGTTCCGCATCGCGGTCCGCGTCGCCGCCCGCTGCCTGCTGCGCGGCCGGTTCATCGACGAACGCGCGGAGCGGCTGTGCACCGCCCTCGCCAGTGTGTTCCAAGGTATGTACCAGCGCATGGTGGTGCCACTCGGGCCGTTGTACAAACTACCGCTTCCGGCCAACCGCGAATTCAACCGGGCCCTGGCCGATTTGCATCTCCTGGTCGACGAGATCATCGCCGAACGCCGGGCGTCCGGTCAAAGGCCGGACGATTTGCTGACGGCATTGCTGGAAGCGAAGGACGACAATGGCGACCCCATCGGGGAACAGGAGATCCACGATCAGGTCGTCGCGATACTCACCCCCGGCAGCGAAACCGTCGCCGCCACGATCATGTCTCTGCTGCTGGTCCTCGCCGACCACCCGGAACACGCCGACAAAGTGCGGGCCGAGGCCGAGGCCGTAACCGGGGGGCGGCCCGTCGCATTCGAGGACGTGCGCAAGCTGACGCACACCAACAACGTCGTCACGGAAGCCATGCGTCTGCGCCCCGCCGTATGGATTCTGATGCGGCGGGCGGTCACCGACACCGAACTCGGCGGGTATCGCATTCCGGCCGGTGCCGACATCGTGTACAGCCCGTACGCGATCCAGCGGGACCCCCGTTCCTACCGGCGGCACCTGTACTTCGACCCCGACCGGTGGCTCCCCGAGCGGTCGGGCGACGTTCCGAAGTACGCCATGCGCCCCTTCGGGGTGGGCAAGCGCAAGTGCCCCGGCGACCACTTCTCCATGGCCCTGCTCACCCTGGTCACGGCGGTGCTCGCGGGAACGTTCCGCTTCGAGCAGGTCACCGGCTCCGACGCCGCGACCCGGGTGGGCATCACCCTGCGCCCGCAGCGGCTGCTGCTGACGCCGGTACCCCGCTGACGGGCGCGCCTCCGGCGTACGGTCAGGCGGCCGAAGGCCCGCGGAACGTGCGCCGGTAGGCGTTCGGGGTCGTGCCCAGCGCCCGCACGAACTGGTTCCGCAGCGCCGCCGCCGTCCCGAAACCGGCGCGCCCGGCGATCGCGTCGACCGTCTCGTCCGTCGTCTCCAGCAGGTGCTGGGCGAGCAGGACGCGCTGGCGCAGGAGCCAGCGGTAGGGGGTGGTGCCGGTCTCCTGCTGGAAGCGGCGGGCGAAGGTACGCGGCGCCATGTGCGCGCGGGCCGCGAGCTGCTCGACGGTGACCTCCCGGTCGAGGTGCCGCTCCATCCAGGCGAGCACCTCGCCCACCGTGTCGCACCGCGACCGCGGCAGCGGCCGCTCTACGTACTGGGCCTGGCCGCCGTCCCGGTGCGGCGGTACGACCATCCGCCGGGCGATCCGGTTGGCGACCTCGGGTCCCTGCTCCTTGCGCACCAGGTGCAGACAGGCGTCGATCCCGGCGGCCGTGCCGGCCGACGTGATCACGGGATCGTCGTCGATGTAGAGGACGTCCGGCTCGACGCTCGTGCGCGGATACCGCCGGGCGAGCTGCTCCGCGTGCCGCCAGTGCGCCGCGCAGCGCCGCCCGTCCAGCAGCCCCGCCGCGCCCAGCACGAACACCCCGGAACAGACGCTCAGCACCCGCGTCCCGCGGTCCACGGCCCGCCGCAGCGCGTCGAGCAGCTCGGGCGGGTAGTCCCGCACCAGGTACGTCTCCCCGGCCGGCACGGCGATCAGGTCGGCGCTCTCCAGGCGTTCCAGGCCGTGCTCCGTGTGCACGCCGAAGCCCGCGGGTGTGGTCAGCGCGGGCCCCTCCGCGGAGGCGACCGCGAAGTCGTACACCGGCAGCCCCTCGTCGCTGCGGTCGAGGCCGAACACCTCGCACACCACACCGAGTTCGAAGGGGTGCACACCGTCGAGGACGACCGCGGCCACGTTCTTCAGCATGCCGCCAGTGTGCCGTGTGAGTGGCAGGAATGTGAAGGTGTGCGGCAGTCCTGCCACTGCCATGAGCGTCACGGACGCACGATGCTTACCCCCATGAACGCACTCAGCCCCTACCTCACGGTCCTGGTCCTCTTCCTCCTCCTCGCGGGTCCGGCGCTCGTGGGACTGGCCCACGAACGCCGGATCGACCGTCAACTGCGGGCGGCGAGGGCTCAGAAGTCCTCGTCGAGGTCGACCGTGCCCTCCACGGCCACCTGGTACGCCGACACCCGGCGCTCGAAGAAGTTGGTCAGCTCCTGAACGCCCTGCAACTCCATGAAGGAGAACGGGTTCTCCGAGCCGTACACCGGGGCGAAGCCGAGGCGCGTCAGGCGCTGGTCGGCGACGCACTCCAGGTACTGCCGCATCGAGTCGGTGTTCATGCCGGGGAGGCCGTCACCGCACAGGTCGCGCGCGAACTGGAGCTCGGCCTCGACGGCCTCCCGCAGCATGTCGGTGACCTGCTGCCGGAGCCGGTCGTCGAAGAGGTCCGGCTCCTCCTTGCGGACGGTGTCGACGACGTCGAACGCGAAGGACATGTGCATGGTCTCGTCCCGGAACACCCAGTTGGTGCCGGTGGCGAGGCCGTGCAGCAGGCCCCGGCTGCGGAACCAGTAGACGTACGCGAAGGCGCCGTAGAAGAACAGGCCCTCGATGCACGCGGCGAAGCAGATCAGGTTGAGCAGGAAGCGGCGCCGGTCGGACTGGGACTCCAGGCGGTCCAGCTTCTCCACCGAGTCCATCCAGCGGAAGCAGAACTCGGCCTTCTCGCGGATGGAGGGGATGCTCTCGACGGCGGCGAAGGCGGCCGCGCGGTCGTCCGGATCGGGGAGGTAGGTGTCCAGGAGGGTCAGGTAGAACTGGACGTGGACCGCTTCCTCGAAGAGCTGCCGGCTGAGGTAGAGCCGTGCCTCGGGGGAGTTGATGTGCTTGTACAGCGTCAGCACCAGGTTGTTCGCGACGATCGAGTCGCCCGTCGCGAAGAAGGCGACCAGACGGCCGATCAGGTGCTGCTCGGCCGGCGTGAGCTTGGCGAGGTCGGCCACGTCCGAGTGGAGGTCGACCTCCTCCACGGTCCAGGTGTTCTTGATGGCGTCCCGGTAGCGCTCGTAGAAGTCCGGGTAGCGCATGGGGCGCAGAGTCAGCTCGAAGCCGGGGTCGAGAAGGTTCTTTTCGGTGGAGCTCATTACTGGCAGGCCTCGCAGGACTCGGGGTTTTCCAGGGAACAGGCGACGGCGTCCTCGGGCGCCGGCTGCTGGACGGGAACGGTGGCCCGCGCGGCGCGGGCGATGCGGGTCGCCGGGCGCGAGCGCAGGTAGTACGTCGTCTTCAGGCCCGACTTCCAGGCGTACGCGTACATCGAGGAGAGCTTGCCGATGGTCGGCGTCTCCAGGAACAGGTTCAGGGACTGCGCCTGGTCCAGGTACGGGGTGCGGGCGGCGGCCATGTCGATCAGGCCGCGCTGCGGGATCTCCCAGGCGGTGCGGTAGAGGGCGCGGACGTCGGCCGGGATCCAGGTGAAGTCCTGCACCGAGCCGCCCGAGTCGCGCAGCGCCTCGCGGGTGCGCGCGTCCCAGACGCCGAGCTCCTTGAGGTCCCGCACCAGGTAGGAGTTGACCTGGAGGAACTCGCCGGACAGCGTCTCGCGCTTGAACAGGTTGGACACCTGCGGCTCGATGCACTCGTAGACGCCCGCGATGGACGCGATGGTGGCGGTCGGCGCGATGGCGAGGAGCAGGGAGTTGCGCAGACCGGTGGCGGCGATGCGCTCGCGCAGGGCCGACCAGCGGTCCGGCCAGGTGAACTCGACGCCGTAGTGGTCCGGGTGCAGGACGCCCCGGGCGGTGCGGGTCTTCTCCCAGGCCGGCAGCGGGCCGTTGCGCTCGGCGAGGTCGGCGGAGGCCTCGTACGCGGCGAGCATGACGCGCTCGGCGATCCGGGAGGAGAGGGCCTTGGCCTCGGGGGAGTCGAAGGGCAGGCGCAGCTTGAAGAAGACGTCCTGGAGGCCCATCGCGCCGAGGCCGACCGGGCGCCACCGGGCGTTGGAGCGGCCCGCCTGCTCGGTCGGGTAGAAGTTGATGTCGACGACGCGGTCGAGGAAGGTCACGGCGGTGCGGACGGTGTCGTCCAGCCGCTGCCAGTCGATGCCGTCGCCGTCGACGAAGGCGCCGAGGTTCACCGATCCCAGGTTGCAGACCGCCGTCTCCCCGTCGTCGGTGACCTCCAGGATCTCCGTGCAGAGGTTGGAGGAGTGCACGACGTGGCCCGGCGTCGCGGTCTGGTTGGCGGTGCGGTTGGCGGCGTCCTTGAAGGTCATCCAGCCGTTGCCGGTCTGCGCGAGGGTGCGCATCATCCGGCCGTACAGCTCGCGCGCCGGGATCGTCCTCCGCGCCAGGCCCGCCGCCTCGGCCCCGCGGTAGGCCGCGTCGAACTCCTCGCCCCACAGGTCCACCAGCTCGGGCACGTCGGAGGGGGAGAAGAGGGACCACTGCGCGTCGGCGTTCACCCGGCGCATGAACTCGTCGGGGACCCAGTGCGCGAGGTTCAGGTTGTGCGTACGGCGGGCGTCCTCGCCGGTGTTGTCGCGCAGCTCCAGGAACTCCTCGATGTCCGCGTGCCAGGTCTCCAGGTAGACCGCGGCCGCGCCCTTGCGCCGGCCGCCCTGGTTCACGGCGGCGACGGAGGCGTCGAGGGTCTTCAGGAACGGGACGATGCCGTTGGAGTGCCCGTTGGTGCCGCGGATGAGGGAGCCGCGGGAGCGGATCCGGGAGTACGACAGCCCGATGCCGCCGGCGTGCTTGGAGAGGCGGGCGACCTGGTGGTAGCGGTCGTAGATCGAGTCCAGCTCGTCCTTGGGGGAGTCGAGGAGGTAGCACGACGACATCTGGGGGTGCCGGGTGCCGGAGTTGAAGAGCGTGGGGGAGGAGGGGAGGTAGTCGAGGCGGCTCATCAGCCCGTAGAGCGCGGCGACCTCGTCCACGGCCCGCGCCGTGTCGTCCTCGGCGAGTCCGGCGGCGACGCGCAGCAGGAAGTGCTGGGGCGTCTCGACGACCTTGCGGGTGATCGGGTGGCGCAGGAGGTAGCGGCTGTGCAGGGTGCGCAGGCCGAAGTACCCGAAACGGTCGTCGGCGTGCGGGTCGACCAGCGCGTCGAGCCGCGCGCCGTGCAGCGTGACGAACGCGGCCGTCCGGTCGGCGATCAGCCCCTCCCGGTGTCCCACGGCGACGGACCCGGTGAAGGAGGTGACGCCCTGGGAGGCGGCCTCGGCACGGATGCCGAGGGTGAGCAGGCGGGCGGCCAGCCGGGAGTAGGCGGGGTCCTCGGAGATGAGGCCGGCGGCCGCCTCCGTGGCCAGCTCGCGCAGTTCCGTCTCGTCCGCCCGCGCGGAGCGGCCCCGCAGGGCGGCGGCGGCGACCCGGCCCGGGTCGGCGTCGGGCAGGTCGGCGGTCAGCTCGGTCAGGGTCCGCAGCAGGGCGGTACCGGGGCCGTCGGTGTCCTGCGGGGTGGCTGAAGCCGGATCGGCTGGCGCGATGGTCACGTGGGGCTCTCCCTCGCTCGGCAAGGGGCCTGGCGGAGGGCAGGGGGCAGCACACGAGCGCGCACGGCGTCGCGTCCACCGGCCCACTCCACGAGGCCCGGACGTCAAGGCACCCGAGCCGGACGGCCGGGTGCGCTGTCGGCAGGTCCTCGGACTGGACGGGTGTGCGCCATGGGTAGGGGCGCACACGAGTACACCGTTGCGGGACAGTTCCGGATTCGCACCGGATTCCCCTGCGGCGACAGCGAGCACGAGCATACATCTTGTGCTCGCCCGTCACGCCACCCCCAGATGTTGTGTTGCCGGTGATCTCAGAGCGTCAACCGGTAGGTCAGCAGAGTGAGGTCGTCCAGGTGCGGCACGGGATTCCAGTCCCGCTCGGGTGTGCGGACGAAGCCCAGCCGCTCGTAGAGCCGGTGGGCGGTGTGCATGGCCCGCTGGCTCGACAGCACGACGGCCGTGCAGCCCCGCGTGGTCCGCGCACGCTCGACACAGGCGCGCACGAGGGCCTCGCCGGCGCCCCGGCCGCGCTGCGCGCGGGCGACCGCCAGCGCGCGGATCTCGGCCTCGCCGGGGCGGGCGATGTCGGCGACGGGCCCGGGGCCCGGTACGAAGGTGACCCCGCCCAGGAGCCGGTCGCCCGCCACGGCCACGAGGACGGTGGCGGCGGCCGCCCGCGCGGCCACGTCCTTCAGCACGGGCAGGTACGCGTCGCCCTCGCCGTAGTCGAGGAGTCCGTCGTCGAGATAGGCGCGGGCGGTCAGGTCGCCGAGGCCGGCGTGTTCGGAGGGGTCCGCTTCCCGGATCCGTATGTCCATGGCGCGCAGTGTGCCCCACGCACACGACGGTGGGCCGCCGGATTTCTCCGCCGGCCCACCGGAACGGTCTCGCGGTACGCCCTAGTGGGACGTTCCGGCGGTCGCCGGCGGCAGCTCCACCTGGACGCCCGGGTCGCCGGCGTCCGCCGTGTAGTCCTCCGGGCTCGTCTCGTCGACGCCCTCCGGGGCCTTCAGCGCCTTCAGTACGAAGGTCAGGACCACCGTCACCACCACGTTCAGCACGAACGCCGTCAGACCGATGTACCCGATCTCGCCGATGCCGGGGATCTCCTTCGCCGACCCGCCGAAGTGCTTCTGGGTGGGGGAGGCCACGCCGTACGCGGCGAGCGTGCCGTAGAGCATGCCGACGGCCCAGCCCGCGAGCAGCGCCCAGCGGTGGAACCAGCGGGTGAACAGGCCGCCGACCAGGGCCGGGAAGGTCTGCAGGATCCAGATGCCGCCGAGGAGCTGGAAGTTGATGGCGACCGTCTTGTCCATCGTCAGGACGAACGCCAGGGCGCCCACCTTCACCAGCAGCGAGACCAGCTTGGAGACGCGGGTCTCCTCCTTGGGCGTCGCGTCCGGCTTGATGAAGTCCTTGTAGATGTTGCGGGTGAACAGGTTCGCGGCCGCGATGGACATGATCGCCGCCGGGACCAGCGCGCCGATGCCGATCGCGGCGAAGGCCACGCCCGCGAACCAGTCCGGGAACATGTCCTCGAACAGCTGCGGGATGGCCAGCTGCCCGTTGGTGACCTTGACCCCGGCCGCGATCGCCATGAAGCCCAGCAGGGCCAGCAGGCCGAGCATGAGGGAGTACAGCGGCAGGATCGTGGTGTTGCGGCGGATCACCTCACGGCTCCTGGAGGACAGCGTCGCGGTGATCGAGTGCGGGTACATGAAGAGCGCCAGCGCGGAGCCCAGGGCCAGCGTGGCGTACGTCCACTGACCCGCCTCGGCCGGCGCCAGCGCGCCCCGCGGCTTGCCCGTCGCCGGGTTGGTCTGCGCGAACGCGTCACCCGCCTTGGCGAAGACGTCGTCGAACCCGCCCAGCTTGATCGGGATGTAGATGATCGCCACCGCGATCACGATGTAGATCAGCGTGTCCTTCACGAACGCGATCAGGGCGGGGGCGCGCAGTCCCGACGAGTAGGTGTACGCGGCCAGCACGCCGAAGGCGAGCAGCAGCGGCAGGTCCTTGACGAACCAGTTGGTGTTCTCGCCGCCACCGACTCCCATCACGTCCAGCACGGCCTGGATGCCGACGAGCTGGAGCGCGATGTACGGCATCGTCGCGAGGATGCCGGTGACGGCCACGGCCAGCGACAGGCCCTTGGAGCCGAACCGGCCGCGCACGAAGTCCGAGGTGGTGACGTACCCGTGCTTGTGCGAGACCGACCACAGACGCGGCAGGAAGGTGAAGATCAGCGGGTAGACGAGGATCGTGTACGGGACCGCGAAGAAGCCGGACGCGCCGGCCGCGTAGATCGCCGCCGGGACCGCCACGAACGTGTAGGCCGTGTACAGGTCGCCGCCGAGCAGGAACCAGGTGATCCAGGTGCCGAACGACCGGCCGCCCAGGCCCCATTCGTCGAGGCTGTGCTCGTTCTCGGCCCTGCGCCAGCGGGCCGCGAGGAAGCCCATGACGGTCACGGCCAGGAAGAAGAGGACGAAGACGGCGAGTGCGACGCCGTTCACGTCGTTGTTCACCGGGAGGCACCCCCGTCCGAGGCCTTGCGGGTGCGCTGGTCACGCTGCCACAGCCGGTACGCGATCATCGTGAGCACGGTGGAGATCAGCACCCAGGCCATCTGGTACCAGTAGAAGAAGGGGACGCCGATCAGGGTCGGCTCCACCTTCGCGTACGAGCCGACCCAGAGCATCGCCACGAAGGGCGAGAACAGGCAGAGGGCGATGACGACGCGAACGGGCGTCACCACCGGACCTCTTGAGACGTGTGGTGCTTCCTGCATCGGGCGGCTCCATCCCCTCGTTGATCGCGCGTGCAACGCACGCGAAATGTAGGGGACGGATAAAGGTCAGCGGAAGACCTCGTCCGGATATCGGGACCTCCGCTCCTGCCCGCTCCACCCGGGCCGGGGCGCGGCGGGAGCGCGGCCGGGGCGGCCGCCTACTCCTGCGGGCGCTTCAGCCGGGCCACGAACTTGTAGCGGTCCCCCCGGTAGACGGACCGCACCCACTCCACCGGCTTGCCCTCCTTGTCCAGGGAGTGCCGGGACAGCATCAGCATCGGCAGGCCCACGTCGGTGCCGAGCAGGCCCGCCTCGCGCGGGGTGGCCAGGGAGGTCTCGATGGTCTCCTCGGCCTCCGCGAGGTGGACGTCGTAGACCTCGGCGAGGGCGGTGTAGAGGGACGTGTACTTGACCAGCGACCTGCGCAGGGCGGGGAAGCGCTTGGCCGACAGATGCGTCGTCTCGATCGCCATGGGCTCGCCGTTGGCCATGCGCAGCCGTTCGATGCGCAGCACGCGTCCGCCGGCGGTGATGTCGAGGAGCCCGGCCAGCCGGTCGTCGGCCGTGATGTAGCCGATGTCCAGGAGCTGGGAGGTGGGTTCGAGGCCCTGGGCGCGCATGTCCTCGGTGTAGGAGGTCAGTTGCAGCGCCTGGGAGACCTTCGGCTTGGCGACGAACGTGCCCTTGCCCTGGATGCGCTCCAGCCGGCCTTCGACCACCAGCTCCTGAAGGGCCTGGCGCACGGTCGTGCGCGAGGTGTCGAACTCGGCCGCGAGGGTCCGCTCGGGCGGCACGGGGGTGCCGGGCGACTGGGTCTCCGTCATGTCGAGCAGGTGCTTCTTCAGGCGGTAGTACTTGGGCACGCGCGCGGTACGGACGGTAGCCCCACCCTCGTTCTCCGCACGGCTGACGTCGGTGCTCATGGCCTGCCTTCCCGGCTCCGGGTGCCGAACGGCCGACATCCCCGTCGGCCGCGGCTCACATCGTGGCACGGGTTCGTGGGCGGGGTGACCGGTGCGGGTGACCTCGCACGCTCCGTGATCCTCTCTGTATACCCGCGGGAACTCGTCTTGGTCTAGTCCAGCACGCCGTCGGAGGGCGGTGGTCCGTGCCGTGCGGGGGCCTTCGGCGGGTGCCCCGGAAATTGAAAAGTCCCTGCATATCGCGGTCGCGTAACGGACGACTCGGCGCCTGTGAAGCACCCTTGACAGCCCTATGGGGCTGAGCCAAGCTCCCCGTACTGGTCTACACCATTGGTCCAGGTCCTGGCCCCACGGACGGTACGCGTTGACGCTCGACCGCGGCGGGGAGGCAGGGGGGTTTTGTGGCATCCCTGAGGAGGATGGCGTGAAGCGCAAGCTGACAGCCGCGATCGGTATCGCGGGCATGATGGTCTCCATCGCGGCGTGCGGGGACAGTGGCGACGGGGGCTCGGACAAGGGCGCCGAGGCCAAGGAGCTGACGGTCTGGCTCACCGTCGACGCCCAGAACAACTGGCCCGAGCTGGTGAAGGCCGCCGACGCGGCGGTGCAGAAGAAGCACCCCGGCCTCAAGATCGACCACGAGTACTACGGCTGGCCGGACAAGAACGCCAAGCTCGACGCGGTCCTCGCCACCGACAAGGCCCCCGACGTCGTCGAGATGGGCAACACCGAGATGCTCGGCTACATGGTCAAGGGCGCCTTCGCCCCCCTCGACGCCTCGCAGTTCGACAACTCCTCCGCCTGGCTGGACGGCCTCAAGGCCTCGGTGACCTACGAGGACAAGACCTACGGCGTCCCCTACTACGCCGGCGGCCGCGTCGGCAACTGGCGCAAGGACCTCTTCGCCGCCGCGGGCGTGAAGACCGCCCCGACCACCTACGCCGAGCTGACCGCCGCCCTGGACAAGGTCCAGAAGAAGGAGGGCGACACCTTCAGCGCCTGGTACCAGCCCACCCGCGACTGGTACGCGGCCATGTCCTTCGTCTACGACGCAGGCGGCTCCATCGCGGCCGAGTCGGGCGGCCAGTGGAAGGCCAACCTCTCCTCGCCGGAGTCCCTCAAGGGCCTCAACGAGTTCAAGAAGATCGTCGACACCTACATGCACGGCGACAAGACCAAGGACGAGTCCGACCGCTACATCGTCTACGGCCAGGGCAAGTCCGGCATGATCTTCGCCCCCGCCTGGGAGGGCGCCACCGCGGCGGCCCCGGAGAACGACAAGACGGGCAAGCTCAAGGACAACGTCGAGAACTTCGTGCTGCCCGGCCCGTCCGGCAAGAACCTCCCGGTCTTCCTGGGCGGCTCCGACCTGGCCGTGCCGGTGAAGTCGGACGCACAGGACCTCGCCGCCGAGTGGATCAACGCCTTCACCGGCCCCTCCGGCCAGAAGGGCCTGATGGCCAAGGGCAACCTGCCCAACAACAAGACCGACCTCGCGACCCTCAAGAACGACCCGGCGACGGCCGTCCCGGCCACCGCCGCCGAGTCCAACTGGTTCGTCCCGATGGCCCCCGGCTGGGGCCAGGTCGAGAAGGCCCAGGTGCTGCAGACCATGCTGCAGAACATCGGCACCGGCAAGAAGACGGTCGAGGAGGCCGCGAAGGAGGCGGACGCCGCGATCGACAAGGTCATCAACACCAAGTGACCTGAGAGCAGGGCCCCGCCCCCTGGGGCCGGGGCCCTGCTTCCCGGACGACCGAGGGACCGCTGAGGAGCGCGCGGATGAGTGCCGCAGACACGACCACCCCTGCCAAGGTGCCGCCGACGCGGCCCGCACCCCCACCACGGGCCGGCGTGCGAAAGCCACCGGGACGGCGGGGCGCGGCCGGCGCCGGCACTCCCTGGCTGCTGCTCGCGCCCTGTCTGCTGGTCCTCGCGCTGGTGATGGGCTATCCGCTGGTCCGCCTGGTCACCCTGTCCTTCCAGAAGTTCGGCCAGTCCCAGCTCTGGGGCTTCCAGCCCGCCGAGTCCGTCGGCTTCGACAACTTCTCGGGCGTGCTGGGCGACGGCGAGTTCTGGCAGGTCGTCCTGCGCACGATCGTCTTCGCCGCCGGCTGCGTGATCCTCACGATGGTCCTCGGCATGCTGACAGCGCTGCTCCTCCAGCGGGTCTCCGGCTGGGTGAAGACCCTGGTCAACATCGCCCTGGTGGCCAGCTGGGGGATGCCGGTCATCGTCGCCACCACCGTCTTCAAATGGCTGTTCGACTCCGACTACGGCATCCTCAACGCGGTCCTGAGCAGGCTCCCCGGGGTCGAGCTGATCGGCCACAACTGGTTCGCGAGCGGACCGCAGGGCCTGGCCGTCATCATGCTGCTGGTGATCTGGGGCGCGGTGCCGTTCGTCGTGATCACCCTCAGCGCCGGCCTCACCCAGGTCCCGGCCGAACTGGAGGAGGCCGCCCGCCTCGACGGCGCCGGCGCCTGGGGCGTCTTCCGGTACGTCACCCTGCCCATCCTGAAACCGGTCGTCGTGATGCTCACGACCCTGTCGGTCATCTGGGACATGGGCGTCTTCCCGCAGGTCTTCGTGATGCGGGGCGGCCACCCGGAGCCCGAGTTCCAGCTGCTGACGACGTACTCCTACGACCGCGCCTTCGTCGTCAACGACTATGGGCAGGGCTCGGCGATCGCCCTGATCACCGTGCTGCTCCTGCTCGGGGTGGTCGCCGTCTACATGCGCCAGATGCTGAAGATCGGAGAGGTCGAATGAGTACGGTGTCCGCTCCGAGGCGGTCGAAGCCCGGCTGGAACCTCCTCGGTCTCCTGGTCTTCGCCGTCGCCGGCTTCCCCGTCTACTGGATGCTCAACACGGCGTTCAAACCGGCGAAGGACGCCATCGACCCCGAGCCGAGCCTGCTGCCGACCGGCGTGACCTTCGCCAACTTCGGCCGGGCGCTGGACATCGCCGACTTCTGGGGCCCGGTCGGGCGCAGCCTGGCCGTCTCCCTGACGGTCGTCGCGATCGGCGTCGCCGTCGGCATGCTCGCCGCCCTCGCCATCTCCCGGTTCGCCTTCCGGGGCCGCAAGATCGTGATCGTGGGCATCCTGGCCGTGCAGATGGTCCCGCTGGTCGCCATGATCATCCCGGTCTTCCTGCTCCTGAACGACCTGAACCAGTACGACAGGCTGTCCGGCCTGATCATCACCTATCTGACCTTCATCCTCCCGTTCACGGTGTGGACCCTGCGCGGCTTCATCGTCAACATCCCCAAGGAACTGGAGGAGTCCGCGATGGTCGACGGCTGCACCCGCACCGGCGCCTTCGTCCGCGTCGTCTTCCCGCTCCTGGCCCCCGGCATGGTCGCCACCTCGGTCTACGCCTTCATCCAGGCCTGGAACGAGTACCTCTACGCCCTGATGCTGCTCAGCCAGAAGAACCAGACCGCGACCGTCTGGCTCGGCAACTTCACCACCAAGCACGGCACCGAGTACGCCCCGATGATGGCCGGCGCCACCATGATGGCCGTCCCGATCGTCGCCCTGTTCCTCCTCGTCCAGCGCAAGATGGCCGCGGGTCTCACCGCGGGCGCGGTGAAGGGATGACGCACCGATGACGACCATCGCCAGCGGCACCGACACGCTCACCCGGGACGCCCTGACCGTCCTCCAGCCCGGCTTCCCCGGCACCACCGCCCCCGACTGGCTGCTGCGCCGCCTCGGCGAGGGCCTGGCCTCGGTCGGCCTGTTCGGCCGCAACATCGCCTCCCCGGACCAACTCGCCGCCCTCACCGCACAGCTGCGCGCCGAACGGGACGACGTCCTGGTCGCGATCGACGAGGAGGGCGGAGACGTCACCCGCCTGGAGGGGCGCACCGGCTCCTCCTTCCCCGGCAACCACGCGCTGGGCGCGGTGGACGACGTGGACCTGACCCGCCGGGTCGCCCACGAGCTGGGCCGCCGGCTCGCGGAGTGCGGGGTGAACCTCAACTGGGCCCCGTCGGCGGACGTGAACTCCGACCCGGCGAACCCGGTGATCGGCGTCCGTTCCTTCGGGGCCGACCCCGGCCTGGTCGCCCGGCACACCGCCGCCTACGTCACCGGCCTCCAGTCGGCCGGCGTGGCGGCCTGCACCAAGCACTTCCCGGGCCACGGCGACACGGCCGTCGACTCCCACCACGCGCTGCCGCGCATCGACGTGCCGGCGGCCGTCCTCCCGGACCGTGAGCTGATCCCCTTCCGGGCGGCCATCGGCGCCGGCACCCGGGCGGTCATGAGCGCCCACATCCTGGTCCCGGCCCTGGACCCGGTCCGCCCCGCGACACTGTCCCGCCGCATCCTCACCGGCCTCCTCCGCGAGGAACTCGGCTACGACGGTCTGATCGTCACCGACGGCATGGAGATGCGGGCCGTCGCCGGCACCTACGGCATCGAGCGCGGCAGCGTCCTCGCGATCGCCGCCGGAGCGGACGCCATCTGCGTGGGCGGCGGCCTCGCCGACGACGAGACGGTACGCCGGCTGCGCGACGCCCTGACCACCGCGGTGCGCACCGGGGAACTCCCCGAGGAGCGCCTGGCCGACGCGGCGCGGCGGGTACGGGCCCTGGCCCGCTGGACGGCCTCGGCACCCACCGCGGCCGACGAGGCGGAACGGGACGTCGGCCTGGCCGCCGCCCGCCGTGCCCTGCGCGTCACCGGCGCCGACGGCTTCACCCCGCTCACCGAGGCCCCCTACGTCGCCGCCCTCACCCCCGTCGCCAACATCGCCGTCGGCGACGAGACGCCGTGGGGTGTGGCCGCCGAGCTCGCCCGACTCCTGCCCGGCACCGGGACGGGCAGCTTCGCCGGCGAGCACGCGGGGCGCGCGGCGCTGGCCGCGGCGGGGGAGCGGCGCATCGTGGCCGTGGTCCGCGACGAACACCGCCACCCGTGGATGGCGGCGGCCCTGGACACGCTCCTCGCCGCCCGCCCCGACACGCTCGTCGTCGAGATGGGCGTCCCCCAGGCGGCTCCCCGCGGCGCCCTCCACCTCGCCACCCACGGCGCGGCCCGGGTCTGCGGCCGGGCGGCGGCGGAGGTCATCGCGGGCGCCCGGTGACCCACCGGTCCGCCGCACGCCGAAGGCGCCGGCCGGGAGGGGACCGGCGCCTTCGGCGTGCGCGCGGGCCGGTGCCGGGTGTGCGGGCAGGCCCTAGATGCCCTGCCACTCCGGCTTGTTCGCGTACGTGTGCCGGAAGTACTCGGCGAGCTTCAGCTTGGACGCGGCGGTTTCGTCGGCGACGACCGTGGCGTGCGGGTGCAGCTGGAGCGCGGAGGCCGGGCAGACCGCGGCGACCGGCCCTTCGACGGTCGCCGCGACCGCGTCCGCCTTGCCCTCGCCCGTCGCGAGCAGCACCAGGTGCCGCGCCTCCAGGATGGTGCCGATGCCCTGCGTGATGACGTGGTGCGGGACCTGCTCGATGGCACCGTCGAAGAACCGGGCGTTGTCGACGCGGGTCTGCTCGGTCAGCGTCTTGATCCGGGTCCGCGAGGCCAGCGAGGAGCACGGCTCGTTGAACCCGATGTGCCCGTCGGTGCCGATGCCGAGCAGTTGCAGATCGACCCCGCCGGCCTCGGCCAGCGTCCGGTCGTACGCCTCGCACGCCGCCGGGACGTCCTGGGCCGTGCCGTCGGGGCCGAGGAACGCGTCCATGCCGATGCCGAGCGGCTCCAGCACCTCCCGCCGCAGCACGGAGCGGTAGGACTCCGGATGGTCGGCGGGCAGCCCCACGTACTCGTCGAGCTGGGCGATCCGCGCCCGTGAGGTGTCCGCGGCACCGGAGCGCACCCTGGCCGCGAGCGCCCGGTAGACCGGCAGCGGGGTGGACCCGGTGGCCACGCCGAGCAGGGCGTCGGGCTTGCGCCGCAGGAGGTGGGCCATGGCCTCGGCGATGAGCTCGCCGCCCGACCTGGCATCCGGAACGATGACAACTTCCACGCTGGGCCTGCCGTTCTGGAAAGAGAGCTGAAGGGCTGGAAGGAGGAGCTGGAGAGGACTCGACACAGGCGACCGAAAGGCTATGTGGTTTAGACCAATTTAGCAGAGAGGGGCCTCGTGGGCACGGCGCACGACGGCGGCCGGCCGGTGTGCGTGGCACCCTCCGGCGCACGCGGGCGGGGGTGCGGCGGCGCGAGCGGGAGGAAGTCGACACGTTCGCGGAAATTGCCCCGCCCAACCGCCCCGCAGAGCAACCCGCACAGGCTAGGCTGCGGTGTGGATACTAGGGCGTCCGACTAGTCCCCCGATTCGGGCCGCGGGTACGCTGACCGATTCCGGCGCATCACCTCCGGCGCATGGACACAGACAAGTGGTCTAGTCCACAATCGAGTGGACGTCGTGCGAAGGAGCACCACCGCACTTCCGCCTTCCCCGCACAGGAGGGCGGACGGAGGATCCGGAGCTCTCTGCCCTGACTGCCCCGGCTCCTCACCTTTCGGCCGACCGGGACCGCACACCCCACGGCCGGGATTGCTCCGGGCTGCGGTGCCGGGAGGGTTGAGGGTCCCTCTCAGGCGCCGCGGCCCGCGGGTGTTTTCCGGCCGGGTCCGGCGCACGGGTACGCTCGCAGACGTGCCCTCCATGAACGAACTCGTACGCCAGCACACCGCACTCGGCGACTCCGACCTCGAGTGGCTCCACCTGCTGGTCTCGGAGTGGCAGCTGCTCTCCGACCTCTCCTTCGCCGACCTGGTCCTGTGGGTCCCCACCCGCGACGGCACCCGCTACGTCTCCGTCGCCCAGATGCGCCCCAACACCGGCCCCACCTCCTACCAGGACGACATGGTCGGTCACCTCGTGCCCCGCGGCCGCCGCCCCCTGCTGGACGCCGCCCTCGACGAGGGCCGGATCGTGCGCGAGGGCGACCCGGAGTGGCGCGAGGAAGTCCCCGTCCGGGTCGAGTCCATCCCCGTCCGGCGGGAGGGCCGTGTCCTCGGCGTCATCGCCCGCAACACCAACCTGCTCACCGTGCGCACCCCGAGCCGTCTGGAGCTGACCTACCTCCAGAGCGCCTCCGACCTCGCGCAGATGATCGCGGCCGGTTCCTTCCCGTTCCCCGACCAGCAGATGGACATGGACGCGGCCCCCCGGGTCGGCGACGGCCTGATCCGCCTCGACGCGGACGGCATCGTCCAGTACGCCTCCCCGAACGCGCTGTCCGCCTACCACCGCATGGGCCTCGCCTCCGACCTGGTCGGACAGCACCTCGGCCAGATCACCGCCGAACTCGCCCCGACCCGGGGCCCGGTGGACGAGGCGCTCGCCAAGGTCGCCAGCGGCTGGGCGCCCCGCGAGTTCGAGATCGAGGCCCACGACGGGGTCATCCAGTTCCGTGCGATCCCGCTCAAGCCCAAGGGTGCCCGCATCGGCTCCCTGGTCCTCCTCCGGGACGTCACGGAACTGCGACGCCGCGAGCGGGAGTTGATCACCAAGGACGCCACCATCCGGGAGATCCACCACCGGGTGAAGAACAACCTCCAGACGGTGGCGGCCCTGCTGCGCCTCCAGGCCCGGCGCATCGAGTCCGAGCGGGGCCGGGAGGCCCTGGAGGAGGCCGTGCGCCGGGTCGGCTCGATCGCCATCGTCCACGAGACGCTGTCCCAGAACCTGGACGAGCGGGTGGAGTTCGACGAGATCGCCGACCGTGTCCTCGCCATGGTGGCGGAGATCTCCCCGGGCAAGGTCACCGGCCGCCGCAGCGGACGCTTCGGCATCCTGGACGCGGAGGTCGCCACCCCGCTCTCCATGGTCCTCACCGAGATCCTCCAGAACGCGCTGGAGCACGGGTTCCGTGAGGGCGACACCGGCACCGTCGAGGTCTCCGCCGTCCGGGGCGGCTCCACCAAGGAGGCCCGACTGCTGGTCACCGTCCAGGACGACGGCGTCGGCCTGCCCGCCGGCTTCGACCCGCACACCTCCGGCAACCTCGGCCTGCAGATCGTACGGACGCTGGTCGAAGGGGAGTTGGGCGGCACCTTCGACATGGTCCCGGCGCCGGAGCGCGGCACCCAGGTCATCCTGGACATCCCGGTGCAGGCCCAGAAGTAGGGCCGGGCGCAGAGGCAGAGGCAGAGGCAGGGGGCCGGGTGCAGAAGCAGGGCCTGGCCCCGGGGTGCACAGCACGAAGCCCCGGACCGTTCCAGGTCCGGGGCTCGAATGCTCGTTGCCAGCGATTGCTGCGCATCGGGGGTACTGCGCGCTGCGGCTCGGGGGCGGGAGTTGCGTACTCGCTGTACGCGCCGCCAAGCTCAGGCTGTGTGCGGGGCGGGTGTTGTCAGGCGGAGGCCTGACGGGCCCGGTTGCGGGCGGCGCGGCGCTTCATCGCGCGGCGCTCGTCCTCGCTGAGACCACCCCAGACGCCGGAGTCCTGGCCGGACTCGAGCGCCCACTGCAGACACTGCTCGATAACGGGGCAGCGACGGCAGACGGCCTTGGCTTCCTCGATCTGCAGCAGCGCAGGACCGGTGTTGCCGATGGGGAAGAAGAGCTCGGGGTCTTCCTCGCGGCAAACGGCGTTGTGACGCCAGTCCATGGCTGCTACCTCTCCTTGGTAATACGTGCAAGTTGCTTGTGAATGTGAACGCTTTCACGAATCCCTCAACAAGTGAAGGGCCACCAGCCAGGTTTCCTGGCGTGGTCCTGTGGATTGAAGAGGGGTTCCGGTGATCAGTGGAGGCTGGTTCTGCGGGCCGTCCCGATCGCCACGTAGAGACTCGCAAACCTCAGCGGCGGATACAACCCCTTCCGGAAAGTTTTTTTTGATTCCTCGGTGTCGACTAGGTCACAGCCGTACTTCCATGGGGTGGATCCTGGCCTAAACGTTCGAGTGAAAGGACTTCAGCCCTTTCTGCTCACACAATCACACGCAGTGCACGGCGTACGCCTGTGAACGTCACGCTGGTGCGCAGCCCCAGGTGGTCACCGTCCATCTGGAGAGGGAGCGGCGCCTTCGAATGCAAGGTGAACTGGTCCAGGTCGTGCAGTGAGACGGCGTGCTTGCCATGGGGGCCCCGCTCGGGGGACGAAGTGAGCAACTGCGTCCCATACCGGACAACCGCGGCGGTGGACAGGCGGCTGAGACCGAATACGTCGAGCCCGGTATCGAACGAGGCCTTAGGTGACGCGTACACCGGGCGATTGCCCAGATAGGTCCACGGAGCCGTGTTGCAGACGATGGACAGCACCAAATCGGTCACCGGCTCGGCGCCCGGACGCTCCAGGGTGATCGAGCCGTGCCGGCGCTGCGGTTCGCCCAGGAGCTGACGCACGGCCTGGCGGACGTAGAGAGCGTGTGTGGATTTCCTGCCGCGTTCGCGGTGCTGCTCGACCCGGCCCACCACACCCGCGTCGAAGCCGAGTCCGGCGTTGAAGGTGAACCAGCGGCCCGGCACCGCCTCGTCCTCCGTGCCGGGCGTGCCCGAGGTCAGCCCCAGCCCGACCGTGCGCTCCCGGCCCTCGCGCAGCGCGTCCAGCAGGGCGCCGGTCGCCTCCACGGGATCGTTGGGCAGACCGAGGGCGCGGGCGAAGACGTTGGTGGAGCCGCCGGGGACCACGGCGAGACCGGGCAGGCGCTCGGGGTCGGGCCCGGCGTGCAGCAGGCCGTTGACCACCTCGTTGATCGTGCCGTCGCCGCCCAGGGCGACGACCATGTCTATGTCCTCGCTCTGCGCCGCCTGCCGGCCCAGATCGCGCGCGTGCCCCCGGTACTCGGTGGTGACCGCCTCGAGCTTCATCTCGCTCGCGAGCGCGTGGATGAGGACGTCGCGCGTCCGTGCACTCGTAGTGGTTGCTGCCGGGTTGACCACGAGAAGTGCACGCATGGAGGGCAGCGTACCTACTGGGTGGTACCCGGGCCCAGGCCGTTCGGAGATCGGGTGGGGGAGCCCGCCGTGAGCCTCGACACGGACGGGTCCCGGCCCTGTGCGGGTACCCGCGGGCGTGCCCGCACGTGCGGGCTACCCTTCAGGGGTGAGCAGTGAGCAGACCCCCGCCGCCCCCGAAACCGCAGGCCCCCGCCCGCGCCGTCTGACGTACGCCGCCGGGCTCACCGCCCTGGAGGGGCTGGCGCTGCTCGTCGGCGGTGTGTGGGTGCTCGTCCTCGGGATCACCGGGGATCCGGACGACCGGCAGCAGGCCGTCACCGGCGGGGTGACGCTGATGGTGCTCGCGCTGCTGCCGCTGCTCGCCGCCCGCGGACTGCTGGGCCGTCGCGGCTGGAGCCGGGGTCCGGCCGTCATCACGCAGATCATCGCGCTGCCCGTCGCCTACAACCTGCTGCAGGCCGACAGCATGGCGATCCCGGCCGGGATCGCGCTGGCGGTCGTGGCGGTCGCGGCGCTGGTGCTGCTCGTCAACGGTGAGACGACCCGGGCCCTCGGGATCCGGGGGCCCGGCGATGCGCGGATCCCGGAGCACGCGGAGAACTCACCGAACCCGGGGAACGCGCGGAACAAGGGCGACGGCCCGAAGCCGGAGAACGCCCGGAAGCGGAAGTAGGGCCGAACCCTACTCCTCCACGAGCAGTTTCTCCCGCAGCTGCGCCAGTGTCCGGGCCAGCAGGCGCGAGACGTGCATCTGGGAGATGCCGACCTCCTGCGCGATCTGCGACTGGGTCATGTTGCCGAAGAAGCGCAGCAGCAGGATCCGCTTCTCCCGGGGCGGAAGGTCCTCCAGCAGCGGTTTGAGCGACTCGCGGTACTCGACGCCCTCCAGCGCCTCGTCCTCCGCGCCCAGCGTGTCCGCCACGGCCGGGGACTCGTCGTCGGTGTCGGGGACGTCGAGGGACAGCGTGGAGTACGCGTTGGCGGACTCCAGGCCCTCCAGGACCTCCTCCTCCGAGATCGCCAGTTTCTCGGCGAGCTCGTGGACGGTGGGGGAGCGGCCGTGCAGCTGGGACAGCTCGGCCGTCGCCGTCGTCAGCGCGAGCCGCAGCTCCTGGAGTCTGCGCGGCACCCGCACCGCCCAGCCCTTGTCGCGGAAGTGCCGCTTGATCTCGCCGACGACCGTCGGGGTCGCGTACGTGGAGAACTCCACTCCGCGGTCCGGGTCGAAGCGGTCGACCGACTTGATCAGCCCGATGGTGGCGACCTGCGTGAGGTCGTCCAGCGGCTCACCGCGGTTGCGGAAGCGGCGCGCGAGGTGCTCGACGAGCGGCAGGTGCATGCGGACCAGCTGGTTGCGCAGCTCCGCGTACTCCGGGCTGCCCTCCCTCAGGGAGCGCAGCTCGAGGAACATCGCCCGTGCCCCGCTGCGGTCCTGCGGTGCGCGCTCCTGCGGTGCGCGCTCCTGCGGTGCGCGCTCCTGAGGCACGCGAACCTGCGGTGCGCGCTCCTGGGTCGCGTGCCGTGTCCCCGGCACGCCCTGGTCGTCGTCTCGCTCGTGCTCGCTCATCGTCCCGCCCGTCGCCCTCTGTCGAGCCCTCGCCTCCGCCCGGCCGGGGGTCGCCCCGATCCGCCTCTCCCGAGGTGAGCCCTGAACGGCACTGTCCGGGGAGCCGGCCGGCGCGGAGGACACGTCGTCCTCCGGGTGCGGCCGGGCCTGCTCGGGAATGCCGTCGACACCGTCCGTCATGCGTCGGGAACCGCCCGGCGAGACCGGATTCCCGGCGCTCTCGGCCGGCAGCTCCCGTGTGCCGCGCTCTTCGTCCCGCACCGGACCGTCCCCGTTCCTCACGCCGGCCCGGGTCCCGCGCCGCGCTGTTTGTAGAGGCTGATCGAAACGGTTCTGTCCTCGTCCACGGCGGAGGAGACCTTGCCGGCCAGGGCGGACAGCACGGTCCAGGCGAAGGTGTCGCGCGAGGGCGCGTGGCCGTCGGTGGTCGGCGCCGAGACGGTGACCTCCAGCGAATCGTCGACCAGGCGGAAGACGCAGCTGAGCACAGAGCCGGGCACGGCCTGCTGGAGCAGGATCGCGCATGCCTCGTCCACCGCGATGCGCAGGTCCTCGATCTCGTCCAGGGTGAAGTCCAAACGGGCCGCGAGGCCGGCCGTGGCCGTCCGCAGCACCGACAGGTAGGCACCCGCAGCCGGCAGCCGGACTTCCACGAAGTCCTGGGTCGCGGGCTCGCCTGCGATCTGGGACACCCTCACCTCCAAGGTGGTACAAGTCTTCGGGGGCCGAGGGTCGCCCCCCGGGGTAACGCGTGTGTGGTGCAGCGGTGACGCTACCGCGCCCTCAAGTGTCCTGTCCCGGGACCCCAACCCCCTGGCGTCACTCACAGTAAAGCTGTGAACACGCTCCGTGTCTAGGGGGTCTGCGGACCCAAAAGGGATGAGGGTGCGCCGGGTTGACGTACCCAGGCGTCCGATGCCCGAACCGTACCCGCCGGACGGCCGGACCGTCCCGGGCGCCCCTCAGACGAGGACATGGTCGACGAAACACCAGCGCCAGTCCTCGCCGGGTTCGAAGGTCCGCATGACCGGGTGGCCGGAGTCCTTGTGGTGCCCCGTGGCGTGGCGGCCCGGCGAGGAGTCGCAGCAGCCCACGTGGCCGCACGTCAGACACAGCCGCAACTGCACCGGGTGGGTGCCGTCCCGCAGGCACTCCGTACAGGTCTCGCTGAGCGGAACCGGATCGGGGTGCGGCAGCGCGTCGGCGTGCGTGCACTGTTTCATGATTGCCAGATTACGACGGGCGTGCGGACGCCCGCGCGGAAAAACGAGGGTGGGCGGGACATGGACGTGATGCCACTGCTGTTGCTGGTGGCGGGCAGTACGGCGATCGCCGCGGCGGCCCGGCGCACCCCGGTGCCCGCACCGCTGCTCCTGGTCGGCGTCGGCCTGGCCGTGTCGTACGTCCCGGGAGTCCCCGACTACGCCCTCGACCCCGAGATCGTCCTCCCCCTCCTGCTGCCGCCGCTGCTGTACACCTCGGCGACCGACAGCTCCTACCTCGACCTGCGCGCGCAGGCGCGGCCCGTGGCGCTGCTGTCGGTCGGGTACGTGCTCTTCGCGACGGTCGTCGTCGGCTGGGCCGCCCACCTGCTCGTGCCCGGCCTGCCGCTGACCGCGGCGCTGGTGCTGGGCGCGGTGGTGGCGCCGCCGGACGCGGTCGCGGCGACGGCGGTGGCGCGCCGGCTGGGCCTGCCGTCCAGGATCACCACCATCCTCCAGGGCGAGTCCCTGCTGAACGACGCCACCGCGATCACCGCCTACAAGGTGGCCCTCGCCGTCGTCGTCGGCGAGGGCGTGTCCTGGGCCGGCGGCATCGAGGAGTTCCTGGTGGCCGCGGTCGGCGGCACCACCGTCGGCCTGATCCTGATGGCCCCGCTGCACTGGCTGCGCACCCGCCTGAAGGAACCGCTCCTGCAGAACACCCTGTCCCTCCTCATTCCCTTCGTCGCCTACGCGGCCGCCGAGCAGTTCCACGCCTCCGGCGTCATCGCCGTGGTCGTCGTCGCCCTCTACCTCGGCCACCGCGCGTGGGAGGTCGACTTCGCCACCCGCCTCCAGGAGGAGGCCGTGTGGAAGATGGTCGCCTTCATCCTGGAGTCGGCGGTCTTCGCCCTGATCGGCCTGCAACTGCCGGTCGTCCTGAAGGGCCTCCGCGCCTACGAGGGCATGGACGCCGCCTGGTACGCGGTCGCCCTCTTCCTGGTGGTCGTCGCGTGCCGCTTCCTGTGGGTGTATCCGGCGACCTTCCTGCCGCGGCTGCTGTCGGCGCGCATCCGCGCGCGCGAGGAGAACCCGACCTGGCGCGGCCCGATCGTCATCGCCTGGGCCGGTATGCGGGGCGTGGTGTCGCTCGCCATCGCCTTCTCCATCCCGCTCACCGTCGACCACGGCGAGGAACCCTTCCCGTACCGCGACCTCATCCTCTTCCTGACCTTCACCACGGTCATCGCCACCCTGGTCGTGCAGGGCCTGACCCTGCCCCCGCTGATCCGGCTGCTGAAGTTCCCCGTCCGCGACCCGCAGGCCGCGACGCTCGCCGAGGCCAACGCCCAGGCGCAGGCCTCCCGGATCGCCGAGGAACGCCTGGACGCCCTCCTCGCCGACGAGCGCAACGCCCTGCCGCAGCCCCTCGCCGACCGCCTGCGCACCGTCCTGGAACGCCGCCGCAACGCCGTCTGGGAACGCCTCGGCCAGGTCAACATGGTCACCGGCGAGACCGTCGACGACACCTACCGCCGCCTGGCCCGCGAGATGATCAGCGCCGAACGCGAGGTCTTCGTCCGCCTCCGCGACGGCCGCTACATCGACGACGAGATGCTCCGCGCGCTGCTGCGCCGACTGGACCTGGAGGAGGCGGCCGCCCACCGGGAGGCGGAGTAGGCGCGCCGGCCGCCACGGTCAGCCGTCGAACGGCGCCCCCGTCACCACGGCCACGAGCCGGGTGCCCCGCGCGAAGGCGCCCTCCCCGGCGAGGACGACAAGTCCGTAGAGCAACTTGGCGACATAGAGACGTTCGACCGGCAGGCCGTGGCGGCTGCCGAAGTCCTCGGCGAAGGCGTCGAGGGCGGGGCCGGTGCGGGCATAGCCGCCGAAGTGGAAGCGGTCGTCCAGGCGCCAGTCCCCCCGGGGACCGCCGAAGGCCGCCGTCTGCAGCGCCCGGACCTCGTCACCGAGGAAGCCGCCCCTGAGGACCGGCACGCCCAGGGCGCGCGTGCCGGGGGCGAGGCCGGCGGCCAGGCCCGCGAGGGTGCCGCCCGTGCCGCACGCGACGGCGACGACGTCGGCGTGGCCCGTGAGCTCCTCGCCCAGCGCCCGGCAGCCGCGGACCGCCACCGCGTTGCTGCCGCCCTCGGGGACGACGTACGCGTCCTCGGCGCCGGCCGCGCGCAGGACGGCGGCGAGGGTGTCGGGGTCGGTCTTGCGGCGGTAGGCCGAGCGGTCGACGAAGTGCAGCCGCATGCCGTCGGCCGCGCAGCGGGCGAGGGAGGGGTTCAGCGGCCGGTCCACGAGCTCGTCGCCGCGTACGACGCCGACGGTGGGCAGGCCCAGCAGCCGGCCGGCGGCGGCCGTGGCCCGCAGGTGGTTGGAGTAGGCGCCGCCGAAGGTGACGACCGTCCGGCCCGCCGCCGCCTCCAGGTTCGGCGCGAGCTTGCGCCACTTGTTGCCGACCAGCTCCGGGTGGATCAGATCGTCCCGCTTGAGCAGCAGCCGTACGCCGTGCCGGGTGAACCGGTCGTCGGACACCTCGTGCAGGGGGGAGGGCAGCCGGGGGCGCAGGGCGGCGGCGGGGTCGGTCACCCGCCCATTGTCGAACACCGTTCGGTGCGCGAAAAACGCGCTGTGCCCCGTCAGCCGTTGATCCATTCCCCCTCTTTCGTGTAATAGCACGAGCACTCTGAGCGATGGAAGGGTTGTCCCCGAAACAAATGCATCGGCGCATTTCGGCGCCTGTGCATGATCGGGAGGGCATTTCTCTATGTCGGTAGGCGAAGAGGTCCGCACCACGCAGGTCAAGCCGCAGCAGAGTCTCGGCACCGCGGCCGCGCGGAACCTGGCCACCACGACCAAGTCCGTGCCGCAGATGCAGGAGATCAGCTCCCGCTGGCTGCTGCGGACGCTGCCTTGGGTGGATGTGCAGGGCGGCACGTACCGGGTGAACCGGCGGCTGACGTACGCGGTCGGAGACGGCCGCATCACGTTCGTCAAGACCGGCGACCGTGTCGAGGTCATCCCCGCCGAGCTGGGCGAACTGCCCGTACTGCGCTCGTACGGCGACGAGGAGGTGCTCTCGGAGCTGGCCTCCCGCTGCCGCCAGCGGGAGTACGCCGCGGGCGAGGTCATCGCCTCCTTCGGCAGCCAGACCGAGGAGGTCTACCTGCTGGCGCACGGCAGGGTCGAGAAGATCGGCACCGGCCCCTACGGCGACGACCAGATCCTCGGGGTCCTGGCCGACGGCGCCTATTTCGGCGACCAGGCGCTGCTCGACGGCGACTCCATCTGGGAGTACACCGCGCGCGCCCACACCGCCAGCACGGTGCTGATCCTGTCCCGCGAGGACTTCGAGCAGGTCGCGGAACGCGCGGACTCCCTGCGCGAGCACCTCCACCAGCAGCGCACGATCCCCCAGCAGCGCACCAACAAGTACGGCGAGAAGGCCGTCGACCTCGCCGCCGGCCACGCCGGCGAGCCGGACATCCCGCACACGTTCGTCGACTACGACGCCCGGCCCCGCGAGTACGAGCTGAGCATCGCCCAGACCGTGCTGCGCATCCACACGCGCGTCGCCGACCTGTACAACCAGCCGATGAACCAGACCGAGCAGCAGTTGCGGCTCACGGTCGAGGCGCTGAAGGAGCGCCAGGAGCACGAACTGGTCAACAACCGGGACTTCGGGCTCCTCCACAACTGCGAGTACGACCAGCGGATCCAGCCGCACGACGGGGTCCCCAGCCCGGACGACATGGACGAGCTGCTCAGCAGGCGCCGCGGCACCAAGCTCTTCCTCGCCCACCCGCGCGCGATCGCCGCGTTCGGCCGCGAGCTGAACCGGCGCGGCCTCGTTCCGGAGACGATCGACGTCGGCGGCAACCGGATCCCCACCTGGCGCGGGGTACCGATCTACCCGTGCAACAAGATCCCGGTCACCGAGGCCCGGACCAGCTCGATCATCGCCATGCGTCTCGGCGAGCAGGACCAGGGCGTGATCGGCCTGCGCCAGTCCGGCATCCCCGACGAGATCGAGCCGAGCCTGTCCGTGCGGTTCATGGGCATCAACGAACAGGCCATCATCAAGTACCTGGTCACGGCCTACTACTCGGCCGCCGTGCTGGTACCGGACGCGCTGGGCGTCCTGGAGAACGTCGAGATCGGCCGCTGGCAGTGACCTCTCCCGTCCGGACGCCGCGTCCCCGCCCCCCGGGGCGGGTGCGTCCTGGGCGTACGCGCCGGGCGGCAGGGCATCCGCCACCGTTCGCGGACCCTGCGAGGGGGACCCGATGACCGACTTCGTGACGGAGACCAGGCCGTGCTCCGAGGAGACGGGTGGAAGGCGGGAGCCCATCGCAAGCCGTGGAGACAGCGGGTCCGGAGCGTTCGACGGGCAGGAGGCGACGGCGATCCTGGAGGAGGCCCGGGCGTCGGTCGACCCCGCCCTGCGCACCGCCCTCGACGCCCTGCCCCGTGCACTGCGCCGGATCGCGCGCTACCACTTCGGCTGGGAGCACGCCGACGGCACACCGGCCGCCGGCAACGCCGGAAAGGCGATCCGCCCGGCGCTCGTGCTCACCGCGGCCGACGCCCTCGGCGGCCCGGTGGCCCGCGCGGCGGCCGTACCGGCCGCCGCGGCGGTGGAGCTGATCCACAACTTCACCCTGCTCCACGACGACGTCATGGACCGCGACACCACACGGCGTCACCGCCCCACCGCCTGGACCGTGTTCGGCGACGCCGACGCGATCCTCGCCGGGGACGCGTTGCAGGCACTGGCCCTCGGACGGCTGGCCGAGGACCCCCACCCGGCGTCCGCGGCAGCAGTCGCCCGCCTCGCCGCCTGCGTGGTGGAGCTGTGCGCCGGGCAGCAGGCGGACACGGCCATGGAGAAACGGGCCCCCACCGAGGTCACCCTCGACGAGGTGCTCACCATGGCCGAGGCCAAGACGGGCGCGCTGCTCGGCTGCGCCTGCGCCCTCGGTGCCCTGTACGCCGGGGCGCCCGAGGCGGACGTCGAGGCGTTGGACGCGTTCGGCCGTCAGGCCGGACTCGCCTTCCAGTTCATCGACGACGTGATCGGCCTGTGGGGCGACCCGCGGCACACCGGAAAGCCGGCGGGCGCGGATCTCGCGGCCCGCAAGAAGTCCCTGCCGGTGGTCGCCGCGCTCGCCTCCGGCACCCCGGCCGCCGCGGAACTGGCCGAGCTGTACACGGCCCCCTACGACCAGGGCGACCTGGAACGGACCACGCGCGCCGTCGAGCGGGCCGGCGGGCGCGCCTGGGCACTGGAGCAGGCGGCCGACCGGATGGCCCGGGCGATGTCGGAACTGGCCCGGGCGGTCCCGGAGCCCGAGTCGGCGGGCGGGCTGCTGTCCCTGGCGGAGTTCGTGACGCGGCGCACCACATGACGGCGCCGCCCCGCTGACCCCGGGGCCCCGATCCGTGCGGCTCCTGACCCCGCACGGCGCCGGGGCCCCGGCCCGCGGGCCCCGCCCACCCCACGGTGGCGCGGGACCCGCCTCGGCGCGTCCGGGGCCGCCCCGGCCGTCCCCGCCCCGCCCCTCCCCGCCCGTGCGCCGAACCGGCCGTTCCCGCCCCGCCCCTCCCCACCCGTGCTGGACCAGCCGTTCCCGCCCCTCCCCGCCCGTGCGTCGCCCTGCCCGGCCGGAGTCCTCGCCCGTGTCCACGCACGACAGCGGTGACCGGCCTACGCTGGTGGCATGGACAGGGAACATCAGGTCTGTCCCGCCTGCGGGCAGCCCGTGGACACCGTCGTCCGGCGCCACAAGACACTGGGCGCCTGGGTCCCGCGCTGGGTCGCGGGTCCCTGCCACAACCCCGACTGCGAGGCCTACGTCGAGGGGGGCGCGCAGCTGCACGGCCACGACCATCCGGAGCGGTACGGCCGTCCGGCGGATCACGGCCGCGCCGGGCACCCCGGCGGTCCCGGCCCACCCGGCCGCGGGGTCACCGGCCGGTCCGGTGGTCCCGAGCAGGAGCCCGTCACAGGCCCGGATTCGGGCACCTCGGCAGACCGCACCGACCCCGACGAGGACGCCGGAATCCCTCCCGCCCCGATCTCCTGACGCATGTCCGAGGGGCCGCCGTGGTGTCATGCCGGACAGCGGGGAGGGAGTGGACATGACAGATGCAGGTGGGCGCCGCGGCTCATGGCGGTGGGCCGTGGTCGTCTGGGCGGTGACGGCGGCCGTCGGAGGAGGTCTGACCCTCTGGCTCCAGGACCCCTCCGCACCGACGGGACCGAGCGGCTGGCAGAGGGCCGACGTACCCGCACCGCTCCTGGGGCGCGAGGTGACCGACGGCCCGTGCCGGCTGTACGGGTCGATCCCGCCGGACACGGTGGTCCTGTGCGCCTACGCGGAGACGCGTTAGGCGTCGGCCGCCGCCCGCGGCAGCCCGCCCGTCTCCGGGTCCCGCCCGGTCAGGCAGTACAGGCCGCCCGCCGGGTCGCGCATCACCGTCCAGTGGGAGTGGGCGGCGACGAGGACGGCACCGAGCCGTTCGTGCCGGGCGCGGACCGCGTCGATGTCCGGGCCGCAGGCCAGGTCGAGGTGGGCGGAGAGGGGGCGTTCGTCGTCCAGCCGCTGGAGGAGGAGACGGACCGGCAGTCCGGCGGGCGGCGCGACGGAGTGGAACTCCGGCAGCGAACCCGGCCGGGACGTCCAGTCCGGCAACAGGGCCGTCCAGAAGGCGACTTCACCGGCGTACGCGGACGGCGGGACGTCCAGGCACACCTGGTCCAGACGGCTGCCGGACACCACGGGCGGCCGTACGGACTCGCCGTGCCAGGGGACCGCGCAGAACAACTGACCGGCGGGAGAGCGCAGGACGGCCCAGCCGTCGTGCGGGGCGACCGTCTCGGCGCCGAGCGCCAGCGCGGCACCGACGAAGCCGGGCACGTCCTCGACACAGAGGTCCAGGTGCGCTCCACCCCCGCCCCCGGCGACCCGCTGCGCTTTCACGCACCCGTCCGCGCCCTCCGGCAGCAGCGTGACGAACTCGCCCCGCTCGCCCCGCGGTTCGGACAGGCGGGTAGCCGTGACGGCCGTCCAGAACGCGCAGGCCGGCTCGAAGTGATCGGCGGGCCGGTCGACGAAGGCGTACGCCCACGGGACGGGGATGCTCATGGGGCGATGGTAGGCGCCGGCAAGCGCGACACGGCCGGCCTCACCAGTTCCATGCCGAAGGGGCCCGGTCGTGATGCCGACCGGGCCCCTTCGTGATGTCCCTCCGCCCGCGGTGGTGCACCGACCGCCGGCCGCGGGACGGCCTGAGGGTGTCAGGCCTTCTTGGTCTCCCAGAAGATCTTGTCGATCTCGGCGATGAGCTCCAGGGCCTTCTCACCGGTCTTCGGGTCCGTCGAGGCCTTGGCGGCCGACAGGGCCTTCAGGGTGTCGTTGACCAGCTGGTGCAGCTGCGGGTACTTCTCGAAGTGCGGGGGCTTGAAGTAGTCGCTCCACAGCACGGAGACGTGGTGCTTCGCCAGCTCGGCGCGCTGCTCCTTGATGACGGTGGCGCGAGCCTGGAAGTGCGGGTCGTCGTTGGCGGCCATCTTCTCCTGCACGGCCTTCACCGACTCCGCCTCGATGCGGGCCTGGGCCGGGTCGTACACGCCGCAGGGCAGGTCGCAGTGGGCGCTGACCGTGACCTTGGGGGCAAACAGGCGGGAAAGCATGGAGCATTCCTTCCTCGTGATCGTCTTCTCAGGTGGGACATTACTCCCTGCGAGACGGGTTTTCGCGAGTGCCCCCATGGGCTTAGGACAAAAGTCCGGGGTCAGACTGAGACTGGTGGAGGAACGGACCAGGGGAGGTGTCGGCGATGCCGGAGCCGTCGCAGGAGACCGAGCGGGGGAGGGCGGCCGCGCCCTTCGGGCTGGCCGAGGTGACCGGCCCGTCCATGGTGCCCACGCTGCACCACGGGGACCAGCTGGTGGTGAGGTACGGCGCGCGGGTCAGGCCCGGGGACGTCGTCGTGCTGCGGCACCCCTTCCAGCAGGACCTGCTGGTCGTCAAACGGGCCGCCGAGCGCCGCGAGGGCGGCTGGTGGGTGCTCGGGGACAACGCGTACGCGGGAGGCGACAGCACCGACTACGGGACCGTGCCCGACGAGCTGATCCTCGGCACGGTGCGGTTCCGCTACCGGCCGCTGAAGCGGGATCAGCGCTCGCCGCTCGCGGTGCTGCGCTGGGCGCTGTCGGCGGCCAGGCCGGTGCTGGCCGACCGGTCGGCCTCCAGGCGTTTGCGGGCGCGGTAGGCCGCCACGTTGGCGCGGGTGGCGCAGCGGTCGGAGCAGTAGCGCCGGGAGCGGTTCGTGGAGGTGTCGAGGTAGGCGTTGCGGCAGGGCGCGGCCTCGCACAGGCCGAGGCGGTCCACGCCGTACTCCGTCAGGTGGAACGCCAGGCCCATCGCGGCGATGGCCGCGTACCCGGCGGTCGCGTTCGACGGGTGGTCGGCGAGGTGCATGTGCCACAGCGGGCGTCCGTCGTCGTCGCGGACGTCGTGCCCGGAGATCTGCGGGCTCACCGGGAACTCCAGCAGCAGGGAGTTCAGCAGGTCCACGGCGAGGGTCTCGTCGCCTCCGTCGGCCGCCTCGAAGACCGCGCGCAGCCGGGTCCGTACCGAGCGGAAGCGGGTGACGTCCGCGTCGGTGGCGCGGCGGGCCGCCGACTGGTTCGCGCCGAAGAGGTCGCGGACGGCCTCGACCGAGGTCAGCGAGTCGTTGCCCCGGGCCGGCTCTTCGCTGTTGACGAGGCGCACGGCGTAATCCGAGTAATAGGCCAGTTCCACTTGTAGTCCTTACGGAGGCGCTCTATGGTCGGGAGGCGGACGGAGTAACGGCCGGTTGTGCAGCCAGGGTATTACGTGGCCGAGGTGACGGAGGGGTGCGATGACGGACGGGCAGGCCATCACGACCGGTACCGACTGGGGGGCCTGGCAGGAGAGCTGGGACCGGCAGCAGGAGTGGTACATGCCCGACCGGGAGGACCGCTTCCGGATCATGCTCGACATGGTCGAGGCGCTCGTCGGCACCGCGCCGCGCGTCCTGGACCTCGCCTGCGGCACCGGCACGATCACCGCCCGGCTGCTCGCCCGCTTCCCCGGCGCCACCAGCACCGGCGTGGACCTCGACCCGGCCCTGCTCGCCATCGCCGGGGGCACCTTCGCGGGCGACGACCGGGTCACCCTGGTGACCGCCGACCTCAAGGACCCGCACTGGCGGGCGGCCCTGCCGTACGACTCCTACGATGCCGTCCTCACCGCCACGGCCCTGCACTGGCTGCACAGCGAACCCCTCGCGGCCCTCTACGGCCAGATCGCGGAACTCGTCCGCGACGGCGGTGTCTTCATGAACGCGGACCACATGATCGACGAGGCCACGCCCCGGATCAATGCGGCCGAGCGCGCCCTGCGCCACGCCCGCATGGACCGGGCCAGGGCGGCCGGCGCCGTCGACTGGGCCGAGTGGTGGCAGCTCGCCGCCGCCGACCCCGTCCTCGCCGGGCCCACCGCCCGCCGTTTCGATATCTACGGCGAGCACGCCGACGGCGAGATGCCCTCGTCGGCCTGGCACGCGCGCGTGCTGCGGGAGAAGGGGTTCGCCGAGGCCCGCCCGGTGTGGGCCTCGCCGTCGGACACACTGCTCCTCGCCCTCAAGTAGGACGCGCGGCGACCGGGGCGGGCAGGCGGGCGGGCACGCGAGGGGCGGTACGGGAGACCCGTACCGCCCCTCGCGTCGGACCGCGGTCCGCTACAGCACCTTGGACAGGAAGGCCTGCGTCCGCTCGTGCTGCGGGTTCGTCAGGACCTCGCGCGGGTTGCCGGACTCGACCACGACACCGCCGTCCATGAAGACCAGGCTGTCGCCGACCTCGCGGGCGAAGCCCATCTCATGGGTGACGACGACCATCGTCATACCGGACTCGGCCAGGTCGCGCATGACGTCGAGGACGTCGCCGACCAGCTCCGGGTCGAGGGCCGAGGTCGGCTCGTCGAACAGCATCAGCTTCGGGTCCATGGCCAGGGCCCGGGCGATGGCCACCCGCTGCTGCTGGCCGCCGGACAGCTGCGAGGGGTAGTTCCGCGACCGGTCGGCCAGGCCGACCCGGTCCAGCAGTTGCAGGGCGCGCTCCTTGGCCTCGGCCCTGCTCACGCCCTTGACCTGGACCGGGGCCTCCATGACGTTCTCCACCGCCGTCATGTGCGGGAACAGGTTGAACCGCTGGAACACCATGCCGATGTCCCGGCGCTGGAGCGCGACCTCGCTGTCCTTGAGCTCGTACAGCTTGTCGCCCTTCTGGCGGTAGCCGACCAGATGGCCGTCGACCCAGAGCCGGCCCGCGTTGATCTTCTCCAGGTGGTTGATGCACCTCAGGAAGGTGCTCTTGCCGGAGCCCGAGGGGCCGATGAGGCAGAACACCTCGCCGGAGCGCACCTCCAGGTCGATGCCCTTGAGCACCTCGACCGCGCCGAAGGACTTGTGGACGCCCTCGGCCTTCACCATGGCGGTCATGCCGCACCAGCCCTTCCGCTCGTCAGCGACGTCAGGTTCGCCTTGACCTTCTGCCACGGGGTCGCCGGCAGGCTGCGGGACGAACCACGCGCGTAGCGGCGCTCCAGGTAGTACTGGAAGACGCTGAACACGCTGGTCATGACCAGGTACCAGAGGGACGCCACGAAGAGCATCTCCATCACCGCGTACGAGGTGGAGCCGATCGTCGAGGTGGCCCGCAGCAGCTCGTTGTACGTCACCGCGTACACCAGCGACGAGGTCTTCAGCATGTTGATGAACTCGTTGCCCGTCGGCGGCACGATCACCCGCATCGCCTGCGGGATGACGATCCTGCGCAGCGTCTTGCCGTGGCTCATGCCGAGCGCGTGCGCGGCCTCCGTCTGGCCCTCGTCGACGGCCATCAGACCGGCGCGGCAGATCTCCGCCATGTACGCGGCCTCGTTCAGGCCGAGGCCCAGCAGGGCGCACATGAACGGCGTCATGACGTCCGTCATCTCGTCCTTGTAGATCGGACCGAGATTCAGGAGGGGGAAGATCAGCGCCAGGTTGAACCACAGCAGCAGCTGGACGTAGACCGGCGTACCGCGGAAGAACCAGATGTAGACCCAGGCCACCCAGCTCGTCACCGGGTTCTTGGACAGCCGCATCACGGCCAGCACGACGCCGAGGACCACGCCGACCACCATCGCCAGGACGCTGATCAGCAGGGTGCGGCCGGCGCCCGCGAGGACCGTGGAGTCGAACAGCTTGTCGCCGACCGCGGCCCACTGGATCTTCTCGGCCGTGGCGAAGGCGTTGACCAGCAGGGCCACCAGCGCCAGGACCACGACGGCGCTCACGTAGCGGCCGTAGTGGCGGACCGGGATGGCCTTGATCGCCTCGGGCGGGACGGTCCCGCTCTCCTTGGTGACGCCGGCCGTCGGCCGTCCGCCCGCCGGTGTCTTGTCGAACTTGTCAGTCACGGTGACTGCCCTTCAGTGCTGCCCGGACGGTCACTTGCCGCCGTTGATCGCGGCCTTGTCGATGGCGCCGCTCTCGGCGCCCCACTTCTCCAGGACCTCCTGGTACGTGCCGTCCTCGATGATCGCGTTGACGGCCGCCTCCAGCGCGGCGGTGAGCTGCTTGTTGTCCTTGTTCACGGCGATGCCGAACGGGCCGGCGTCGACCTGCTCGCCGACGACCTCGAAGGCCTTGCCGCCGTCGGCCTTGCGGGCCAGGTCGACCGCGACCGGGTAGTCGTTGACGCCGGCGACGGCGCCGCCCGACTTGACCCGGGTCTGGGCCTCGGTGTCGTTCTCGAACGACTCGATCGTGATCTTCTTCTTGCCGCCGTCGGTACAGGCCTTCGACTGCTTCTGCAGGGCCTCCTCGTACGTCGTGCCGCGCTGCACGGCGGCCGTCTGGCCGCAGAGGTCCTCGATCGAGCCGATGTTCTTCGGATTGCCCTTCTGGACGTACACGGCGGTGCCGGCCGAGAAGTAGTCGACGAAGTCGACACCCGGTCCGAGCTTCTTGCCGCTGTCGTCCAGGCCCTCCTGGCGCGCCTTGTTGTCCGTGATGGACGACATCGCGATGTCGTAGCGGCCGGAGTTCAGGGAGGTGATCAGGCCGTCGAAGGAACCGGAGGTGAACGTGAACTCCACGCCCAGCTTCTCGCCCAGCGCGGCGGCGATGTCGGGGTCGACACCGACGATCTTCCCGCTCTCCTGGTACTCCATGGGGGCGTACTCGGCGTTGGTGCCGACCTTGATGACGCCCGCCTTCTGGATCTCGGCAGGCAGCTTCGAGAAGAGCGGCGCGGCGTTCCCGCTGGTCGACGCCTCGGAGGAGCTCCCGCCATCGGTCTGGTCACCGCAGCCGGTGAGCAGCAGGGCGCCCGCGACCGCGAGGGAACCGACCGCGGCTAGCCGGGTGTGCGCGGCGGTGGAACGGCGGATGGAGCGTGCGGTCATGGTCAGTGCCTCCGGCGGGTGGGTGGAGATGCCGATGGGTCGACGAGAACACACACCTTTGGGTGTCGCGACCTCGTGCGATTACGGCATCTTGCCATTCGGACGACGCCATTCAGGGGGCCGCCCATGTCAAAATCGGATAACGGGCGACCCCCGAACCGCACCAGTCCGGTGCAACACGACCGGGTGAGGCCGCACCTTCTTCTGGAATCCATCCGTCCGGCCGCAAGATCTCCGGTATATCTCGCCATGTGGCCGACCGTGGTGCGCTGTGGGAGTCCTGCGGCGCCCGTGTCAAGGGTTCGGCCGGGAAATCCCCCTCCCCGCGACCATGAGTCATGTCACTGGCATATGACAGCGCGAGAGGGCTGTGGGGGTCCTGCAAGAACCGGCATGTGACCTTGCACGGATTGGACTCGTCGTCGGTGCTGTCCGTCCGGTAAGAAGGTTCTTTACACCCCTCATCCGGGGCTCAGGGCGCGTGTGCGGCGCGCCCGACGCGCAGGCGCCCGTACGTGTCACCACCGCTGGGTCCTGCGCGGTGCCCGCCCACTTCTCAACCAGGAGTGGCCACCCTCAACCATGAACACCTAAGGGGTAAGACACAGTGGCAGCGGAGATCGTCAATCCTCGCAGCGAGAGCGAAACCGACCATACGGGCCAGGAGGGCGGTGCGGAGCCCCTCGACTCGTTCGACCCGGCGTTCGCGCTGCACCGCGGCGGAAAGATGGCCGTGCAGGCCACCGTCCCGATCCGCGACAAGGACGACCTGTCCCTCGCCTACACGCCCGGCGTCGCACGCGTGTGCACCGCGATCGCGGAACAGCCGGAGCTGGTGAACGACTACACCTGGAAGTCGTCCGTCGTCGCCGTCGTCACCGACGGCACGGCGGTCCTCGGGCTCGGTGACATCGGGCCGGAGGCGTCCCTTCCGGTGATGGAGGGCAAAGCGATCCTGTTCAAGCAGTTCGGCGGTGTCGACGCGGTCCCGATCGCGCTGGCCTGCACGGACGTGGACGAGATCATCGAGACCGTGGTGCGCCTCGCGCCCTCGTTCGGCGGAGTGAACCTGGAGGACATCTCGGCGCCGCGGTGCTTCGAGATCGAGCGCCGGCTCCAGGAGCGGCTCGACATCCCGGTCTTCCACGACGACCAGCACGGCACGGCGGTCGTGACGCTGGCGGCGCTGCGCAACGCGGCGCGGCTGAGCGGGCGGACCATCGCGGACCTGCGGGCTGTCATCTCGGGCGCCGGCGCGGCCGGTGTCGCCATCGCGAAGATGCTGGTCGAGGCCGGTATCGGGGACGTCGCGGTCACCGACCGCAAGGGCATCGTCTCCGCGGACCGGGAGGACCTGACCGACGTCAAGCGCGAGCTGGCCGGGTTCACCAACAAGGCCGGGCTGACCGGGTCGCTGGAGACCGCGCTGGCCGGCGCGGACGTCTTCATCGGCGTCTCCGGCGGTACGGTCCCGGAGGAGGCGGTGGCCTCGATGGCGAAGGGCGCGTTCGTCTTCGCCATGGCCAACCCGAACCCCGAGGTGCACCCCGACGTCGCCCACAAGTACGCGGCGGTCGTCGCGACCGGGCGCTCGGACTTCCCGAACCAGATCAACAACGTGCTGGCGTTCCCGGGCATCTTCGCCGGTGCGCTGCAGGTGCGGGCGTCCCGGATCACCGAGGGCATGAAGATCGCGGCGGCCGAGGCGCTGGCGGGTGTCGTCGGTGACGACCTCGCCGCGGACTACGTCATTCCGTCGCCCTTCGACGAGCGGGTGGCGCCGGCGGTCACGGCCGCCGTCGCCGCGGCGGCTCGTGCCGAGGGTGTCGCGCGTCGCTGACGCGGGTCGGTGAACGGCCCACGCGGGTCGGTGAGCGGCCCCGCCCGGGTTCGGGCGGGGCCGTTTCCCTTTCCGTTTCCTTGTTCCGGCCCGCCGTCCGTCGGGTGGCGTCGGGCGGACGCGCGGCCGGTGCGGCAGGGCAAGAGGGCATTGCTCACAGCGCCGCCCGGTTTCCGTCCAGGGGCGCGGACCCTATCGTCGTGTGCATGTTCGCCGTCTACGCCGCTCGTATCGACCGTGACCAGCCGCTGAACGGCCTGGAGTCGGGGGAGCGTCCGGCTCCCGGGGTCCGGCCCGGCTGGAGCGCCGTCCGGGTCCGTGCCGCCTCCCTCAACCATCATGACCTCTGGTCCCTGCGGGGCGTGGGCCTCGCCGAGGACAAGCTGCCGATGATCCTCGGCTGTGACGCCGCGGGCGTCGACGAGGACGGCAACGAGGTCGTCCTGCACTCCGTGATCGGGCAGAGCGGGCACGGGGTCGGCCCCGACGAACCCCGCTCCATCCTCACCGAGCGCTACCAGGGCACCTTCGCCGAGCAGGTCGCCGTGCCGACGTGGAACATCCTGCCCAAGCCCAAGGAGCTCTCCTTCGAGGAGGCCGCCTGTCTGCCCACCGCCTGGCTGACGGCCTACCGCATGCTCTTCACCAACGCCGGGGTCCGCCCGGGCGACTCGGTCCTCGTCCAGGGTGCCGGGGGCGGTGTCGCCACCGCCGCGATCGTCCTGGGCCGGGCCGCCGGGCTGCGGGTCTTCGCGACCAGCCGGGACGAGGCCAAGCGGAAGCGTGCCCTGGAGCTCGGCGCCGTCGAGGCGGTCGAGCCGGGCGCGCGGCTGCCGCAACGGGTGGACGCGGTGATCGAGACCGTCGGGGCCGCCACCTGGTCCCACTCCGTGAAGTCCCTGCGGCCCGGCGGCACGCTCGTCATCTCCGGCGCCACCAGTGGTGACCGGCCCTCCCATGCCGAACTGACCCGCATCTTCTTCCTCGAACTCAAGGTCGTCGGCTCCACGATGGGCACCAAGGACGAGCTGGAGGACCTGCTCGCCTTCTGCGCCGCCACGGGTGTCCGGCCCGTCATCGACGAGGTGCTCCCTCTCGACCGCGCCCGTGAGGGCTTCGAACGGCTCGCGTCCGGCGACCAGTTCGGCAAGATCGTCCTCACTTCTCGCTGAGGGACATCCGGGCGAAGCCGGCGTTCGCCGGTGCTCATCGGGCGGGTCCGGGCCAACCGGGCCCGCCTTTCGCACGGCCCGCACGCCGACCACGGGCCCTGGCCGCCCGCCTCCGGTGCCGTCGGTGCCGGCCGTCGGCTCACGCCGTGGGCGCCCGCAGTATCGCCCCGATGTGGGCCGCCGCCGCCGACAGATGCCGGCGGGCGTCGCGGAGCTGGTCCGCCGTGACGCCGTGGTCGCGGGCGGAGTCGCGGATGTCGTCGCGGAAGCGGTCCAGCAGACGGTCCAGGTCGCGGACCGGGTCGCCGCTGGGGGCCTCGTGGGCCCAGGCCGGCTCGTAGTCGGCGGGGAAGTCCACCGGAGTCTCCGAGTACACCGGCCCCTTGGCCGTCGTACCGTCCGGGCCGGTGCTGCCGCTGCCGCGTCCGAACCCGAAGTCCTTGCCGAACTCCTTCCCGACGTCCTTGCCGAACTCGCCGAACTCCTTGGCCAGCTCGGTCAGCCCTTCCCGGACGCCCGTCGGCCAGTCACCTCGGGCGAAGTGGTCCTGGACCTGCTCCTGGACGCGTCGCGCTATGCGCTGCATCTCCTCCTGGGCCTGGGCGCGCGCCCGCTCCTGGGCCTCCTTGGCCTGACGCCGGGCCCGCTGGGCCTCCTCGCGGGCCCGCCGGCTCTCGTCCTTGGCCCGGCGTGCCTGCTCCTTCCACTCCTGCTTGACGCGGCGCATCTCCTCCTTGGCGGCGCGCCACGCCTCCTTGTCGCCGTACTCCCCGGGTTCCCCGAGGTCGCCGGGGGCCGGCCCGGAGCCCTGGCGGGCCTGGGAGGCCGCCGCCCGCATCTCGCGGCGCAGATCGCCCGCGGCGCCGCGTACGTCGGCCCGGATCTCCGCGGCGAGCTCCGCGACCGATTCGCGGATCTCCAGCTCCAGGTCGGCCAGTTCGCCGCTGCGGTCGGCCAGTTCGGCGCGGCCGGCGTCGGTGATGGCGTACACCTTGCGGCCGCCCTCGGTGGTGTGGGTGACCAGCCCCTCGGCCTCCAGCTTGGCCAGGCGGGGGTAGACCGTGCCCGCCGACGGCGCATAGAGCCCCTGGAAGCGCTCCTCCAGGAGGCGGATCACCTCGTAGCCGTGGCGCGGAGCCTCGTCCAGGAGCTTCAGCAGGTAGAGACGCAGGCGGCCGTGGGCGAAGACGGGGGGCATGTCAGAGCACCTTCTTGTCGGTCGTGCTGTCGGCCGGGCCGTCGGAGGAGGTCGCGTCGGCCGGGCCGCCTGAGGCATTCTCCCCCGGAGCCGAGAATGTTCCGTCGGTTGGAGCCGCGGGTGTTCCGTCGGACTGAGCGGCCGTCTCCGGCTCCCAGGGCTCGTCCTCCGTCTGGGGCCGGCGCAGCAGGGCGATCGAGCCGGAGACCGTCGTCGCCTTCAGGCTGCCGTTGCCCGCGCCGAGCCGGCCGGTGATGCGCTTGGCCCCCCAGTGGCCGTTGACCCGCAGGTCCTCGAAGGCGTTGGAGACGGCGCCGCTCGCGGTGTGGGCCTCCACCTCCGCGTCCGCCGGGTGGGGCAGCCGGATGGCGATCTCACCGGAGACGCTGGCCAGGCTGACGGTGGTGGGCCGGCTCGTAGGATCGAGGTCGACGATCATCGATCCGCTCACCGAGTCGGCCTTCACGGAGGAGCCGGCCTCGACCACCGTCAGGTCCCCGGACACCGAGTTGAAACGGAGGTCGCCGGTGAGGGCCTGGGCCTCCACGTTCCCCGAGACCGTGTCGGCGCGCACCGGGCCCGTGAGCCTCACCAGGGTCGTGTCCCCGGAGACGCCCTTCACCTCGGCGTGCCCGTCGATGCCGGAGACGACCGTCCCGGCGCTCACCGCGCCCACCGCGACACGGGTGTGCGCGGGTACGGCCAGGGAGACGACGGCGCTGCGCCGCCAGCCCTTGGGGTCGAGCCACTTGAGGAAGCCCTTCCAGGGCAGGTCCTCGTAGGCCACCGTCAGGGTCCCGTCGCGATGGGTCACCACCAAGGGTGGTCCCTCGATGCGCGAAACCTCCAGACGGGCGGGGCCCTCGTCGGTCCCCACCACGTTCACCGTGCCGTCGACCACGCGAACGTGCAGTTCGCGCACCGGCTCGTCGAAAGAGAGCTTGCTGGGCTCGGCGACGGACCACTCGGACATGGCAGACCTCCTCGACGGCGCGACGCGCCATATCGCGTCCCCTGTCATTCACGATATATCGCGGCAGTGGGAAGTCAAGACACCCGATGCGGTGAACGGGGCCGTCGAGCCGCCGGGCCGCACGGACCTGCGGACACACCGCCGCGCGCAGCCACGCAGCCGCGCAGCCGCGCAGAGGCACAGACGAACAGACGCCCAAACGCCGAAGGGCGCCCCGAAGGGCGCCCACACGTGCGGCGAGAGGGGCCGACGGACCGCCGCCGGCCGCCCGGCGGCGGCTACTCGTCGTCCTCGTCGTCCAGCCGGGCCAGCCACGTCGCCAGCCGCTCCACCGGGACCTCGAAGTCCGGGTTCAGGTCGACGAACGTCCGCAGCTGCTCGGCGAGCCACTCGAAGGTGACCTCCTCCTCGCCGCGCCGCTTCTCGAGTTCCTCGATGCCTCGGTCGGTGAAGTACACGGGTTGTTCTCCTGGGGAATGGGCCTGGTCCGCGGGTGATACGACTCCAGGGTATGCGGCACCGCTGCCGACCGGACCCGCCGCAGGCGCACACGGCAGCGGCCCCGCCGCCATGGAGGCGACGGGGCCGCTGCACGCGCTACCGGTGCTCAGCGGTGTTCAGAGGCTCAGGCCTCGAACACCTCCCGCACCAGCTGCTCCTGCTCCGCCTGGTGCCGCTTGGCCGAGCCGACCGCCGGGGACGAGCCGTGCGGCCGCGAGATGCGGCGCAGGCGCTCGCCGTGCGGGACGTCGGCGCCGACGGCCAGGTCCAGGTGGTCGATCAGGTTCAGGGCGATGAACGGCCAGGCACCCTGGTTGGCCGGCTCCTCCTGGGCCCACAGGTACTTCTCGGCGTTCGGGTACTTGGCGATCTCCGCCTGGAGCTCGGCACCCGGCAGCGGGTACAGGCGCTCGATGCGGATGATCGCGGTGTCCGTGACGCCGCGCTTCTGGCGCTCGGCCTCCAGATCGTAGTAGACCTTGCCGGCGCAGAAGACGACCTTCTTGACGGCGTTCGGCTCGACCGAGGCGTCGCCGATGACCGGGCGGAACTGGCCGTTCGTGAACTCCTCCGCCTTCGACGCGGCGGCCTTCAGGCGCAGCATCGACTTCGGGGTGAAGACGACCAGCGGCTTGTGGTGCGGGTTGTGCACCTGCCACCGCAGGAGGTGGAAGTAGTTCGACGGCGAGGTCGGCATCGCGACCGTCATGTTGTTCTGCGCGCAGAGCTGGAGGAAGCGCTCCGGGCGGGCGGACGAGTGGTCCGGGCCCTGGCCCTCGTAGCCGTGCGGGAGGAGCAGGGTGACGCCGGAGGTCTGGCCCCACTTCTGCTCCGCCGACGAGATGAACTCGTCCACGACCGTCTGCGCGCCGTTGACGAAGTCGCCGAACTGCGCCTCCCACATCACGAGCGCGTCGGGGCGGGCCAGCGAGTAGCCGTACTCGAAGCCCATCGCCGCGTACTCGGAGAGCAGGGAGTTGTAGACGTTCAGGCGCGCCTGCTCCTCGGAGAGGTACATCAGCGGCGTGAACTCCTCGCCGGTCTCCCGGTCGATGATCACCGCGTGGCGCTGGCCGAAGGTGCCGCGCTGGGAGTCCTGGCCGGCCAGGCGGACCGGGACGCCCTCCAGGAGGAGAGAGCCGACGGCGAGGGTCTCGCCCATGCCCCAGTCGATCGTGCCGTCCTCGACCATGGCCGCCCGGCGCTGGAGCTGCGGCAGCAGACGCGGGTGGGCGGTGATGTGGTCGGGGATGTTGACCTGGGACTCGGCGATGCGCTTGACGGTCTCGGCGGAGACCGCGGTGCTCACCGCGACGGGGAAGCCGTCCTGCGGCGCCTCGGAGTCGCCGGACGTCGGCTGGGAGGTGGCCTCGCGGACCTCCGTGAAGACCTTCTCCAGCTGGCCCTGGTAGTCCTGGAGCGCCTGCTCGGCCTCTTCCAGGGTGATGTCGCCGCGACCGATGAGGGACTCGGTGTACAGCTTGCGCACCGAGCGCTTCTTGTCGATCAGGTCGTACATCAGCGGCTGGGTGAAGGCCGGGTTGTCCGACTCGTTGTGACCGCGGCGGCGGTAGCAGATGAGGTCGATCACCACGTCCTTGTTGAACGCCTGGCGGAACTCGAAGGCGAGCCGCGCGACGCGGACCACGGCCTCCGGGTCGTCGCCGTTCACGTGGAAGATCGGGGCCTCGATCATGCGGGCCACGTCCGTCGCGTACATGGAGGAACGCGAGGACTCGGGGGCCGCGGTGAAGCCGACCTGGTTGTTGATGACGATGTGGACCGTGCCGCCGGTGCGGTAGCCGCGCAGCTGCGACATGTTCAGGGTCTCGGCCACCACGCCCTGGCCCGCGAAGGCCGCGTCGCCGTGGATCGCCACCGGCAGGACGGTGAAGTCCGTGCCGCCCTTGTTGATGATGTCCTGCTTGGCGCGCGCGACGCCCTCCAGGACCGGGTCCACGGCCTCCAGGTGCGAGGGGTTCGCGACCAGGGAGACCTTGATCTGCTCGCCGTCCAGGCCGGTGAAGGTGCCCTCGGCGCCCAGGTGGTACTTCACGTCGCCGGAGCCGTGCATCGACTTCGGGTCGAGGTTGCCCTCGAACTCGCGGAAGATCTGCGCGTACGACTTGCCGACGATGTTGGCGAGGACGTTCAGGCGGCCGCGGTGGGCCATGCCGATGACGACCTCGTCCAGGCGGGACTCGGCCGCCGAGTCGATGACCGCGTCGAGCAGCGGGATGACGGACTCGCCGCCCTCCAGCGAGAAGCGCTTCTGACCGACGTACTTGGTCTGGAGGAACGTCTCGAAGGCCTCCGCCGCGTTCAGCCGGCGCAGGATGCGCAGCTGCTCCTCGCGCTCCGGCTTGCTGTGCGGGCGCTCGATGCGGTCCTGGATCCACTTGCGCTGCTTGGGGTCCTGGATGTGCATGAACTCGATGCCGGTGGTGCGGCAGTACGAGTCGCGCAGCACGCCGAGGATGTCGCGCAGCTTCATCAGGGACTTGCCGGCGAAGCCGCCGACGGCGAACTCGCGCTCCAGGTCCCACAGGGTGAGCCCGTGCTCGGTGATGTCCAGGTCGGGGTGCTTGCGCTGCTGGTACTCCAGCGGGTCGGTGTCGGCCATGACGTGGCCGCGGACCCGGTAGGAGTGGATCAGCTCGAAGACGCGGGCGGCCTTGGTGACGTCGTCGTCGTGGCTGGCGTCGATGTCCTTGAGCCAGCGGACCGGCTCGTAGGGGATGCGCAGGGCCTCGAAGATGTCGTCGTAGAAGCCGTTCTCGCCCAGCAGCAGGTTCGCCACCGCGCGCAGGAACTCGCCCGACGCGGCGCCCTGGATCACCCGGTGGTCGTAGGTCGACGTGAGCGTCATGACCTTCGAGATGCCGAGCTTGTTCAGGGTGTCCTGGGAGGTGCCCTGGAACTCCGCCGGGTAGTCCATGGAGCCGACGCCCATGATCACCGACTGGCCGGGCATCAGGCGCGGGACGGAGTGGACGGTGCCGAGGCCGCCGGGGTTGGTCAGGGAGACCGTGACGCCGGTGAAGTCGTCCATCGTCAGCTTGTTGTCGCGGGCGCGACGGACGATGTCCTCGTAGGCCTGCCAGAACTCGAAGAAGTTCAGCGTCTCGGCCTTCTTGATGGCGGCCACGACGAGCTGGCGGTCGCCGTTGGGCTTCACCAGGTCGATGGCCAGGCCGAGGTTGACGTGCGGCGGCTTGACGAGGGTCGGCTTGCCGTCCTTCTCGCCGAACGACCAGTTCATCGACGGCATGGCCTTGATGGCCTGCACCATCGCGAAGCCGATCAGGTGCGTGAAGGAGATCTTCCCGCCCCGGGCGCGCTTCAGGTGGTTGTTGATGACGATGCGGTTGTCGAACAGCAGCTTCACCGGGACGGCGCGCACGGACGTGGCCGTGGGCAGCTCCAGGGAGGCGTTCATGTTCTTGGCGACGGCGGCGGAGGGGCCGCGCAGCGTCACGAACTCGGGGCCCCCGGGAGCCGCGGTGGCCGGCGCGGCCTTGGCGGCCGGCTTGGCCGCGGGCGCGGCGGGCTTCGCGGGCGCCGGAGCGGCGGCCGCGGGCTTCGGGGCGGCGGCGGCCGGCGCGGGAGCCGGGGCGGCGGGCGCGGCCTGGGCCGGGGCGACCGGAGCGGCCGGGGCGGCGGGTGCCGCGGGTGGGGTGGTGGTCCCTGCGGCCCCCGCGGCCGCAGTACCCGCCGGAGCCGGAGCGCTGGCGGCCCCCGGCTTGTAGTCGGCGAAGAAGTCCCACCAGGCACGGTCTACGGAATTCGGGTCCTGGAGGTACTGCTGATAGATCTCGTCGACGAGCCACTCGTTCGCGCCGAACGCGGCAGCGGGATTCTTGCCCGCTTGGTCTGCGTCGGTCGAGATGCTCGATGCGTTACTGGGGGACTGTGGCGACACGGCGGCAACCGCCCTCTTCCGCTTCACAAGGTGATGGACAGCGGGAATAAAGGCTACGCCTCCCAGCCCGCGAAGGTCAGGCCGGGCAGCTCCATCGTCGCGTATGTCACATCGACAAGGGTGTTTCAGGGCTGGAAATGGCGGGAAACAAGCGCGGTTGACTTCTAAAACGGGTGCGCCGATGCAGGTCGCGCACGCTGAGCGTGCGGACCGCGGCCGGCCTGGGCCGGTGCTGTGCCTGATCACACGTGTCCATCAGCCGTTCGTCGGTGCGGACGCTCGTGGATCTTGGGGCTCCGCTTCGCACTTTACGTCAACTTGGCACGGATGGCTCTCCCGGAAGAGTGACAAGAATCCGGCAACCTCGCTCAGATTCGGCCACTCCGATCCGGCCGCCGTGGAGATCGACCGCCCAGCGGGCGATCGCGAGTCCCAGTCCCGTGCCGCCGTCGCTGCCCGGGCCGTGCGGCCGGCGGACGGCCCCCCGGTTGAACCGCTCGAAGACGCGGCGCCACTCCGAGCGCGGGATGCCGGGCCCCTCGTCCAGGACCTCCAGCTCCAGCGACTCCGGCAGCGGCCCGCGCCGTGCCTTCACCGTGACCCGGCCGTGCGGCGGACTGTGCTTGACCGCGTTGTCGATCAGGTTGGCGACGACCTGGTGGATGCGCTCGGGGTCCGCGTGCGCGGTGAGCTCCGGCGGCGAGACGTCCAGGTGCAGATGGACGTCGGTGCGCGTGTGACTGCCGCCCGAGCCCATGGTCGCGCGCGCGGAGGCCACCATGTTGGCCTCCTTGAGCACCCCCGACAGGTACGGCCACACCTCGAAACGCCGCTTGCGCAGCGGTACGACGCCGTTGTCCAGCCGGGACAGGTCCAGCAGCGTCTCCACCAGCCGGCCGAGCCGCTCGGTCTGTTTCAGGGCCGTGCGCATCGTCTCGGGGTCGGCCTCGGCGATGCCGTCGACCACGTTCTCCAGGACCGCGCGCAGACCCGCGATGGGGGTGCGCAGCTCGTGCGAGACATTGGCCACCAGCTCCTTGCGCTGACGGTCCTGCGCCTCCAGCTCGTCGGCCATGACGTTGATCGTCTGGGCGAGGTCGCCCAGCTCGTCCCGGCGGTTCTCGCGCACCCGGCGGGTGTAGTCGCCGTGCGAGATGGACCGGGCGACCGTGTTCATCTCGTCCAGCGGCGCGGTGAGCGAGTGCGCCACGAACTGCGTGATGAGCAGGGTGGCGATCATCGAGAAGATGGTGATGAAGCGCAGTTCGGTCGCGGTGCGCAGGGCGATCAGCACCAGCCCGGTGGTGATCAGCACCGAGATGACGACGAGCGCCCCCAGCTTGGTGTTGACCGAGAACGGTCGTACGCCGCCCCAGGGCTCCCCGGGGCCTCTCGGTGCGTCCGGCCCGCCGCTCATGGCGTCGGCGTCTCCAGCGCGTAGCCGACGCCGTGCACCGTGCGGATCCGCTCGGCGCCGATCTTCCGGCGCAGTGCCTTGATGTGGCTGTCGACGGTCCGGGTGCCGGAGGCGTCCGCCCAGTCCCACACCTCCGCCAGCAGCTGCTCACGGGAGAGCACCGCACGCGGGGTGTTCGCCAGGCAGACCAGCAGGTCGAACTCGGTGGGCGTGAGGTGCACGTCCTCGCTGCGCACCCGCACCCGGCGCTGGGCGTGGTCGATCTCCAGCTCGCCGAGGCGCAGGATGCCGGAGCGGGGCGTGGCCGCCGCGAGCGCCGCGCGCTCCACGCGGCGCAGCAGCACGTGCACGCGTGCCGCCAGCTCCCGCATCGAGAACGGCTTGGTCATGTAGTCGTCGGCGCCCACGCCGAGCCCGACCAGCATGTCGGTCTCGTCGTCGCGCGCGGTGAGCATCAGCACCGGCACCGGGCGGGCGGCCTGCACGCGACGGCAGACCTCCAGGCCGTCGAAGCCGGGCAGCATGATGTCGAGGATCAGCAGGTCGGGCTGCCAGGCCTCGGCCGTGTCGACGGCCGCCGGGCCGTCGCCCGCCGTTTGCACGAGGAATCCCTCCGCGCGCAGGCGGGCCGCGATGGCGTCGACGATCGTCGGATCGTCCTCGACCACCAGAACGCGGCGCTGTGCGCCCGGGGTCGCCGTCGTGCCGTTGTGCGAGGTGTGTGTCTGCTCCATCGCCCGCCCCTGAGGTGTGCTTTTCCGGGACCAGTGGGGTGATCCCTTGATTGCGCATGACTGCGGTTGACGCCTCAATGATCGACGTCAGGGCAGCAGCGTACGGGGAGTCACCGCGCCTTTGCTATCCGGGTACGACGGCGAGGTGCACGACGTCCGGCACGCCTCGGGCAACCGGGATCTCTTCGGTACGCACCCGTTGGAACCCGGCATTTCTCAAGGTTCCTTCGAATTCAGGCGACGGCTGGGCGGACCACACGGCCAGTACCCCTCCGGGCCTCAACACCCTTGCGCAGCCCGCGAGTCCGGCCTCCGAGTAGAGTCCGCCGTTGCCTTCGGTGACGGTCCAGTCGGGCCCGTTGTCGATGTCGAGACAGAGCGCGTCGAACGTGGCGGAAGTCTCATTGACAGTCTTTTCGACGTAGTCGAGCAGATCCGCTTCCACGATCGTCGTGCGCGGATCGGCGAGGGCGGAGCGGGAGATCGCGGCGAGCGGGCCGTCGAGGTGCCAGTCGATGACGGCGCGTTCCCGCTCCACGACCGTGACGCCTCCCCAGCGGGGGTCGGCGGCGGCGTGCGCGAGCGAGAACCCGACGCCCAGGCCGCCGATCAGCACGTCGGGTGCGGGGCGCCCGTCCAGCGCGGTCAGGGCGGCGTCGACGAGCAGCCGCTCCGAGCGGCCGTCGGAGGTGTCCATCAGGAAGCAGCCGTTGGCGATGATCTGGAGCAACTCCCCGTGCCGGCGCAGCACGACCTCGCCGTACGGGCCCTCACGACGGTCCAGGACTTCGGGTCGGCCGCCGGGTTCGGGGGACATGTCGCGGGAGAGGGGCATCGCCCCATCCTGGCACCGGAGGCGGGGGAGGGCGGGGAATTCCGCGGGGCCGGTCTTGGGCCGGCTGCGGGTTCCGGCGCCGGCCTCCGGTCCCGGCCCCGGTTTTGGCCGCGGTCCCGGTCCTGGCCGCGGTCCCGGTCCTGGCCGCGGTCCCGGTCCTGGCCTCCGATCCCGGCCCCGGTCCCGGTCCTGGCCGCGGTCCCGGTCCTGGCCGCGGTCCCGGTCCTGGCCTCCGGTCCCGGCCCCGGCCTCCGGTCCCGGCCCCGGCCTCCGGTCCCGGCCCCGGTCCTGGCCGCGGCCGCGGTCCTGGCCTCCGGCCTCCGGTCCCGGCCCCGTGGCCCCCGCCTCCCGGTCCTGGCCCCCGGCTCCCGGCCCCGGTCCCCGGTTCCGGCCCCCGGCTCCCGGCCCCGGCCCCCGGTCACGAGTCGCTGTCCCCGCCCGCCCCCAGGAACTTCGCGCTCGTCAGCGGCGCCACCGCCGTCCAGTCCAGCGACTCGTACAGCGCACGCCCCGCCGGCGTCCCCGCGAGGACGCCGGTCTCGGTGCCCTCGGCCGCAGCGGCGGCCGTGAGCGTCCGCATGACGACGCTGCCCAGGCCGCGGCGGCGGTGTCCGGGTGCGGTCTCGATCTGGTCGAAGACGGCGGTCGCGCCGGTCGGAGCCACCTGGCCCCGCGCGGCGAAGGAGCCGTCGGGCGCGGCGACCATCACGCGCGTGACGCCGCCGCGCGTCCACGCGCGCAGCCGATAACCGTCGGGCGCCCGGGCCGGCCCCGCCTCCGCCGGTCCCGGCCTCGGTCCCCCTTCCGCCGCCGTGCGCAGCGGCAGCGTCATCAGCCATCCCGGCTCCGGGTCCACCCACCAGCCGGGGCCGAGCCATTCCGCGGTCACCGCCGGGTCCTGGAAGACCTTGAGCCACACACCGGCCCCGGTCACCCCGTCCGCGACCTTGCGCACCACGCCTTCCTCGACGTCGTCCCCGATCCGGGCGAGGACGTGCCGCGACACGTGCGCGGACTGCCCCACGTCGACGGTGAACCCCCAGGGCCGCCGCACGGGCGGAGCGGCTCCGCGCGACACGACCCACCCGTCCACCCAGGCCCGCACGATCCCGTCCACACGACCTCCGTAATAGCCAGTCAGCACATTCGCCACTTACGTGAGGCGACTGTACGGTGCCACGTGCCGGACCCGGCAGACGTGATCGCTCACAGCGAACGACCACCCGGGAACATTCGACGCCGCCCGTGCATTGAGTCGGCATAACTCAACTTGACTGCCGAAGGGGAGATCATGGCTGCTGAGTCCGCAGCGTTCACACCGCTCACCCTGCCCGTACTGCCGCTCGACGACGAGGTCGTGCTGCCCGGGATGGTGGTTCCGCTGGACCTCAACGACGCCGATGTGCGCGCCGCGGTGGAAGCGGCCCAGGCCGCCGCCCGCTCGGAACCCGGGAAGCCCCGGGTACTCCTGGTGCCGCGCATCGACGGCACGTACGCGAGCACCGGCGTGCTCGGCACGGTCGAGCAGGTCGGCCGGCTGGCCGACGGCGACCCGGGCGCGCTGATCCGCGGCCGCGGCCGCGTCCGGATCGGCGCCGGCACCACCGGCCCCGGCGCGGCCCTGTGGGTCGAGGGCACGCGGCTCGACGAGAAGGTGCCCGAGCCCCTGCCCGGCCAGGTCGCCGAACTGGTCAAGGAGTACAAGGCGCTGGCCACCGCCTGGCTGCGCAAGCGCGGCGCCTGGCAGGTCGTCGACCGCGTCCAGGCCATCGACGACGTCTCCGCGCTCGCCGACAACTCCGGCTACTCGCCGTTCCTGACCACCGAGCAGAAGGTCGAGCTCCTGGAGACGGCCGACCCGGTGGCCCGTCTGAAGCTCGCCACCCAGCAACTGCGCGACCACCTCGCCGAGCAGGATGTCGCCGAGACCATCGCCAAGGACGTCCAGGAGGGCGTCGACAAGCAGCAGCGCGAGTTCCTGCTGCGCCGTCAGCTGGAGGCCGTCCGCAAGGAACTGCGCGAGCTCAACGGCGAGAGCGAGGGCGAGGAGTCCGACGACTACCGCGCCCGTGTCGAGGCCGCCGACCTGCCGGAGAAGGTCCGCGAGGCCGCCCTCAAGGAGGTCGACAAGCTGGAGCGGGCGAGCGACCAGTCGCCCGAGGGCTCCTGGATCCGCACCTGGCTCGACACCGTCCTGGAACTGCCGTGGAACGAACGGACGGAGGACGCCTACGACATCCAGGGCGCCAAGGCGGTCCTCGACGCCGAGCACGCGGGCCTGGAGGACGTGAAGGAGCGGATCACCGAGTACCTGGCGGTGCGCAAGCGCCGCAGCGACCGGGGCCTGGGCGTGGTCGGCGGACGGCGCGGCGGCGCCGTGCTGGCCCTGGTCGGCCCGCCCGGCGTCGGCAAGACCTCGCTGGGCGAGTCGGTCGCGCACGCCATGGGCCGCGCCTTCGTCCGCGTCGCCCTCGGCGGTGTCCGGGACGAGGCGGAGATCCGCGGTCACCGGCGTACGTACGTCGGCGCGCTGCCCGGCCGGATCGTCCGCGCGATCAAGGAGGCCGGTTCGATGAACCCGGTCGTCCTGCTCGACGAGATCGACAAGGTCGGGTCCGACTTCCGCGGCGACCCGGCGGCGGCCCTGCTGGAGGTCCTGGACCCGGCGCAGAACCACACCTTCCGCGACCACTACCTGGAGGTCGAGCTCGACCTGTCGGACGTCGTCTTCCTCGCCACCGCCAACGTCCTGGAGGCCATCCCCGAGGCCCTGCTCGACCGTATGGAGCTGGTCCGCCTCGACGGCTACACCGAGGACGAGAAGGTCGTCATCGCCCGTGACCACCTGCTCCCGCGCCAGCTGGAGCGGGCGGGCCTGGACAAGGAGGAGGTGACCCTCGACGAGAGCGCCCTGCGCAAGCTGGCCGGCGAGTACACGCGCGAGGCCGGCGTGCGCACCCTGGAGCGGTCCGTCGCCCGGCTGCTGCGCAAGATCGCCGCGCAGCACGAACTGGGCCGGCGGGAGCTGCCGTTCACCGTCACCGAGGCGGACCTGCGTGACCTGATCGGCCGGCCGCACCACGTGCCCGAGTCCGCCCAGGACCCGGCCGAGCGGCGCACCTCGGTGCCCGGTGTGGCGACGGGGCTCGCGGTCACGGGCGCGGGCGGCGACGTGCTGTACGTCGAGGCGTCGCTGGCCGACCCGGAGACGGGCGCGGCGGGCCTGACCCTGACCGGTCAGCTGGGCGACGTGATGAAGGAGTCGGCGCAGATCGCGCTGAGCTTCCTGCGCAGCCACGGCGCCGAGCTGGAACTGCCGGTCGCCGACCTGAAGGACCGGGGCGTGCACATCCACTTCCCGGCGGGCGCGGTCCCCAAGGACGGCCCGAGCGCGGGCATCACGATGACGACGGCCCTCGCGTCCCTGCTGTCCGGACGGCTGGTCCGTACGGACGTGGCGATGACCGGCGAGGTCTCGCTGACCGGCCGGGTCCTCCCGATCGGCGGTGTGAAGCAGAAGCTGCTCGCCGCGCACCGCGCCGGGGTGACCACCGTGATCATCCCCAAGCGCAACGAGCCCGACCTGGACGACGTCCCGGCGGAGGTCCTGGACAAGCTGGACGTCCACGCCGTCACCGACGTCCGCCAGGTCCTGGAACTGGCGCTCGCCCCCGCGACCAGCGGGGTGACGCCGGAGGTTCCGGTCGCGGCGTGACGGACGCGTCCGGAGGGGAAGGCCCGGGTCCCGTGAGGGAGGCCCGGGCCTTCGCCCGCCCGGGGCCACCGGCCACGGCGTCACGGCGTCTTGGCGTCATGGGTCATGGCGTCATGGGTCATGGCGTCATGGGGCAGGTGCATGCCACGACCCTCGGCCCGGGGTGCGGCTACGCACGTAGAATCGGCACGGAACCGGATCAGGAGCGCTGACGTGCACGAGGACGGAAACGGCGACGGACGCGGGGGCGCATCCGAGGTGTCGCGAAGAGGTGTGGACCAGGAGTTCCTGTCCCTGGAGCGGGAGCTGACGGTGCTGCTGCGCCGCGCCCGGGCCAATCAGGGCGAGATGGCCCGCGAGGTGCACCCGGACCTGGAGTCCGCGGCGTACGGCCTGCTCGTCCGGCTGGAGGAGTGCGGGCGGCAGCGGGCGACCGAACTCGCCGCCTACATCGGCGTCGGCAAGGCCACCATGTCCCGCCAGCTGCGCGCGCTGGAACAGCTCGGCCTGATCGCCCGCGCGCCGGACCCGGCGGACGGACGCGCCTGGCTCGTCGACCTGACCGAGGAGGGCCGCACCCGGGTCGGCCGGGTCCGCGAGGCCCGCCGGGCACGGTACGTCAGCCAGCTCGCCCACTGGGACCGCGGGGAGGTGGCGGAGCTGGCCCGCCTGCTCCACGAGCTGAACCAGGGCATGGCCAAGCAGGCCTGAACCGGCGACCGGCCGATCGGGTCTGGACCGGCGACCGTTCGAGAGCAGGCCCGATGCCCGGCATGGTCCGTCAGGCCAGAACCAGCGGATGGCTCATCCCGCCCGAACCAACGCGGGGCCGAAGGCCCGGGCAGGCCCGAGCAGGCCCGACCCCCGGTGTGGTCCGTCAGGCCAGATCCGGTGGATGGCTCATCCCGCCCGAACCAACGCGGGGCCGAAAGGCCCGAGCCAGCCCGAGCCAGCCCGAGCAGGCCTGAGCCGGCCCGACCCCGGCGTGGCACAGCCCGCCCGAACCAGTGCGCGGCCCAGGTCCCGGCCCCACCTCACAGCTCCACGAAGACCGCCGTCGCGTCGTCGTGCCGTTTGGCGCGGCCCAGGAACTCCCGCTCGGTGTCCGCCCGCTCCAGCTTCCGCACGCGCTCCACCAGCGTGCGAGGGCCCTCCTTGCGGACGCGGCCGAACAGGTCCGTCCAGTCGCCCTCGCGGAACGTGTCCACCCACCGCGTCACCCCGTCGCTGAGGGCCGCGAGGGCGGCCACCTCGGTGCGCGGGACGGCGCCGGTGACCGCGCGGGCCGCCACCGCCGGGTCCGCGGCAGCGGTGAAGAAGCCGCCCTCCTTGTTGCGGACCCGCGTGTCGCAGACCTCCGCGCTCGCCAGCAGCGCCGGCGGGACGAGCGTCAGACGGTCGTCCAGGACGGGGGTGACCGTGCCGTCGGGGGAGGCCAGGAGGAGCGCCGAGTCGGACAGGACCAGGTACTCCACCGAGTCCGGGGACCAGCGGGCGAGAACCACCGTCGCCTGCGGCGTACGCGGGTGAGAAAGGTCACAGGTGCCGGAGTGGGCGTCGGCGGTACGCGCCAGAGCGAGGGAGAGCGCCTCGGCCAGCGGAACATCCGGGAGTGAAACGGTCAGTTCGGTCAGGGCGCCGCCCAGCCGCGCCGTGTACCAGGGGACCGAATGGAGACAGCCCGTGCCGCTCCGGGGCGGCGTCACGCCGTCCAGCAGGACGAGTGAACCGCCCTGACCGGAGGCGGGAAGTCCGACGCTCGCGAAGTCCTCGTTGGGGTAGGCCCGATCACCGGGCTCCGACACAAGTTCCGTGCGCATCCCGCCAGTCTGCACGACCCCTTCACACCCTTCGCGAAAGGCTGGCAACACTCCTCGGGTGGGCGCACCGTCGCAGGTCAGGCGCCTGTTTTGGGAGGGAATAACGCACTCCGGGAAGGCGTGGCGGCGAATATTGCCAAAGCCCGCCGCCCACGTCCAACCGGCGCCCCGTGCAAAGGCCTCGCAGGTGCCGGAGTGACTTGCCCCTCAACTCTCCTCCGATGTTCACTCCTTCGGGTGGCGGGGCAGTCGATGCGCGACCCCTGCCCACCGGCACTGGGAGGGTCGGGGACCGTACCGGACGTACGCACCCGTTGACGGAGCGTCATCCGGCCCATGGGTAACACGAGTCAGGAATGCGAGCACCGGTGCAGAAGACGCGGCCTCGGCGCACAGGCAGCAAGACGGCCTCCGAGGGGGGCGCGGAGCGCACCCCTGTAGGGAAGGGCCGTCCGACCCACGTACGCAACCGGCTGATCGTCGCGGTGGCCGTGGTGGCCGCCGCCGTCGCGGGCGCCGGAGCCCCCTCCGTCCTCGACGCCTCCGGGCAGTTGAAGGACGCACAGGATCTGGTGACCCTCGCCGAGCGGACCCAGGACGCGCTGGTCCTCGCGCAGTCGATCGCCGACGAACGGGACGAGGTCACCGTCTACGTCGCGGCTGGCCGTACCAAGGCCTCGGCGCCCTCGACGCAGAGCAGTACCCGTGTGGACCGGCAGGTGCGGGAGCTGACCGCCGACGCCGACACGCCCGCCGGGCTCCGTGCGGAGCTCGACGGCCTCGCCTCCGTCCGGCAGACGGCCCTCACCGGCAAGAGCACGGCGCTCGAGGCGCACCAGGCCTACTCCGCCGCCATCACCGCGCTGCACGGTCTCGCCGAGCGGCTCGCGGAGCAGATGCCGCCCCGCGCGGGCTCCGGCGCCCACGCCCTCGCCGACCTCGACACCGCCGTCCAGCAGGCCGACGCGGCCCGCGGACTGCTGCTGGCCGCGCTGAACGTGCCGACGTCCACGGAGAGCGTCTACGACCCGGTCACCGGCCTGTCGTCCACCGAGACGGTCTCCTCCGGCGGCGACGCCAAGCGGCGGGACGCCCTCACGGCCGCCGCCCAGCAGGCCCGGCTGCGCTCCGACGCGGCCCTGACCGCCTTCCGGGAGAACGCCCCGCAGCAGGCCGTCGACTCCTACGACTCCACCGTCACCGGCGGTGACGTGGAGGCCGCCGAGAAGTACCTGGCGGCCCTCACCGACCAGCCGGAACTCACCGACGACGAGCTCGACACCAGCCTCAAGAAGCTGGACGCCGCGCTCTCCGCCCGGGTCGACCTGATGCGCGGCGCCGAGTCGTCGCTCTACGACCGCCGCACCAAGGACCTCGCCCAGCTGCGCGACGACGACGTCACCGCGCTGGAGATCCGCATCGCCCTGCTCGGCGCCCTGGTACTGCTCGCCATAGGCATCGCCACCGCCATGGCCCGCAGCCTCACCCGCCCGCTGGCCGTGCTGCGCCTCGGCTCGAAGCGGCTGGCCGACGCCGAGAACCCGGCGGCCGAGGAGCCGCTGCGGTTCACCGGCCGCAACGACGAGTTCGCCCAGGTCGTCCGCTCCGTCAACGCCCTGCACGAGCACGCCGTCGCCCTCCACGAGCGCGTCACCACCCTGGAGTCCGACCGCAAGCACCTTGTCGGCCAGCGCCAGAAGATGGCCGACGCCCGCGAGGGACTGCGCGCCGAACTCGCCGACGCCGCCGCCCGCCTGGAGCGGCTGCGGTCCAGCATCAGCGGCACCTTCGTCAACCTCTCCCTGCGCACCCTGGGCCTGGTCGAGCGCCAGCTCGCGGTCATCGAGGGCCTGGAGGAGCGCGAGCAGGACCCCGACCGCCTGGCCACGCTGTTCAAGCTCGACCACTTCGCCACGGTCATGCGCCGGCACAGCGAGAACCTGCTGGTGCTGGCGGGCACCGAGCACGTCCAGCAGCACGCCGGCCCGATCCCGCTGGTGGACGTGGTCCGCGCCGCGGTCAGCGAGATCGAACGCTACGAACGCGTCCGCATCTCCGCGCTCCCGCCGCACGCGCACGTGGCCGGCTTCGCCGCCGACGACCTCAGCCACCTGCTGGCCGAACTCATGGAGAACGCCACCTCGTTCACCCCGCCGGACCTGCCCGTCGAGGTCTCCGGCTGGCTCCTGGAGAACGGCGAGGTCATGCTCTCCGTCCAGGACGAGGGCATCGGCATGACCGAGGAGCGCCTGACCCGCCTCAACAGCCGCCTCACCGAGTTCGACCCGGAGACCCCCTACGACCAGGAGGGCGAGGAGGGACTCGGCCTCGGCCTCTACGTCGTGGCCCGCCTCGCCCACCGGCACGGGGTGCGGGTGCAGCTGCGCGAGCAGAAGAAGGGCGGTGTCGCCGCGGTCGTCGTCGTCCCGACGCCGCTGCTGGCCACCGCCCCGGCCGCCGCGGTCCAGGCGTCCTCACCGGCGTCCGCCGCGGGCCAGTCGTTCTCCCTCCCCGGCGCGGACGCCGAGGCCAACTCCAACGTCCTCCCGGGCCGGGCCAAGGAGAACGGCGACAGCGGCGACCCCCTGGTCGCCCTGGCCGAGAAGGCGGTCCGCGAGGCCGAGTCGTCCACCGGCGACCAGGTCCCGGACCGGTCCCCGGCCGCCCCGCCCGCCGAAGCGCAGGTCCCGGCCCAGCCCCCGGCCGAGTCCCGCACCGATGAGCGGACCGATGAGCGGACCGATGCGCGGACCGATGCGCGGACCGACGCGCGGACCGTGCCGGAGCCGCACTCCCGGGCCGAGACCACGATGGAACTCCTGCTGCCGAACCCGCCCGGGGAAGCGGACGGCACGCCGGAGGGACACCACCCCGCCGCACCGGCCACCCCGCGACCCGGAGCCGCCGACGGCGAGAACGCCCCACAGGGATCACCCGCCACCGACCCGGTCACCTCACCAGGTGCACCCGCCGCAGGCCAGGACGCCCCCCAGGGACGGCCCGCCCCCGGCGGCGGCGCGGACGGCACGGACGGGAACGGGCCCGACCCGGGCGAGGCCGAGGCGGAACGCACCCGCACCCCCGACGCCCCGGAAGAGCTCCTCACCGACAAGGGCCTGCCCAAGCGCACTCCCAGGATCACCGCACCCACCACGGCCCCCCGCCAGCGGACCGGCTCCGTCGACGCCGACGCCCTCCGCCGCCGGCTGGGCGGCTTCCGTCGGGGGGCGGAGGCCGGATACCGCGACGTCGAGGCGGAGATCGCCGAACAGACGGGGCAGAACACGGCACCGTCACCTCAAGCAGCACCCGCACACGCCGAAGAAGACACGGGGGGCACAGTCGAGGAGGCAAGCAGTTGACCGCGCCCAGTACCTTCGGACTGAGCAGTGAAGCCCGTAACCTGCACTGGCTGTTGACCAACCTCGTGGAGGAAGTGCCGGGGATCCAGTCCGTCGCGGTCGTCTCCTCCGACGGCCTGCTCCTGCTCTCCTCCGACCCGGGGCTCCCCCACGCTCGGACGAGCTCGCGCGGGGGGACCCCCACCGACGCGGCCCGTCAGGTCCAGGAGGCGAAACCGGCGGGCCCGCGCGGGTCCGCCGCCGACCTCGCCACCATCGTCTCCGGCATCGGCAGCCTCACCATCGGGGCCGCCAAGCTCATGGACTCCGGCCCGGTGAAGCACACCATGGTCGCCATGGAGGAGGGCAGCCTCTTCGTGATGTCGATCAGCGACGGCTCGCTGCTCGGCGTCCACGGCTCCGCCGACTGCGACATGAGCGTGGTGGCGTACCACATGGCCCTCTTCGTGGGCCGCGCCGGCCACGTCCTGACCCCGGAGCTCCGCAGCGAGCTACGGCAGTCCCTGGAGACCGCGACGGCGGGGAGTACCCGATGAGCAGCTCTCCGAAGAAGGCCGCCGCGCTCCCGGTCCGCGGCGGCGACCGCAAGCCCGCCCGGGTACGCCCCTACTCGCTCACCGGCGGCCGCACCCGCTTCGGCCACGTCCTCCTCGTCGAGACGTTCGTGGCGACCACGGCCGAACTCGAGGCGCCCGAGGAGCGCAGGGAGCTGACGAACGGTTCCCTCACCACCCGGGTGATGCCGGAGCTGCGGGCCATCGTCGAACTGTGTGGCCGTATGCGTACGGTGGCGGAGATCGCCGCGCTGCTGAAGATGCCGCTCGGCGTGGTCCGCGTGCTCCTCAGCGACCTCGCGGACCAGGGAAAGATCCGTGTGTACGGCACCGGGACCGGTCACGGTACGGGCCGTCCCGACCGCGCTCTGCTGGAAAGGGTGCTGAGTGGACTCCGTCGTCTCTGACGCCGCTCGTGGCGTCTCCCCGTTCGTCGAGGCCGCGCCCGACGAGCCGTTGCAGCCCTGGCAGACGGACCGCACCCGGGCCCCCATCGCCACGAAGATCGTGGTGGCCGGCGGCTTCGGTGCCGGAAAGACCACCCTGGTCGGCACCGTCTCGGAGATCGAGCCCCTCCAGACGGAGGCGCTGATGACCGAGGCCAGCGAGGCCACCGACGACCTCACCGGTACCCCGGAGAAGGTCACCACCACGGTGGCCATGGACTACGGCCGCCTCACGCTCGACGACGACCTGGTGCTGTACCTCTTCGGCACGCCGGGCCAGCAGCGGTTCTGGTTCATGTGGGACGACCTGGTGCGCGGTGCGATCGGCGCCGTCGTCCTCGCCGACACCCGCCGTCTGAAGGACTGCTTCCCGGCCCTCGACTACTTCGAGAGCTGCGGACTGCCGTACGTCGTCGCCGTCAACCACTTCGACCACAGCGAGCGGTTCGATCCGGAGGACGTGCGGGAGGCATTGACGATTCCGCCGCACATACCTGTAATGATCATGGATGCGCGCCGCCGGATCTCGGTGATCGAGACCCTCCTGGCCCTCGTCGGCCACGCGCTCGACGAAACCCCCGAGTAAGGCCCCCGGGCCACCTAGGAGACACCCCCGCATGCGGAAGATACTCGTCGTCGGAGCCGGTCAGTCCGGTCTTCAGCTCGCCCTCGGCCTCCAGTCGCACGGGTACGAGGTCACCCTGATGTCCAACCGGACCGCGGACGAGATCCGGTCCGGCCGGGTGATGTCGACGCAGTGCATGTTCCACACCGCCCTCCAGCACGAGCGCGACCTCCAGCTGAACTTCTGGGAGTCCCAGGCCCCGAAGATCGAGGGTGCCGGTGTCTCGGTGGCGGCCCCCGGCTCGCACGACCCGGGCCCGACCCAGCGCGTGATCGACTGGGTCGGCAAGCTCGACGGGTACGCCCAGTCGGTCGACCAGCGGGTGAAGATGGCCGGCTGGATGGAGACGTTCGCCCAGCGCGGCGGCCAGCTGGTGATCCACGGCGCGGCGGTCTCCGACCTCGACTACTTCGCCCGGGCCTACGACCTCGTGCTGGTCTCGGCGGGCAAGGGCGAACTCGTGCAGATGTTCGGCCGCGACGCGTCCCGCTCCCCCTACAGCGAGCCGCAGCGCGCCCTCGCCGTGTCCTACGTCCACGGTCTGGGCCCGCGCCCGGAGCACCCGGAGTTCGACGCGGTCCGCTGCAACCTGGTGCCCGGCGTCGGTGAGCTGTTCATCATGCCGACCCTGACCCTCTCCGGCCGCGCGGACATCCTGTTCTGGGAGGGCATACCCGGCGGCCCGCTCGACGTCTTCAAGGGCGTCAAGGACCCGGCGGAGCACCTCTCCCTGACCCTGGACCTCATGAAGAAGTTCACGCCCTGGGAGTACGCGCGGGCCACCGAGGTCGAACTGACCGACGCCGGCGGCACCCTCGCCGGCCGGTACGCGCCCACGGTCCGCAACCCGATCGGCCGCCTCCCCGGCGGCGGCCTGGTGCTCGGTGTCGCCGACGTGGTCGTCGCCAACGACCCGATCACCGGACAGGGCTCCAACTCGGCGTCCAAGTGCGCGGCCGCCTATCTCGCCTCGATCCTCGAACGCGGCGAGAAGGAGTTCGACGAGGAGTGGATGCAGGCGACGTTCGACCGGTACTGGGAGACCGCCCAGCACGTCACCAAGTGGACCAACGCGATGCTGGCCCCGCCGCCGGAGCACATCCTCAACCTCATCGGCGCGGCCGGTCAGCTCCAGCCCGTGGCGAATCGATTCGCCAATGGGTTCAACAACCCGGCGGACTTCGAGAACTTCTTCTACGACCCGAAGAAGACCGAGGGCTACCTGATGGAGGTCTCGGGCGCCGCGGGCGCGTGAGACCTCGACGGAGCGTCCCGGTCGGGCCGCCGACCCCGGCCGACGCCCTCGGGCCGCCGACCCCGGCCGACGCCCTCGGGCCGCCGACCCCGGCCGACGCCCTCGGGCCGCCGACCCCGGCCGACGCCCTCGGGCCGCCGGCTTCGGCCGACGGGCCGTTCGACCACTGCCGCTGTTCGACCACTGCCGCCGTTCGGCGACCGTCCCGGGTCGGCGACCGTCCCAGGTCGGTGTGCCGTGCCCGGTCGGCCACCGCCGCCAGGTCGGTGTGCCGAACCCCTGCCGCCGGGGCGGCGGGCAGCTCCGCCACCACCCCTCACCGTCGGGTCACGGGGTCTCCGTTCGCGGTCCGGGCGTGGGGCGGTGTGTCAGCTGGGCTTGGCCGTTCGGTCGCCGGGCCGGTCGACTGCTGCCCCGGCCTGGCGGGTGAAGCCGCGTCGTCAGGGCGGCGGAGAGCTTCGCCACCACCCCCGGCCGTCGGGTCACAGCGCCTCCGTCCCCGGTCGGCCGTCGGGTCACAGCGCCTCCGTCCCCGGTCGGCCGTCGGGTCACAGCGCCTCCGTCCTCGGTCGGCCGTCGGGTGGCACGGCCTCCGTCCCCGGTCGGCCGTCGGGCCGTACGGCGGCCCCGGTCTCCGGTCGGCCGCCGGGAAGTACGGCCTCGGTCACCGGTCGGCCGTCGGGAAGTACGGCCTCGGTCTCCGGTCGGCCGTCGGGAAGTACGGCCTCGGTCTCCGGTCGGCCGTCGGGAAGTGCGGGCTCGGTCTCCGGCCGTCCGTCGGGTGGCACGGCTGCCGTTCCCGGCGGGGTGTCGGGCCGGACGGCCCCTGTCCCCGGCTCGCTGTCGGGGTCGGCCCCCGCCCAGGCGTCGGGTCGTACGGCTCCCAGGACCGGGTTGGCGGCGAGCGGTGAGACCTTGACGCGGCCGCCGGGGCGCGGGGCCTGGACCACGCGGCCCTTGCCCAGGTACATCGCCACGTGCGTGGCCTCGGGAAAGTAGATCACCAGGTCGCCGGGGCGCAGCTCGTCCAGCGGGACCCTGGGCAGCCGCGCCCACTGCTCCTGGCTGGTGCGGGGGATCGGTGCCCCGGCGGCCCGCCACGCCTCGGACGTCAGGCCCGAGCAGTCGTAGGACGCCGGACCCTCCGCGCCCCACTCGTACGGCTTGCCTAGTTGCCGCACGGCGTAGCGCACCGCGCGGCCGCCCTCCTCGGAGGGGGTGCGGTCGTCGCTCAGCGCACCCGACGCCATGAGCGTCTTCTGGGCCTTGGCGACGCCGTCGCGCTCCAGCTCGGCGAGGGCGGTGAGCTGGGCGGCGGTGAGGGAGGCGAGCAGTTTCTCCACGGCGTGCAGGCGGCGGCGCACGTCGTCGCGTTCCTTCTTCCGGCGTTCGGTGAGGGTGAGCTGGGCGTCGAGGGCCGCGCGCGCCCGGCGGGCCAGCCCGTCGGCCTTGCGTTCGCTGCCCTCCAGCCGCCCCACCGTCTCGGCCCGCTCCCGCGCCAACTGGCCGATCACATGCCCCTGGTCGAGGGCGTGCTGCGGATCGCGGGCCAGCAGCAGTCGTACGTAGGGGGAGATGTCGGTGGTGTTCTGGTACTGCTGCCGGGCCAGGCGTCCGGCGGCGCCCCGGCTGTCCAGCAGCGTCAGACGGGTCCTCGCCAGTTCGTCGCGGAGCCGGTCGGCCTCGGCGCGCCGTTCCTTCAGTTTCTCCTCGGTGGCGTTGTAGGCCTCGGTGGCCTGCTCGGCCTCCCGGTACAGCCGCTGAAGGTCCGTCAGCAGCCCGGCCACCGACCGCTCGGCGGGCTCCGGGGGCCGGGGAACGGCCGTGGCGGCCTCGGGGATCAGCAGGCTCTGCGCGGCCAGCGCCGCCGTGCAGACCGTTCCCGCCAGACGAGGCATCCTTCCTGACACGTCATCATCACCTCCGGCGGGGCGGCCCCTCCACCCCGCAGGGTGAGCATCAGGGGTGCGTGGGCGGGTCGCGTGGCAGGTCTGCGCGGTTCGGCCCAACGGGTTCACCCGTCGGCGTCACCCCGCTTGCGGTCCGGGGCGGTGCCGGGCTTGGACCACGGCCACCTCGGCCGGCCGGCCGCCCGTCCCTCGGGGTCGTACTCGTACTTCCAGCCGCGCGGCAGTCCGAGCCGGCCGCCGTGCCCGCGGGGCACCCGCCGGTAGACGAGGACGGTCGGCGGACCGCCCGCCGCGTCGGGGACGGGGATGCGGTACGTCTTCGGCGGCTGCCCGGTGGGACCCAGCAGCACGGGGAGGACGCGGCCGTCCATGGGCCCGCCCTCGAAGGGGGTGTCTTCGCTCTTCACGGCACCAGTGTCGATCAGGTCCCCGCCGCGAGCGCACCGTGCACCACGTCGGCGGTCTGCGCGTCCCGGGCCGCGGTCACCGTCAGGACGGCCACGAACTGGTCCACCAGCCAGTCCCGCAGCTCCTCGGCGGGCGGCTGCTTGTCCTCGTCGAGCCAGATGAGCGAGGCCGCCTCGACGGCGGTGATCCACATCCGGACGGTCATCCGCAGCCGGGGGCCGGGAGCGGCCACCCCGAGGTGGCTGTAGATGTGCTCGGCCGCGGCCCGCCGCACGCCGTCCACGAGGGCGGTCGTACGGGAGGTCTCGACGACGCTGCCGCCCTGGAGGAGGGCGCTGAACCCGGCGTCGTGCTGGTCGACGAAGGCGAGATAGCGGTCCAGGGCGCGGGCGAGGCGGGGGAGGAGGGGGCCGTCCTGGGGTTCGTCGAAGCAGTGCTGGAGCACTTCGGCGGCGGACCGCAGCGCGGCCTCGTACAGCTGCTGCTTGCCGCCGGGGAAGTACCGGTACACCAGGGGCCGGGAGACTCCGGCCGCCTCCGCCACGTCGTCCAGCGAGACGTCCTCGGGGGCGCGGTGCGCGAAGAGGGAGAGCGCGGCGTCGAGCAGCTGACTGCGGCGCTCCTCGACGCTGAGCCTGCGGTAGGCGGGGGCGGCGGGGGTCATGACGTGCAGCGTAATCGCCCGCCCCCGCCGGGCGCCCGGCCAGGTGGCCAGGAAAGCGAGGTCAGGCCAACAGTCCCGACGACCGCCACAGCCGCCGTCCCACTCCGCGCAGCACGCCGATGTCGTCCAGGAAGTCGGTCAGCTTCCTCGCCCCGTTCTGCATCACCTCGCGGCGGTGGCCGCTGGCCTTGACCTGGGCCATCGCCTCCCGCCTGTCGAGGCCGACGTTGGTGTAGACCTCGGGGTTGACGAAGGCGACGGAGAACACGCGGGCGAACTCCCCGGAGGTCACGCGCGTGAACTCCTGGGACCACTTGGGCGCGGTCATCATCTGGCGGCGCAGCTCCTCACGGGCGTACCGCACGTGCCGGGCCTCCTCCACCACATGGATGCGGGTGACGCCCCGGATCAGGGTCTGGACCCGCTCGTCGGGGAAGGTCAGCCGCTGCATCCAGTCGAGGACCTCCTCGCCGAGCAGGGTCGCGGTGAACGACCCGGGCGTGGTGGAGATCGTCTTGAACAGGCGGCCGAGGTTCTGGTGGACACGGCTCACCGGGTACCACGGGGTGCCGCCCTGCGCGATCAGCCGGGCGAACATCTTCGAGTGCCGGCACTCGTCCTCGATCTCGGTGAGCGCGTACCGCACGTGCGCGCTCGTGGCCGACTTGTCGTAGATGTGCCGGCACAGCAGCTGCATCAGGATGATCTCGAACCAGATGCCGAGCGAGGCGAGCGCGGCCGCCTCGTGCTGGGAGAGCAGGATCCGCTGCTCCTCGCTCATCCGTTTCCACATCGGCGTGTCGTACAGCGACACCAGCTCCGGCGGCCAGAACCACTTGCCCTCCTCGAAGGGCGCGTCCCAGTCCAGCTCCTTGTCCGGGTCGAACGAGTGCTTGGCGGAGGAGGCGAGGAGCCGCTCGGCCACCTGCTCCCGGTCCTTGAGCAGCCCGAGCGCATCGCGCAGCCCGTCGAGCGCGTCGGCTTCCGTGAGGGTCGTCATGGCTCTTATGAGACTGCTTGTCAGCAAGGCCGTCAATCCCTCGCGCAGGACTTGTTGACTTGGCGTCTACCCGGTCGCGCTCGCGGCAACGGACGAGCGGATCGGAGCATCCGCCCGTCGTCAACGGGACGGCCTACGGTCACTCGATCGAGCGCGGGATTGGCGTTCCCCCTGGGTAGGCTGGTCATGTCTGCCACGCTCCGCCCCATGGGAGTGATCATGAGCGCCGCACGCGAGTACGGGCTGGATGAGGACTACGAGTGGGCCCGTCCGCCGGCCGGCGGCTGGACGGCGGACGACCTCGACCGGCTCCCGAACCTGCCTGCGCACACGGAGCTGATCGACGGGAGCCTGGTTCTCGTGAGTCCGCGGACGTTCTTCCACGCGCGCACGCTGCGCCTGCTGGAGAACGCGTTGCTGGACCAGGCGCCGGACGGGCTGGACGCCATCCGGGAGATGACGGTCAAGCTCGACAAGTCGAACCGGCCCGAGCCGGATGTCCTGGTGTACCGGGCCGACGGCGACGCCGACACCGGTCCCGGACAGACCTGGTTCCGCCCCGAGGACGTCGTCCTCGCCGTCGAAGTCGTCTCGGCGGACTCGGTGGACCGGGACCGTGAGGCCAAACCCCGCAAGTACGCCGCCGCGGGCATCCGGCACTACTGGCGGGTGGAGGAGGAGAAGGGCCTGCCCGTCGTGTACGTCTACGAGCTCGACCCCGCCACCCGGGCGTACGTCCCCAACGGGGTCCACCGCGAGCGCCTCAAGCTGACGGTCCCGTACGACATCGACATCGACCTGACGGCGCTCGCACCGCGCGGCCGCTGACCGTGGGCGGGACGCCGGTGCCGGCTCCGGCGCCCCCGTCCGTCTTCCCTAGGCCGAGCAGCCCAGCCCCTCCGGCACCTCGAACGCGACCGGCTGCGCCCCCTGGGCCGGGAACGACGTGCGCAGGGTGAAGGCGTACGGCGTCGGGCCGTGCGCGCGCAGGTGCAGCAGGCGGGCCTCCGCCTCCGCGACCGTCGGGCGGTGGCCGGCCGGGACCCACCACAGGGTCGTCATCGCCTCCTGGACCCGCCCAAACCACTCGCGGCGCCGGGAGAGCATCTCGCGGTGCCGGCCCTGGTACATGTAGGCGGTCAGGGCGTCGGTGTCCCGCCACACCGACATGTTGACGATCAGCCAGTCGTCGCCGAAGACCGGGATGTCGGTGGCGTCGCCGGCCTCCGACTGGAGCCGCCACACGAAGCCGGCCGCCGCGTCCGCGTCGGCGTTGACGGGATCGAGGGCGTCGACGAAGTCCTTCAGTTCGGGCGAGTCCAGCGGGAACTTGAGCCGGGCGAGGTTGACTTGGGCGAGCTCGAATGCGATGGCGTCGGTCATGACCGAACGGTAGGACGCACCTGTTCGGTCCGGAACCCCCCCGTCTCACGAGGTGAGCACCGCCTCCATCACCGCCCGCGCGATCGGCGCCGCCAGCCCGCCCCCGGTGATGTCCCGCCGGTTCGCCGCCGAGTCCTCCACCACCACCGCGACCGCCACCTTCGGCTCCGGGTCCCGGTCGCCCTGCGCCCAGGACACGAACCAGGCGTACGGCGTGCCCGCGTTGCCGATGCCGTGCTGGGCGGTGCCGGTCTTGCCGCCGACGGTCGCCCCGGGGATCGCGGCGTTGGTGCCGGTGCCCTCCCGCACCACGTCCGTCATCAGCTGCCGCAGCCGCCGCGCGGTCGACGGGTACATCACCTGCCGGGCCGGGCGCGAGCCGGCCGTGGCGACCGTCGTCCCGCCCCGCCGGGTGGTGCGTTCCACCAGGTACGGCGTCCGCATCTGCCCCCCGTTGGCGACGGCCGCCGCGACCATCGCCATCTGGAGCGGAGTGGCCCGCGTGTTGTACTGCCCGATCGAGGACAGCGCCAGCTGCGCCCGGTCCACCGAGGTGTCGAACGTGCTCGGCGCCACGGAGAACGGGATGCGCACTCCCCCGGAGGAGGTTCCCCCGGGCGCGTCGAACCCGAACGCCTCCGCCGTGGCCGCCATGTTCGCCACCCCCACATCCACGCCCAGCTTCGCGAACACCGTGTTGCACGACCACATGAACGCGTCCCGCAGCGAGGCGTCCTCACACCCCCTGGACGCGTTCGCCAGCCGGGTCGTCGTCCCGGGCAGGGTGTAGGGGGCGGGGGAGTCGGTCGGTGCGTCGAGGTCCCGGATCACGCCCGCGTCCAGCGCCGCCGCCGCGGTCACCACCTTGAACGTCGATCCCGGCGGATACGTCTGCCGCACCGCCCGGTTCAGCATCGGCCGGTCCGGGTCGGCGTTCAGCCGGGTCCACTCCCGTTCCACCGCGGGCCCGTTGCCCGACAGCACGGCCGGGTCGTACGACGGCGCCGAGAACAGCGCGAGGATCCGTCCCGTCGCCGGCTCCACCGCCGCCACCGCGCCCTTGCGCCCGGCCAGCCCTTGGTACGCCGCCCGCTGTGCCCCCGCGTTCAGGGTCGTCACGACGTTCCCGCCGGCGGGCCGCGACCGGGTGACGTCGTTCCACAGCGGGAACGGCCGCAGCAGCGGGTCCGCGCCGGAGAGGACGCCGTCCTCGGTGTGCTCCAGGAACGTCGTCCCGTACACCTGCGAGGCGAACCCGGTCACCGGCGCCCACAACGGCCCGTTCGTGTACGTCCGTTCGTACCGCAACTGCTCCCCGCTGTCCCGGGAGCCGGTGACCGGCTCGCCGCCGACCAGGATGTCGCCGCGGGGCTGGCCGTAACGGGCGATGGAGGCACGCCGGTTGGCCGGGTTGTCCTCGTAGGAGGTGGACCGGACGACCTGGACGCGGGCCGCGTTGACGAGCAGGGCCACCAGGAGCAGGACGCAGAAGACGGCGGCGTGCCGGATGTGGCGGCTCACGGTGCCGCCTGCCCGTCGTACTGCCGCCGTGCCGAGTCGCTGATCCTGATCAGCAGCGCCACGATCGCCCAGTTGGTGACGACCGACGAGCCGCCCTGGGCCAGGAACGGCATCGCCATGCCGGTCAGCGGGATCAGCCCGGTCACCCCGCCGGCGATCACGAAGACCTGGAGCGCCACGATCGAGGCGAGGCCGATCGCGAGGAGCCGGCCGAAGGGGTCGCGCAGGGCGAGGCCGGCCCGGTAGCCGCGCTCCACCAGCAGGCCGTACAGGAGGAAGAGGGCGGAGAGGCCGGCCAGGCCCAGTTCCTCGCCGGCCGTCGCCAGGATGAAGTCGGACTTCGTGGCGAAGCCGATCAGGGTGGAGTGGCCGAGGCCCAGGCCGGTGCCGAGCATGCCGCCGGCCGCGAAGGAGAACAGCGACTGGGCGAGCTGGTTGGGGCCCTGGCCGGCCTCGATCGACGCGAACGGGTGCAGCCAGTCCTCGATCCGGCTGTGCACGTGCGGCTCCAGCCGGCCGACGGCGACCGCGCCGAGCGAGGCCAGCAGCAGCCCGACCGTGATCCAGCCGGTGCGGCCGGTGGCGACGTAGAGCATGACGACGAACAGGCCGAAGAAGAGCAGCGAGGTGCCGAGGTCGCGTTCGAGGACCAGGACGCCCACGCTGAGCAGCCAGATCGCGACGATCGGACCGAGGACGCGGCCGGTGGGCAGCTGCATCCACCAGATCTTCCGGCCCGCGTACGCCAGCGCCGTGCGGTTGGCCGCCAGGTACGCGGCGAAGAACACGGCGAGCAGCACCTTCGCGAACTCGCCCGGCTGGATGGAGAAGCCCGCGACGCGGATCCAGATGCGGGCGCCGTTGACCGCGGGGAAGAGGATCGGCAGCGCCAGCAGGCCGAGCGCGGCGACCACGCTGACGTACGCGTACCGCTGGAGCAGCCGGTGGTCGCGCAGCGCGGCCACCACGAAGGCGAACAGGGACACGCCCAGCGTGGACCAGACCAGCTGGGTGGGCGCCGCCAGGTCGCCGGGGGTCTCCAGGTCCAGCCGGTAGATCAGCACCAGTCCGATCCCGTTGAGCAGCACCGCGATGGGGAGCAGCAGGGGATCGGCGTACGGGGCGCGCAGCCGTACCGCCAGGTGCGCCAGGAGCGCGAGCACGCCGAGTCCGGCGCCGTAGCCGGCGGCGCCGGGCGGGACGGTGCCGTTCCGGGCGACCCCGACGGCGCAGTACCCGTACACCGACAGCAGGACGGCCAGGAGGATGAGGGAGAGTTCGATGCCGCGGCGCCGGGGGAGGCGCGCGGCGGGTGCCGGCGTCTCGACCGCCCTGGCGATGGCTTCGGCTCCGGCTCGCGTCATGTCCGGAACCTACCCAAATGAGGCTCCTTGTGAGCCCTGGTGTGAGCCCTGGTGTGAGCTTCGGTGTGGGGTTCGGTAGGGGCTTCGGTGGGTGCTCTCGTGCGAGTCCCGGCTCCCGGGTTCCGGGCGGTGGGCGGGCACGGCCGGGCGGGTGCGGGCGGCGGAGCCCGGGCGCATGGTCACCTCCACGCGGGCGCACACGGAACCGATCTGACTGTTCGCCACATTAGGTGCGATGTGTGCGGGGCGCCCGTCGCACTGGGCCATCGGAGGGCATGCGGGGAGAAACGATTACTCGGTCAGCTCCTCCAGCAGCCGGGCCGTCGGCAGGCCCGCCCTCAGGTAGGCGACGAACAACTCGTTGTGCAGGGCCCAGGGTGAGCGCCGCGACCGGATCAGGCGGATCGCCTCCTCCGCCGCGAGGCCCCGGCGGACCAGGGTGTGGGCGACGACCAGCCCCGAGCGGTTGTAGCCGTGCCAGCAGCGGACCAGGACCGTGCGCCCCTCGTCGAGCGCCTCGCCCGCCGCCTGGGCCAGCCGTATCACCCCCGCGAGCTGGGTGCCGTCCAGCGGTCCGTCGGGGATCGGCCACACCTGGTGCCGGACACCCCGGTCGGGCCCGTGACCCGGCACCCGCAACAGGGTCTGGACCAGATCGAACTCGTCCCGGACGACGGCGGACTCCCGCTGCCCGGTGCGACCGCGGAACTCATGGCCGCCCATCCACAGACCGGGCGTGATCTCGTTCCACGGAGCGTCCGGAGCCGGTACGTCGGGTTGCTTCCTGCGGGTCCGCAACGGCGCCTCCCCCACCACGTCCCTGACGGCATTCCCAGCTCTTCCCCCGGGCAACCGCCTTCTTGCCCCTGGAGCGCCCCACCTGTTCCCATGGTCATAGGGGTGATGGTGCATGACCGGACTGCGCGTCGTACCGACCTGGCGCCACGGCCGGGAACGGCTCTACGTCTGCCTGACCGACGGCCGGAACATCGCCTGGTACGACCGGGAGGCCGGCCGGGTCAACGTCCTCGCCGACGACCGCAGGGCCGACGTCCTGGAGGCCCTCGGCCCCTTCCTGACCGGCCCCGTCACCGTCGGCCCGCCCCCGGTGCCCACCCCCGCGGAGCTGGCCCGCCTCGCCCTCCACCCGGACGACGACCTGGCCCCCAACCGCCCCGGTGAGGCCCTGCTGGTCGCCCTGGAGCGCGACCCCGGCCCCGCGCACCGGCTGCGTCCCGACCCGCGCCGCCGCGCGCTCGCGGCCGAGCAGGCCGTCGGCGAGGTCCTGGACCGGCTCGACGGCGCCGGCTGGCACACCCTGCACTCCGTCCCGCTGCCCGGCGGCGACCGCATCCACCACCTGGTCATCGGCCCCGGCGGCCTGTTCGCCGTCCACGCGCTGTACGCCCGCCGGCAGCGGGTCCTGGTGGCCGACCCGGAGGTCGCCCTGGGCCGCCACGACCCGTCCGCCCTGCTGCGCCGCGTCCGCGCCGACGCGGACCGCGCCTCCTACGTCCTGACCGCCGAGGTCCGACCGGTCCTCGCCCTGGTGGCCCCGGCGGACGTCCGGATCACCGCGCCGCCGCGCGAGGTCCGCGTCCTGCGGGACACGGAACTGGCCGCGCTGGCGCGCGCGGGCGGCGTGCTGAAGCCGGCCGACGTGGAGGCTCTGCACGCCATGGCCCGGGACCGCGGGACGTGGAGCGCCGCCGGCTGACACGGCGGCGCCGGGACCCGTCGCCGCGGCTGACACGGCGGCGCCGGGACCCGTCGCCGCGGCTGACACGGTGGCGCCGGGACCCGTCGCCGGTGTGACGGGCGGCCCGGCCGTGGCGGTGGGGTGGCTTCGCCGGTCTGCCGGTGTGATGGGCGGCCTGGTCGCAGCCATGGGGGCGTGCCTCGCCGGTGCCGGCCGCGGCCGCTGACCGGAACGCTCAGGTCACCTCGCCGGCGGCACGGTCGTCGAACAACTGGTCGAGCAGGTCTCCGTGGTCGTGGACGCGCGCGATCACGTCCTGCGCGCGGAACGCCAACTGCTCCGGTGCCCCGCACTCCTCGACCTCCTCCCAGGTGACGGGCGCCGACACCGTGGGCTCCGGCCGGGCCCGCAGGGTGTAGGGCGTGGCGGTGGTCTTGCGCGCCGCGTTCTGGCTCCAGTCGACGAAGACCTTGCCCGGGCGGAGGCTGCGCGTCATCCGGTGGACGACCAGGCGGGGCATGGTCCGCTCCGCCTCGACCGCGAGCCGTTTGGCGTAGTCCGTGACCCGTTCGGAGGATGCCCCGCGCACCGCCGCCAGCAGGTGCAGTCCCTTCGCCCCGGAGGTCTTGGCGTATGCGGTGATCCCGTCCGCCGCCAGCCGCTCCCGCAGCCACAGCGCGACCTCGCAGCACTCGACGACGGTCGCGGGCGCGCCGGGGTCGAGGTCGAGGACGAGCCGGTCGGCCTCCTCGGCGTTCCGGATCACCCACTGGGGCGTATGGAACTCGGTGACCAGGTTCGCCGCCCACATCAGGCTGGCCAGGTCCTGCACGAGCACCATCCGGGAGGGCCCCTCCGCGCGCGGCACCTCGGCGGTGGTCACCCACCCGGGCGTGCCGGGCGGCACGTTCTTGGCGAAGAAGAGCTGTCCGTCCGGCCCGTCCGGGTAGCGCAGGAAGGACAGCGGCCGGTCCCGCAGATGGGGCAGCAGGGCGTCCGCGACCATCGCGTAGTAGTGCAGCGTCTCGCCCTTGGTGAAGCCGGTCGCCGGATACAGCACCTTGTCCAGATTGCTCAGCGCGAGCCGCCGCCCCTCCACCTCGGTAATCGGCGTCATACGATGAGAATCACACGAATCGCCGGAAATATTCTCTCGTATCGCATTCCTCACTGAATGCCGGGAAAGGTGCCGCACGTGCGATCCATATGGAACGGTGCGATCTCCTTCGGCCTCGTCAGCATCCCGATCAAGCTGGTGAACGCCACCGAGAATCACGCGATCTCCTTCCGCCAGATCCACACCGAGGACGGCGGCCGCATCCGCTACCGCAAGGTGTGCGAGCTGGAGGACCGCGAGGTGAGCCAGGCGGAGATCGGCAAGGGGTACGAGGACGCCGACGGCACGATCGTCCCGATCACCGACGAGGACCTGTCCCACCTGCCGCTGCCCACCGCGAAGACGATCGAGATCGTCGCCTTCGTGCCGGCCGACCGCATCGACCCGCTCCAGATGGACGCCGCGTACTACCTCCAGGCGGGGGGCGCCCCGGCGGCGAAGCCGTACACCCTGCTGCGGGAGGCGCTGAAGCGCAGCAACAAGGTCGCCATCGCCAAGTACGCGCTGCGCGGGCGGGAGCGGCTGGGCATGCTCCGCGTGGTCGGCGACGCGATCGCGATGCACGGTCTGCTCTGGCCGGACGAGGTGCGCGCCCCCGAGGGCGTCGCCCCGGACACCTCCGTCAGCGTCCGCGACAAGGAACTCGACCTCGCCGACGCCCTGATGGACACCCTCGGTGAGGTCGACCTCGACGACCTCCACGACGAGTACCGCGAGGCCGTGGAGGAGGTCGTCGCCGCGAAGGCGGCCGGCGAGACACCCCCGGAGACCGCCGCGCCCGAGGCCGGCGGCAAGGTGCTGGACCTGATGGCGGCCCTGGAGAAGAGCGTGCGGGCGGCGAAGGAGTCGCGCGGCGAGGAGCCGGCGGCGCAACCGGAGCAGGCGGCGGAACCGGAGCAGGCGGAGGTCAGACGCCTTCCGCAGCGGCAGTCGGCCCGTACGGCGCCGAAGGAGACGGGCGGCAAGAAGTCGACGTCGACCGCGAGGAAGACCGCCTCCTCCTCGACGAGGAAGTCGACGGCCTCCAAGAGCACCGCGAGCACGGCCAAGGGCGCGACGAAGAGCACGGCGAAGAGCACGGCGAAGAGCACGGCGGCCGGCCGGGGCGCGTCCGCGAAGAAGACGGCGGCGAAGACCGCCGGGAAGAAGACGGCGGACAAGACGGCGGAGAAGGCGGCGGAGAAGGCGGCGGAGAAGGCGGCGCCGGAGAAGGAGGCGCCGGAGAAGGAGGCGGCGGGGAAGGCGGCGGAGAAGAAGACGGCCGGCCGCAGGCGTTCGGCCTGACCTTGACCTCGGCGCGTGGATGGTCTGAACTTGTGATCACTACCGACGGGGGGCGTCCGGTGGGACGTGCAGCGGCCGGCCGGGCCGCGGTCGGCGCCCCCGCCCGCCGCCTTCCCGCCCAGGAGTGACCGCCCCCCATGCCGCCGCCGCGCTTCGACCGACGAGTCCGCACACTGGTCGAGGTCCGGGGCGGGCCCGACGACTGGGAGGAGGCGGAGCAGCGCTTCCAGGCCCACGGCTGGCCGGTCCGCGGCTCCTCCCCGGCCGGGCAGGAGCCGTACGGCGCGGGCCTGGACCCCGACCCCGGGGCGCGGGTCTTCGACGTCGAGGTGCGCCTGTTCGGCAAGGCGGCGGGATGCGAGCGCGGGGCGGCGGCCAGGGTGCGCAAGGCCCTGCGCGGCGCCGGCCTCGAAGCCTACGTCCGGTTCGCCCAACTCCTGCGCCGCGACCGCGAGATGTACACGCAGTGGCGGATCGTCGACTCCGCCGCCCGGCGGTCCGCCCCGCCGCACTCCTGGCGTCGCCGCGCCGCCCGGCTCGCCACCCGCTGCGGCCGCCATGACGCCGGCGGCGTCGTCACCGGGCAGCCGGGGCACGCCCTGCGCGTCGCCAGGGCGCACACGCCCGGCGTGCCGCAGACGGGGGTCCGCCCGCTCGACGGGCGCTGGCGGGTCCCGGGGAGCTACTGGCCGGAGGAGGAGACGGAACGCCGGCTGACCCACGTGGTGGCCTGGTCGCTGTGCACGGCCGCCGCCCTCGTCTTCGCGGACGGCCGCACCGGGTTCGCCCGGTGGTTCTGGCTCGGCGCGGCACTGGCCGGCGCGGTCTGTGCCGGACGGGCGGGCGCGCGGCTCTCCCAGTTGGGCTGGCGGCACGGCACCGTGACCGCCCTGGTGCTGTGCGCGTTCCTCTCCGCGATCGGCCTGGGCCTCCTCGACGGCGAGGGCCGGGGCTGGACCCCCACGCAGATCCTCATGACCGCGCTGGTCGGCGGTGTGGTGGGCGGCCTGTGGCTGCTCGTACGGCAGTGGACCTGGGGCGAGTGGGTGGCCTGGGCGGTCCCCCTGGCCGTGACGCTGGCCCTGTCCTCCTTCCTGGCCGCGGGGTCCGTGCTGCACACCCTCTACGCCGACGGGCTGTCCTTCACGCCGGGCGACTTCGAGGTGCCGGCGGTCTGGCAGGTGCTCGCGGCGGTCAAACTGCTCACCCTCCTCAGCCCGGTCCTCGCGGTCCCCGCCTGGTGGGGGATCGCACGGCACCGTCACCACTTCTACGCGATGCCGGCCGACCGCATGAACGTCGCCCTGAACGTCTGCGTGTTCGTCTTCGTGCTGCTCGGCGGGGCCCTGCTGGCCCTGCGCTCGGCCGAGACCGCGGTGGACCGGACGGTCGCCGCCGCGGAGCGGTACGACCCGCCGCCCTCCTACTTCGGCGTGGAACCGGAGTGGACGTGCGTCCAGCCCGTCGTCCCGCCGGCCCGTCTGTCGGGCGAGGGCGACCCCCTGGACCCCGCCCGTCCGTACCTGTCCTTCGGGGTCTCCGGCGGCACCGCCGTCCTCTGGGACCCGAGGACCAAGGAGCCACTCACACTCCGGGCGTCCCAGGTACGGCTCGTCCCGGACGAGACGCCGGCCGAGCCCTGCCCGACGGAGTGAGCGGAGGGGCAGGCCACGGCACCGCTGCCCTTCGACCTCAGGCGGCCTCCTCCACCTGACGCCCCTCTCCAGGACCCTCGGCCGCGGCCGCCCCACCCGTGTCCCCCGGAGAGGCCGGCGGGCCCCCGCCCGCCCGTCCCCCGAACAGCAGCAGCCCCGCCCCCACCGCCAGCCCCACCGCGGCCGCGACGGGAAACCGGCCGCCGTCGGTGAACCCGTGCCCGGCGAAGAACGCCAGCGCCCCGGCGCTCACCCCCACACCGGCCCACATCCGCCACGCCCGAGCTCCCCGCAGCCCGGCCTCGGGCCGCACCCGCCCGGCCCATGCCGACAACGCCCGCTCCAGCGGCCGCAGCACCCGTAGGACCCCCACCAGGACGACCGCGAGCACCACCAGCCACGGCACCCGCATCCCCCACCAGGCCGCCGAACCGTAGCCGGGCTCGGGGGCGAGGCCGGTCAGGTAGAAGGCCGCGGCGACCACGAGCACCGGCAGCATGTGCCACAGGTAGAGGGTCATGCTGACGGCCCCCAGACCCCGCACCGCGCGCCACACCCGCTCCCGCTCCAACAGCCGCCGCACCGCGGGCGCCACGAGCAGACACACCCCGACCTGCGCGACCGCCCACGCCAGCATGGCCGCCGACGGAGGGTCCGTGTTGCTGGGCTCCTGGCCGGTCACCAGGATCAGGCTGACCGGGAAGGGCCCGAACCCCACCAGCGCGGCGAACCCGGCCCCGCCGCCCACCGCGAGGACGAGCGGCAGCGACCGCCGCCCGTCCAGCCGGCCGTCCAGCCGCCCGTCCAGCCGGCCGTCCCGCCAGCAGAAGCCCAGCTGGTAGACCACGCCCCACACCAGTACGTAGTCGAGCGCCCCGACGTACGGCGCGTCCGCCGCCACGTCCAGGACGCCGACGACGAGGGCGGCGGCGGCCAGCCCCGCCGGGACGCGCAGCCGCCACCGCCGGTGCAGGGCGTGCAGTGCCGGGGTCAGCGCGCTGAGCAGCAGGTAGACCGGCAGGAACCAGAACTGCATGGCCATCGCCCACCCCACCAGCGCCAGCGTGACCGGGTCCACGCCGAGCGCCGAGCACACCCCGACGGCCACCAGGACGAGCCCGCTGTAGACACCGGCCGGCAGCAGCAGCCGTACCGCCCGCCGCCCGACCCACCCGGCGGCCGTCCCCCCGTCGGCCCGCGCCCGCGCCCAGGACCCCGCCGCCGCGTGCCCTCCGGCGAGGAAGAACAGCGGCATGATCTGGAAGCCCAGCGTCAGCCACTGCGTCCAGGGAACCGCCACCAGCAGCTCCGGCGCGCCGATCGTCCCGTCCGGATGCCGCACCAGCCCGGTGATCAGCCAGTGCCCGAGCACCACCAGCAGGATCGCCCACGCCCGCAGGAGATCGACGTACCGTTCCCGTCCCATGTCCGGCATGCTCCCGCACCCCCGACTCTCCTACGCCACCCGTCACTTGTCGCAACCGATCCGTGGCCGTCACGACATCTGCCGATACCGCTCAGGGGCGCGGAGAGGGCCACTTCGCGACGCTGCGGACGGTCCGCCACGGTCACGTGACGGTCCCTCAGGTATCTCGCCACTCCTTCCTTCCCGTCCCTTCGCAGGGGATCTTGACGCCCCGAATGTTACCGGTAACATCACCTGGCGTCGGAGTTCGTCATTGGCCGCCCACGCCGTCGTGGGCCTTCCCCTGGAGCCCGCGTGACCGACCGGACGACACAGCGTCGCGCCCCCGCCACCACCCCGGCCTTCACCCCCACCGCCGTCGTCGCGTCCTGTGCCGGCTTCGTCCTCATCGGCGCCCTCCAGGCCTTCTACGGCCCTGCGATCCCGGCGCTGCGCGAGGAGTTCGGCCTCGCTCCCTCGGCCGCCGGTCTCGCCCTGAGCGCCCACTTCATCGGCGGGGTCGTCGGCGTCCTGCTCTTCGACCGTCTGTACGGCCGGACCGGCAACCGCCGGATCCTCGGCGCCTCCTACCTGCTGATGGCGCTCGGCGCGGCGGGCTTCGCGCTCGCGCCCACCTGGCCCCTGGCCCTCACCGCGGCCCTCCTCGCGGGCCTCGGATTCGGCGGCATCGACTACGGCCTGAACCAGCTGTTCGCCGTCGGCTTCGGCCATCGGTCCGCCGCCCTGCTCAACATCCTCAACGCCCATTTCGGCGTCGGGGCGATCCTCGGCCCGGCCCTGATCGGCGCGGTCGGCGCCGACCGCCACGAGGTGGTCTTCCTGGCCTTCGCCCTGGCCAACCTGCCTCTGCTGCTGTGCCTGAAGGGCGTACGCGACCGAGCTCCCCGACCGGGCGAGGCCGATGCCGACGCCGACGCCGAGTCCGCGGCCGTCCCCGGGTCCCCGGCAGTGGCCCGCAGCCTGGCCTCCGTCCTGGCCGTCTTCGTCGCCCTCTACGTCCTGCACGTCGGCATCGAGGCCGGCGTCGGCGGCTGGGAACCCACCCACCTGGAAGCCGTCGGCTACGGCGCCGGCATCGCCGCCACCGCCACCTCCGTCTACTGGCTGATGATGACCGCCGGCCGCTTCCTGGTCGCCCCGCTGGCCCTGCGCTTCTCGGCGCCGGCCATCGTCACCGTCTCCTGCGCCGGCATGACCGCCTGCCTCCTCCTGGCCGCCGTACCCGGCCTGGCCCCCTACGCCTACGCGGGCGTCGGCCTCTTCATCGCGCCGATCTTCCCCACCGGCCTCCCCTGGCTGCACCGGGCGGCTCCCCGGGCCCGGCGGGCCGGCGCCGTCGTCATCGCGGCGTCCATGGTGGGCGGCGTGGCGGCCGGCCCGGCCCTCGGCAAGGTCATCGAGTGGTCCGGCACCCAGGCCGTACCCCTCCTCCTCGCCACCTTCTCGGCCACCTGCCTGGCCGCCACACTGTGGCTGACCCGGGCGACCCGCCCGGCAGCCCCGTAGCGGGTCGCGGGCCCGATGCTCCCGCACCACCCCCTTCGGCGGGCCCCGGCACTCCCGCAGCGGCCCTCCGCCCGGGTCCTCCGCCCGGGTCCTCCGCCCGGGTCCTCCGCCCGGGTCCTCCGCCCGGGCCCTCCGCCCGGCACCCGCCCCCAGCCGCCCCTTCACCCGGCCCTTCCCTCAGATCCCTTCCGCAAGCCCCCTGAGCCTCCTGAGCCCTGAGCCCTGAGCCCCCGGACCTCACCCAGCAGGCAGCCCCCGAACGCACTCACGAAGGAAAGGCCCGCCATGCCCGCCCTCACCACCACCCAGGACGGCTTCCTCCTCCACGGCCGGCCCCTGAGGATCATCTCCGGCGCCCTGCACTACTTCCGTGTCCACCCCGACCAGTGGCCCGACCGCCTGCGCAAGGCCCGCCTCATGGGCCTGAACACGGTGGAGACGTACATCCCCTGGAACCTCCACCAGCCCGAACCCGGCACCCTCGCCCTCGACGGCCTCCTCGACCTCCCCCGCTTCCTCCGCCTGGCCGCCACCGAGGGCCTGCATGTCCTGCTCCGCCCCGGTCCGTTCATCTGCGCCGAGTGGGACGGCGGCGGCCTGCCCCACTGGCTCACCGCGGACCCGGACATCCGCCTGCGCAGCAGCGACCCCCGCTTCACGGACGCGGTGGACCGTTACCTCGATCTCCTCCTCCCCCCGCTCCTGCCGCACATGGCCGCGTCCGGCGGCCCCGTGATCGCCGTACAGGTGGAGAACGAGTACGGCGCCTACGGCGACGACACCGCCTACCTCAAGCACCTGGAGGACGCCTTCCGCGTCCGCGGGGTGGAGGAACTCCTCTTCACCTGCGACCAGGCCGATCCGACGCACCTCGCCAAGGGCGGCCTCCCCGGCGTGCTCACCACGGCCACCTTCGGCAGCCGCGTCGACCGCTCCCTGGCGCGCCTGCGCGAGCACCAGCCCGAAGGCCCGCTGATGTGCGCGGAGTTCTGGATCGGCTGGTTCGACCACTGGGGCGGCCCGCACCACGGCCGGGACGCGGCCGATGCGGCCGCCGACCTGGACCGCCTGCTCGCCGCCGGCGCCTCCGTCAACGTCTACATGTTCCACGGCGGCACCAACTTCGGCTTCACCAACGGCGCCGACCACCACCACGCCTACGTGCCCACCGTCACGTCGTACGACTACGACGCCCCGCTCACCGAGAGCGGCGACCCGGGTCCGAAGTACCACGCCTTCCGAGAGGTGATCGCCCGCCACGCCCCGGTCCCGGACGAACCGGTGCCCGCCCCCTCCCCCAAGCTCCCGCCGGTCACGGTGGAGTTGACCCGCCGCGCACCGCTCCTCCCGCCCCCCGACGGCCCGGCCGACGCCCCGCACCCCTTCTTCGCCGGACGCCCCACCCACGCCCCGGACCCCGTGTCCGCCGACGTCCTGGGGCTTCGTGCCGGGTACGTCCTCTACCGCACGACCGTCCCGGTGGAGGGGACCGGTCTGCTGCACTTCACCGGCGGCGTGGGCGACCGCGCCCAGGTCTTCCTGGACGGCGCTCCCGCGGGCGTCGTCGAACGCGAGCGCCACGAGGAGGCCCTCCCCGTCCGCAGCCCCCGCCCGGGTGCCGTCCTGGACGTCCTCGTCGAGAACACGGGCCGGGTCAACTACGGCCCCCGCATCGGCACCCACAAGGGCCTGGCGGGCCCGGTCACCTTCGACGGCACACCCCTGCTCGACTGGTCCTGCCACCCGCTCCCCCTGGACGACGTCCCCGCCCCGGACGCCCTCCCGCCCGCCCCCACCCCGACGTCCGCTCTCGCCGAACCCGCCTTCCACCACGGAACCTTCGACGTCACGACCCCCGCCGACACCTTCCTGTCCCTCCCGGGCTGGACCAAGGGCCAGGCGTGGATCAACGGCTTCCCCCTCGGCCGCTACTGGAACCGCGGCCCCCAGCGCACGCTCTACGTCCCCGCCCCCGTCCTGCGCCCCGGCACCAACGACCTGCTCCTCCTCGAACTCCACGCCACCACCACCCCCCGAGCCCACCTCACGGACACCCCCGACCTCGGCCACCGGCAAGAGTGACCCAGCCCCCGGGGGACGGGTGCCGGCCCCTCCGCCCGCCCGCCTCGCCCGCCCCTCCTCCCGCCCCGCCCGGCCTATCCTGTGGTCTGCCGGAACCGGGGCGGCGCAGGGCCGGCCGGCCCCCCGCAGAAGAAGAAAGAGCCCCTCGATGACCAGCCCCGACGCCGACCCCGGCGCACTCGTCGCTACGGCCGCGGCAGCTGCCGACGACGGTGGCGGCGGCCCGGCCGACAAGGAACAGGAACCCGGCAAGGGCCAGGGCCAGGGCCAGGGACAGGAACAGGAACCCGGCAAGGGCCAGGGCCAGGGCCAGGGCCAGGGCCAGGGCCAGGGCCAGGGCCAGGGCCAGGGACCCGGCAAGGGCAAGGGACAGGGCCAGGGGCGCAGCCGGCGCAACTTCGCGGGCGCGCGTCCCGTGATGGGCGACGTGGCGAAGCTGGCCGGCGTCTCCAAGCAGACGGTCTCGCGGGTGCTGAACGACCACCCGGCCGTCCGGCCGGAGACCCGCGAGGCGGTCCTCGCGGCGATGCGCACGCTCGGCTACCGCCCGAGCCGCAGCGCCCGCTCGCTGGCCAGCGGCCGCACCCGGATGCTCGGAGTGATCTCCTTCGACGCGGCCCGGTACGGCCCCGCCTCGACCCTGACGGCCGTCAACACGGCGGCGCAGGAAGCCGGTTACCTGGTCAGTTCGATCGCCCTGGACACGGCCGACCGCGACACGGTCGTCCGGGCGGTGGACCGGCTGTCGGCGGAGGGCGCGGACGGCGTGATCGCGATCGCGCCGCAGCTGTGGGTGGCGAGGGGGCTGGCCGAGGCCCGGCTGGACACCCCGCTCGTCGTCCTGGACAACGACCTCGGCGACGGCACTCCCGTGGTCACCTCGGACGCCGTCTCCGGCGCCCGCAAGGCGACCGGACACCTCCTCGCCCTCGGCCACGCCACGGTCTGGCACGTGGCGGGCCCGTCCGGCTGGACGTCGGCGGACCGCCGCGCGGACGGCTGGCGGGCCGTCCTGGAGGCGCACGGCGCCGAGGTGCCCGCTCCCCTCACCGGCGACTGGAGCGCCGACTCCGGCTACGAACGGGGACGCGAACTGGCGAAGAACCCCCAGGTCACCGCCGTATTCGTGTCGAACGACCAGATGGCCCTGGGGGTCCTGCGGGCCCTGCACGAGGCGGGCCGCCGCGTCCCCGGCGACGTCAGCGTGGTCGGCTACGACGACATCCCCGAGGCCGCCCACTTCCTGCCGCCCCTGACCACGGTCCGCACGGACTTCTCGGACATCGGCACCCGCTCCCTGCACGTCCTGCTGGACCGCATCGAGGCGCCGGAGACGCCGCCGCCCCCGCTGACGGTCGTCCCGGTGGAGCTCCGCGTCCGCGCCAGCACGACCGAGCGGGCCCGCGCACCCCGCTGACGGCCGTGGTCGTGGTCGCGTGGCCGCTGTCCGCCGGTCACTTCCGGTAGCCGAGGATGGTCATCATGCCGGACTCGGCGTGGTACTGGTTGTGGCAGTGCAGCATCCACAGTCCCGGGTTGTCGGCGTTGAAGTCGATGACGAGCTTGCGGTGCGGCAGCACCAGCGCGGTGTCCTTGCGGGCTCCGGCCGAGTCGATGCCGGCGAGGGCGAAGGTGTGGCCGTGCAGGTGCATCGGGTGCCACATGTCGGTGGCGTTGACGAGGGTCACGCGGACCCGTTCCCCTTCCTCGATCGGGAAGCGCTGTTCGATGTCGTAGGGCCGGTGGTCGAAGGACCAGTTGAACTTCTCCATGGTGCCGGTCATCCGGAAGCGGAGTTCGCGGTCCGGGGCGCGGTCGTGGAACGCCACGGACTCGTCGGGCACCATCCGTCTCGCCGGTACGAGCCGGCCGTCGAGTTCCCGGGGACGCACGGAGGGCCCGGGCAGCTTCCCGCCGCTCGTCCGCAGGACCGCCAGGGCCCGTCCCTTCTTCCCCTCGGCGAGAGCGACCAGCGGGAACACGCCGTCCTTGACGGTGACCAGCACGTCGTAGCGTTCGCCCATGCCCAGGATCAGCGCGTCCGTCCGGGTGTGCTCGACGGGGTAGCCGTCGGTGTGGGTCACGGTCATCCGGTGGCCGCCGAGCGCGACCCGGAAGGGCGTGTCGCCCCCGGCGTTGATCAGCCGGATCCGGATCCGGTCGCCGGGCCGCGCCCGGAACACCGAGGGCGCCCGCGACAGCCGGCCGTTGGCCAGGTAGTACGGGTAGTCGACATGCCCGCCGTCGCTCTTCAGGATGCTGCTCCGCACCCCGTGCAGGATGCGGGAGGGGCCGGTGGCCTTTCCGCCTCCCGGCCGGTCGGTGCCGGAGGACCCGCCGTGTCCGGACCCCGTGTGCAGGTCGTCCTCGCCCATGTCCATCGGCGCGCGCCGGCCCTTGCTCAGCTGCGTGAGCACGCCGTCCGGGGTGGAGCCGTCCACACCGTCCACCCAGTCGTCCAGGACGACGACCCACTCCTTGTCGTACGACAGCGGCTCCTTGGGGTCCTCGACGATCAGCGGGGCGTACAGACCGCGGTCGAGCTGCATGCCCGAGTGCGAGTGCAGCCAGTACGTGCCCGGGTGCGCCACGGCGAAGCGGTAGGTGAAGTCCGCGCCGGGCCTGATCGAGTGCTGGGTGAGGCCGGGGACGCCGTCCATGTCGCAGCGCAGACGGATACCGTGCGAGTGGAGCGTCGTCGCTTCCGGCAGGTGGTTGGCGAGCGTCATCTCGAGGATGTCGCCCGTCGACACCCGCACCTCCTTGCCGGGCAGCGAGTCGCCGTACGCCCATGACCTGACGGTCCGTCCGCCCAGGTCCAGGGTGGTCTCGGTGGCGGTCAGCCGGAACCTGCGCACGGGCCCCTTCCCGCGCGCCTCCTCGGCGGCGACGACCTCGGGGTCGGACGGGTTCACGTATCCCTCGGGTCCCTTGGGCACGAAGCCGCCACCGTCGTGACCGTCGGTCCTGCCCGCCGAGTGGGGTTCGAGCCCCGAAGGCGATCCGGACGCCGAGTGAGGGCCGGGCCCCGCACCCGCGCTCGTCCCGGACTCCGGCCGACGCTCGGCCCCCGGACGCGAGCCGGAACCGGAACACGAGGTCAGGGCTCCCGATCCGACGGCCGCGATCGAGGCACCGAGCAGGCTACGCCGCGTATGAGTGTGCATAACCACATAACACCTGTCTTATGGGCGTATCCGGGCGAACCGGAACGGCGCGTCTCATGAATCCCGTGCCCCGCCCACCCGATCGATGGCCATGACCTCACGGAGCGAGGTGGTCCGGGGTGGGCGCCCCACCCGCTCCGGAGCCCGCTCCGGAGCCCGCTCCGGAGCCCGTCCCGGAGCCGGTCCCGGAGCCCATCCCGGAGAGTGGAACTTTCCCGCCCCGACAGCGGCCGGCCTGTCGGAAATCCGGCGTCGACGGCCACCGGCTCGCCTCGCGGTCCGGAGGCGCCGCATAGTTCCCAGGTCGTTCGACGGTCGCTCGACGGTCGCTCGACGCTCGTGCGACCGAAGGCAGCCCGCACACGGTCACGAAGGAGCCCGAAGTGAGTGCAGCAGTGATGGGGGAACCGAGGGAGGAACGCCGCGACCGGCGTACGGCGACGCTGGTCATGGCCTGTCTGGGGGTCTTCGTCGGCTACTTCCCCGTGACGACGGTCGCGGTGAGCCTGCCGGTGATCCAGCAGGCGCTGGACGCGTCGACGGCCGACCTGTCGTGGGTGTCCGACGCGTTCGTCCTGCCGGTCGCCGCGCTGATCCTCACCGCCGGCGTGTTCGGCGACGTCCACGGACGCAAGAAGGTCTTCCAGACGGGCCTGGCATTCTGCGCGCTGGGCGCCGCGGTCGGCCTGTCCGCGCAGTCCGTCGAGATGGTGTGGATCGGCCAGGCGCTGGCGGGCGTGGGCGCCGCCGCGCTGCTGCCGATGACGCTCGCACTGATCAGCCACGCCGTCCCGGACCCCCGGGAACGCGGCAAGTACATCGGCCTGTGGACGACGTCGATGATGGGTTCCCTGGCCGTCGGCCCGATCGTCGCCGGCGTCATCGTCGAGCACGCCGCCTGGCGCTGGATCTACCTGCTGCCCCTTCCCCTGTCGTTGGTCACCATGGTCGTCGCGGCGTTCGTCCTGACCGAGTCCCGCTCCCCGGTCGAGCGGAAGCTGGACTGGCCGGGCCAGATCACCGCCACCCTGGCGATCGTCGCCCTGGTGTACGGCGTCATCGAGGGCGGGGCCACCTCGTTCGCCGCGGCCCGGGTCGTCGCGGCCCTGGTGGTGGCGGTGTGCTCCGCCGTGGCGTTCGTCCTGATCGAACGGCGCGGCCCGAGCCCGATGCTGGACCTGTCGCTGTTCCGCAGCCCCGCCTTCACCGGGTCGACGCTGGTCGTGATGATCAGCTTTCTGGGACTGCTCGGCTTCTTCTTCGTCCTCAGCCTCTACCTGGGCATGGTGCAGCAGCTCAGCACCCTGGAGGCCGGCCTGCGGCTGCTGATGACCACCGCGCCGCCCATGATCCTGGGCACCGCGGTCGGCCGGCTGATGCGCCACCTGTCACCGCGCACGCTGATCACGGGCGGACTCGCCCTCACCGCCGTGGCGCTGTTCTCCCTGATGAACGTCGGCGCCGACACCTCCTTCGCCTCCCTGGCCTGGCGCCTGGCTCTCCTCGGCCTGGGCCTGGGCCTGGCCTTCCCCTGCATCACCGCGACCGCCGTCTCCTCGGTGCCGCACCACCAGGCGGCCATGGCGGCGGCCGGCAACAACGCCTTCCGCCAGGTCGGCGGCGCTCTCGGCCCCGCGATCCTCGGCGCTCTGCTGACCGGCAAGGCGGTCGCCGCCCTGCCCGGTCACCTCGCCGCGGCCGGCCTGACGGACGCGACCAGCCGCCGGATACAGGACGCCGTGGAAGCCGACGGCCTCGGAGCCGTCGCCACCCTCCCCCTGGGCCGCGACACCGCCCCCGCCCTGCACGCCCTCTCCCGGTCCTTCCTGGACGGACTCCAGCTGTGCCTGCTCGTCTCCGGCATCATCATGCTGTTCGGCGCCGCACTGGCAGCCTGGCTGCTCCGCCCCCGCGCCGACACCCCTCCCGCGGGCCGCATCACCGCCCAGCGCGGCGAACGCACCCCCACCACCCCGACCACCCCCACCACCCCCACCACCGCCACCCCGGCGGCCGACTTCCGCTAGCGGCGGAACGGCCGCAGCCCAGAAGCCGCGCACGCCACCGGACCGGAGACGTGCCGCGGCCCCTGCGGCCCTCAGGCGGGGGTGGCCGACGGCGGTTCTCCCCGTCGCCGGCTCTCAGGCGGGGGTGGCCGACGGCGGTTCTCCCCGTCGCCGGCTCTCAGGCGGGGCCGGCCGACGGCGGTTCTCCCCGTGGCCGGCTCTCAGGCGGGGGTGGCCGACGGCGGTTCCCCGCGTGGCCGGCTCTCAGGCGGGGGTGGCCGACGGCGGTTCCCCGCGTGGCCGGCTCTCAGGCGGGGGTGGCCGACGGCGGTTCTCCCCGTCGCCGGCCCTCAGGCCGGGCCGGCCGACGGCAGCGCCACCCGCCGCCCCATGCCGAACTCCTCGGCGTCGTCGTGGCTGACGACCGCGAACGCCCCGGCGGGAACCCCGGGCAGCAGCGCCACACGGGACGCCACCGCCAGCAGCTCCTCCTCACCGGCCCCGGTGACGAAGAAGACGTAGGCGTCCTCGAACTGCTCCCCGTCGTCGAAGACCTCCACGTCGCCTTCGTCCTCGACATCGACCAGGAATTCCTCGACCTGGTCGATCCAGGGGCAGGGGCAGGCGCCGTCCGGCAGGTTCGGCGCCGGCGACAACGGCACATGGATCTCGACGATCACGGTGGACACTCGGCCCATTCTGCCGCCCACGCCCCGTTCCCCCACAGCCAGGACCACGACCGGGGTCAGAAGCCGCGGGCCGCGAGGGCATGAGGGCACGAGGGCACGAGGCCGCGAGGGCATGAGGGCATGAGGCCGCGAGGGCATGAGGGCATGAGGTGCGGCGGCCGCCGCACACGCGAGGGCCGCGAGAGCTAGGATCCGGGCCATGTCCCTGACCATGGACGACGTGGACCGCTTCGAGGCGTCGAGGCCCCGCCTGGAGGCCATCGCCTACCGCCTCCTCGGCTCCGCGAGCGAGGCCGAGGACGCCGTGCAGGACACCTTCCTGCGCTGGCAGGCCGCCGACGTCGACCACGTCGAGGTCCCCGAGGCCTGGCTGACGAAGGTCCTCACCAACCTGTGCCTCAACCAGCTCACCTCGGCCCGCGCGCGGCGCGAGACCTACGTGGGCCAATGGCTCCCCGAGCCGCTGCTCGCCGGAGACCCGATGCTCGGCCCGGCCGACACCGCCGAACAGCGCGAATCGGTCTCGTACGCGGTCCTCGCCCTCCTGGAGCGTCTCTCGCCCAACGAGCGGGCGGTGTACGTGCTGCGGGAGGCCTTCGACTACCCGCACCGGGAGGTCGCCGCGATCCTCGGCATCACCGAGGCCGCCAGCCAGCAGATCTTCCACCGCGCCAAGAAGCACGTCGCGGACGGCAGGACCCGCACCGAGTCCGACGGGGCCACGGTCCGCCGGATCGTCGACGAGTTCCTCGCGGCGGCCACCAGCGGCCGGACCGAGCCCCTCGTACAGCTGCTCACCCAGGACGCCATCTTGATCGGGGACGGCGGAGGGAAGGTCCCGGCCCGCGCCAAGGCGTTCGAGGGCGCGCTCGCGGTCGCGAAGTTCATGCGGGGCCTGTTCACCCCCGGCAAGGCCAAGCGTGCCCTGGTCGGCGGCTCACCCGAGATGTACACCACGACCGCCAACGGCGGCCCCGCCGTGGTGGCGGTCGTCGACGGCCGCGTCATCGGCGTCATGTGCCTGGAGATCACCGCCGACGGCATCGCCGCGTTCCGCAACCAGGTCAACCCCGACAAGCTCGAACGCGCGACCCGGCGGTGGTCGGCCACCGACCACGGCGAACCCCTGCTGGTCACCTTCTGACCACGCGGTGAGGCACCGTGGAGTGCTGTGACGTGCTTCACACTCCACTTCTGTCAGGAAACGGGAGGCCACCCGGTTCAAGTGGCGAACCCGCCCCAGACAGGAGTCAGGAGTACGGACATGCAGCACCGCATCGTGGTCCTCGGAGCCGGATACACGGGAGCCATCGCCGCCGGCCGCCTCGCCAAGCGGCTCCACCGCGACGACGTCGCCATCACCCTCGTCAACGCCGAGCCCGACTTCGTCGAGCGCGTACGGATGCACCAGCTCGCGGCCGGCCAGGACCTCACGCCTCGCCCCTTCAGCGAGATGTTCGCGGGCACCGGCGTCGAACTGAGGCTCGGGAAGGTCACCGCCGTGGACGCCGACCGCAAGACCGTCGCCGTCCAGACCGCGACCGGCACCGAGGAACTGACGTACGACACCCTCGTGTACGCCCTCGGCAGCGGCTGGACCGACCAGGGCGTCCCCGGCGTCGCCGAGCACGCCCACGAGATCGCCGGTCGCCCCGGAGCGCTGCGGCTGCGCGAGCGCCTGGCCCGGCTGGACGCCGGACAGCCCGTGGTCGTGGTCGGCGGCGGCCTCACCGGCCTGGAGGTCGCGACCGAGATCGCCGACGCCCGCCCGGACCTCGCGGTCGCCCTCACCGCCCGGGGCGGCCTCGGCGACTGGCTCTCCGCCAAGGGCCGCCGGCACCTGCGGAAGGTCTTCGACGAGCTCGGCATCACCGTCCACGAGCACACCGCCGTCACCGCCGTCGGGGCCGACCACGTCACCACCGCCGACGGCACGCCCGTCCCGGCCGCGGTCACCGTGTGGACGACGGGCTTCGCGGCCCACCCGATCGCGCGGGCCACCACCCTCAAGACCACCGAAGGAGGCCGGATCGTGGTCGACGACACCATGCGCTCAATCTCGCACCCGGACGTGTACGCCATCGGCGACGCGGCCCTGGCGACGGGCGCCGGCGACAAGCCCCTGCGCATGTCGTGCGCCTCGGGCGTCCCCACCGCCTGGCAGGCCGCCGACGCCATCGCGGCCCGCCTGACCGGCGCCAAGCTCCCGAACGTGCCGCTCCGCTACTTCAACCAGTGCATCTCACTGGGCCGCAGGGAAGGCCTGATCCAGTACGTCACCGCCGACGACCGCGCCGTCGACGCGACCCTCACCGGCAGGCTCGCCGCCCTCTACAAGGAACTGATCTGCAAGGGCGCGGCCTGGGCCGTCGCCAACCCGACCCTCGCCCTCCCGACCCGGCGCCGCCACGCCGCACCGCAGCCGCCCCGCACGGCCCCCGCCCCCAAGCCCCCGGCGGCAGGCGACCGGCGCGCCGCACAGGCCACCGACGGTGTGCTTTCCCGGCGGATCGCCGGACCGGACCGGCGGGCGGACGTACGCTGACGGCCGTACCAGCAGGGCCGGAATCCGGGTGGGGGAGTGTCGTGGACGGCCTTACGGAGGCGAACCTCAGGGCGCTGGCCGGTGCCCGTTCCTTCGAGCGGGGGCTCGGATACCTCGACGCGGTGTCCGGGGTCGACGTCGGTGACACCCGGGTCACCGCGACCGTCCACGGCACGGAACGGTACGAGGCGGAGCTGTCTTCGGACGGGCCCCGGGGCCTGGCCGGCGCGTGCGACTGCCCGTACGGCCTGGAGGGCAACTTCTGCAAGCACCTGGTCGCGCTCGGCCTGACCGTGCTCGCCCAGGGGGACAGCCTGCCGAGGCAGCGGAAGGCGGCTCGGGAACGTGCAGAGGGCCTCGACGCCTGGCTGTCCGGCCTGTCGAAGGATGAACTGCTCGCCCTCCTACGGGACCAGATCGCCGAGGACCGGCAGCTGCGCCGCCGCCTGGAACTGCGGGCCGCGACCGCCCGAGGGGACCTGCCCGCGGTCCGGGCCCGCGTCCGCGAGCTGCTGGACATCGGTCCGTTCGCACGGTTCGGGTACGTCGAGTACGCCGACGCCCGCGCCTACGCCGACCGGGCCGGGCAGGCCCTGTCCGCGCTCAGGGCACTGACCGGCTCGGGCCGGGCCGCCGACGCGATGGTCCTGGCGCGGGAGGCGATGCGCCTGCTGGCCGGGGCGGTGGAGAGCGTCGACGACTCCGACGGACGGCTCGGGCAGATCGGAGCCGACCTCGCCGACGCCCACCACGACGCCTGCCGTGCGGCGCGCCCCGACCCGGAGGAGCTCGCGCGCTGGCTGGCCGGCCACGTACTCGGCGAGGCCGACGACCTCACCGACATCGATCCGCTCGACTACGAGGACGTCCTCGGCGAACCGGGGATGACCGTCCTGCGGAAACTGGCGGTCGAGGCGTGGCGGGGCAACCGCACCGGCTGGGCCGAGAAGTACCTGATGGAACGGGTGGCCGCGGCGGGAGGCGATGTCGACGCGCTGATCGCCGTGCACGCGGCCGACCTCGCACCGAACGGCCACACCCACCTGGTCATCGCCCGGGAACTGGACGGTGCGGGGCGCCCTGACGAGGCCCTGCGCTGGGCGGAACGCGGCATCAGGGAAATCGAGGACCTCGCCGCCGTCGACACCGCCCTCATCGACCACCTCTCCGACCGCTACACGCAGGCGAACCGGCTCCCCGAAGCCGTAACCCTGCGCCGCGACCACTTCGGCGCGCGCCGCACCCTGCTCACCTACAGGCAACTGCGCGCGGCCGCGCAGGCCGCCGACCGCTGGCAGGCCGAGCGCGAAGAGGCACTCGCCCTGCTCCGCGCCGACGCGAGACGGCGGCAGCGGAGCCGATACGACGGCCCTGTCCTCATCGACGCGCTGCTCGACGACGGGGACGTCGACGCCGCCTGGCGAGCCGCCACCGAAACCGGCGCCGACGAGCGCCAATGGCTCACCCTCGCCGACCAGTCCCGCGTCGACCGCCCCGCCGACGCGCTCGACGTCTACCTGCGCCTGGCCGAACCGCTCACCAGACAGACCGGCAACGCGGCCTACGAGCAACTCGTCAGCCTCCTCCTGAACATCCGCGACTGCCACCGCCACCTGGGCACACCGAACGAGTTCACCCCGTACGTCACTGCCCTGCGCACAGCCCAGAGGCGCAAGCGGAACCTGTTGCGGATGATGGACGAACGGGGCCTGTGAGCCGCGGGGAGCGGCCGGCAGTCCCTGCCGCACCCACGGCGGGAAGACCGCGACGGAGTACCGCACCGTCCGCTCCGAGAAGATCTCCACCCGGGTGAAGACCCGGCCGACGCTGCACGGGAGAGGCACTGAAGCCGGCCGGAAGACCCTGGAGGGCCAGGTCACCGCCACGGCGAAGAGCAACCACAGCGGGCGGCCGAAGGCCATCGACGACGGCATGCTCCTCTTCGCCCGACCGGCGCTGAAGGATGGTCAGTGGTGGTCGGCGGTGGCGAAGTCGGGCAGCTCGGTGGAGAGCAGGTGGTCGGCGGCACCGTCGAGGAGCCGGGCCGCCTCCGTGGAACGGGGAAGCATGGTCTTCTCATAGGCGTGGACGGCTTGGCCGATGGTGTTGTGGTGGGCGAGGGCGAGGGCGAGTTCGCAGGCGTCCAGCAGGGCGAGGTTGACGCCGACGCCCAGCGGGGGCATGAGGTGGGCTGCGTCACCGAGCAGGGTCACCGTGGGGTTGTGCTCCCAGGTGTGGGGGACGGGCAGGGCGAAGATCGGACGGTCGACGTAGAGGCCGTCGTTGTCGGTGATCAGCCGGCGCAGGCGGGGTGACCAGTCGCGGTAGCGCTCCAGGAGGTGGGCGCGGATGCCGCTGGTGTCCTCGGGGGTGAGGCCGCCGGCGGTGATCCAGTCGGCCGGTACGCGCTGGATGATGTAGACGCGGATGTGGTCGCCGCTGTTGCGCTGCGCGAACAGACCGCGGTCGCCGTCGGCTGCGGCGGCGCCGCCCTGGCCGACGAGCTCGGCGATGTCGGGGTGCCGGGTCGCGACGTCGTGGAACCAGGCTTCCAGGAAGCTCACGCCGCTGTACTGGGGCGTGGCCCGGGAGACGGCGCGGCGGACCTGGGACCATGCGCCGTCGGCGCCGATGACGAGGTCGCATTCGATGGTGGTGCCGTCGGCGAAGTGCAGCTGTCGAGGGCCCTCGGCGGGGCCGCTGATGGTCCGCAGGGTGCGGCCCCAGCGCACGGTGCCGGGCTGAAGCGAGTCGAGCAGCAGGTCGCGCAGCCGGCCGCGGTCGATTTCCGGCTTGAACCGCTCGTCCTGCTCGGGGACGTGGTGAAAGAGGATCGTGCCGGCCGGGTCCATCTGACGCATCTCCTGTCCCTCGGGGCGGGCCAGTCGGAAGAACTCCTCCAGGAGGCCGGCTTCGCGCAGGGCGATCTGGCCGTTGTCGGCGTGCAGGTCGAGGGTGCCGCCCTGGTCACGGGCGTCGGGGCCGGCGTCGCGGTCGTAGACGGCGGCGGTGATGCCGTGCTGCTGGAGGATGCGGGCACAGGTCAAACCGCCGGGTCCGGCGCCGATGATGGCGATGCGGGGTGTGGGAGTGGTGTTCATGATGTGCTCCGTTCGCTGTGTAGCGGTGGCCTGACTGCCGTGACTGCCGTGACTGCCGTGACTGCCGTGACGTGACCGATGTGACCGCCGTGATCGCCGTGACCGCTGAGCCGGCGGGATGGCGGGGTCGCGTCGAGAAGAAGCGGGGCCGGGCAGTGCCTCGCAGCCGCCACTCCAGAAAAACACACCAACTCAATAAGTGCAACGACTCAACTTTTAAAGTTGGTCAACCAGAGAGGTAAGGTGTCGGTATGCCCAGCACGCCGACCGACACCGCGGCAGATTCCTCTCCTGCGCCGATGGGGCGCCGCGAGCGCAAGAAGGCCGCCACCCGCCAGGCCATCGCCGACGCCGCACTGCACCTGTTCCTGAAACGCGGATACGACGCGGTCGGCATTCGCGAGATCGCGGACGCCGCCGACGTGTCCACCACCACGCTGTTCAAGCACTTCCCGGTCAAGGAAGCCCTCGTCTTCGACGAGGACGCCGAGCAGGAGACCCGCCTGCTCGCCGCCGTCCGCGAGCGGCCCGAGGGGCAGTCCATCCCCGCCGCACTACGCGAACACGCCCTGACCACCCGGGTGGCCTCCGCCGACGGCGACGCCCGCTTCACCGCCTTCACCGACCTGGTGACCGGCACCCCCGCGCTGCGCGACTACGCCCAGAACATGTGGCTGCGCCACACCACCGCACTCGCCCAGGCCATCGCCGAGGAGAGCGGCCTCGCCGCAGGCGACCCCGCCTGCACCGCCCTGGCCCACTTCGCCCTCGAAGCCCCCCGCGCGGCCTACGCCCACGACGACCCCCGTCAGGCCATCACCCGGGCCTTCGATCTCCTGGAACACGGCTGGAGCGCACTCGCCCGGACGGAAGCGTGAGCAAGCGCATCGCAGCGCAATGGTTCGCGATCCGGGCCCTCATCCGCCCGAGGCGGGCTTACTCGTCGTCGGTGGCGTCCGCGTCGGGGGAACTGCTGTTCGCGTTCTCTCGCACAGGCTTCGGCGGCCTGGTAAGTGTCCCTGTCGCGGTTCGCTCGCGAGGACGGTGGCCGTGGGTGGGGCGTATCAGCTTTTAGGTCGTGCCTCTGCCGGTGGGACGGGCACGGAGAGCGCGCGCAGATCGTCGAAGGCCTGGAGGAGATGTGCGTCCAGGCTCTGTGAGGGGTCGTCGATCCAGGCTTGGGCCGCGTGGTGGAAGGCGGCCCAGCCGGTCTGAGCGGCCAGGCCGGCCAGCCGGTCGGCGACATCGCGCCGACGCAGCGCCTCCGCTACGGCGTCGGTGAGCGACGCGGCCTTGGCCAAGTCGCGTTCGCGGAGCGCGGGTGTCTTGGCGATGACTTCAAGTCGTGGTTCCGAGAAGGGGCGGTTGTCCTCGAGGATCCGTCCGGCTTTCCGGAAGGCGTAGAGCAGTATCCCGAGCGGTTGGAGACCCTCGGGCGCTTCGGCCACCTCCCGCGTCAGCGCGGCGCGCAGGTCGGCTTCGCCGTCGAAGAGCACCTCACGCTTGTCCGGGAAGTGCCGGAAGAACGTGCGCTCGTTGACGCCGGCCCGGGCGGCGATCTCAGCCGTGGTGGTCTGGTCGAACCCTCGTTCCCGGTACAGCTCCAGGGCCGCCTGCTGAAGGCGGCGGCGCGCTTCTGCTCCGCTCCGTGGCACCCCGCGACGATACCGCACACGTCAGTGACCGGCACTACTTGACGCCAGTGACTGGCGCTACCGTAGAGTCAGTGACTGGCGCTAAGTAGCGCCAGTCACTGACATGTGGGGAGAACGTTCCATGCGTGTATTCGTCACTGGTGGTTCCGGCCTGACCGGTCCCGCCGTCGTCGCCGAGCTCATCGCGGCCGGCCACACCGTCACCGCTTTGGCGCGCTCGGACGCCGCCGCCGCCCGGCTGGAGTCGCTGGGCGCCACACCGCACCGCGGCTCCCTGGACGACCTCGACAGCCTGCGCCGCGGCGCCGAGGCCGCCGACGGAGTCCTGCACATGGCCTACGGCGGCGACTTCTCCGACCTCGACGACATGATGCGGCGGGACCGGGCCGCCATCGAGGCGCTCGGCCGGCCGTTGGAACACTCGGGCAGGCCGTTGGTCTCCACCTCGGGCACGCTCGTCATGCCCGCCGGCCGGGAGAGCACCGAGAGGGACGAGCCCGACACGGCCGGGATCGCCGCCTTCCGCATCGCGGGCGAGCGAGCCTGTCTGGGATTCACCGCCCGGGGAGTACGCGCAAGCGTGGTCCGGCTCGCTCCTACCGTCCACGGCCCCGGCGACCACGGCTTCATCGGCATGCTCATCGCCACCGCACGACAGACCGGCGTCTCGGCCTACGTCGGCGACGGCGGCAACCGGTGGCCCGCGGTACACCGGCTCGACGCGGCGGTCCTGTTCCGTCTGGCCTTGGAGAAGGCTCCGGCAGGCAGCGTGCTGCACGGAGCGGCCGAAAGCGGCGTCACCCTGAAGAGCATCGCGGAGACGATCGCCCGGCGCCTGGATCTGCCCGCGGTCTCGCTGACCCCCGCCCAGGCTGCCGCGCACTTCCCGAGCCCCTTCATGGCCACTGTCTACGGTTTCGATGCGCCCGTCTCCAGCTCGTACACCCAGGAACTGCTCGGCTGGTCGCCCACGCACCCGACCCTGCTCGAAGACCTGGAGCACGGCGACTACCTGCCCCCGCCGACCTCCTGACCCCACCTCACCCGCTGTCGGACCGGGGTCATGGCGAACACCTCCCCCGGTCTGCTCCGGCCGGCAACGGCGAGGGCCCATCACTGTTCAGACGTCCTGGACGAGTTGCTCCGGCAGGGTTTCGGAGCGCTGGACGATCTGTTCGCAGTCCGGCTACGAGCGGGCGAGCGGCCGGCGGCTGGGGGCCTTCTTCGGATGCCTCTTCTCGGCGGCATCCACCTGCACATACGCGAAGACCCCGACCTCAGCGTTCTCGCTGATGGCGGGGTCTTTAGGCACCTAATCCAAGGTGCCCCCGGCAGGATTCGAACCTGCGCACACGGCTCCGGAGGCCGTTGCTCTATCCCCTGAGCTACGGGGGCGTGCCCCCGAACTTCAGGGGCTGTCTGGCGTTGAGCTGCTCGCTCGCGGCGACGGGTAGAACACTACCAGCTCTGTCGGGGTGGTCAGGAACGGGTTTCCGTGAGTCGGGGGAGCGCAGGTCCCGAGGTCGGCGCGCCGGAGTCGCGGGGTCGGTGGGGCCTGGGGCCCCCGCACGGGGTGGAAGTGGGGAAAACCCGGACGCGGTGGCCGGTCTCGACCTACTCTCGAGTTGTGTCAGGCGCGTCCGGCCGGGTGCTTGTTGTGGACGACAACAAGGTCATCCGGCAGCTGATCAGGGTCAATCTCGAGCTGGAGGGCCTCGAGGTCGTGACCGCGTCCGATGGTGCCGAGTGTCTTGATGTCGTTCATCAGGTGCGGCCCGATCTTGTGACCCTCGATGTCGTCATGCCCCGGTTGGACGGGCTGCGGACGGCGGCACGGCTGCGTGCCGATCCGCTCACCCGTGATCTTCCTCTCGCGATCATCAGCGCCTGCACCCGGTACGAGGTCGAGGCCGGCCTCGAAGCGGGCGTCGACGCCTTCCTTCCCAAGCCCTTCGAGCCCGCCGAACTCGTGGCCCTCGTACGCAGCCTGCTGGAGGGGAAGCGTGGAGAGAGCGGCGGGGGAGTGGAGGGTGGCGTGGGGGCGGGGACGGGAACAGGAACAGGGGCAGGGGCGGGGAGTGTGACGGGGAACCTGTCCGGCTCCGAGTAGGGCGGGCCCCCGGCCACCGTCCACATCCCGGACCCTCCCCAAACCGGCTCGCCTACCCACCCCCCTCCTCCCCTACGCTTGTCCCGTGACCCCCGTCGAGCTGTCCCGTACCGTGCTGCACGCGGTGCGTCGTGCTGTCGATGCCGGGGAGCTGGGGGTGGCCGTGCCGTCGCGGGCCGTGGTCGGGCCCCCCGGGCCCGGGGGGAGCGGGGACTACGCCACCAACATCGCCCTCCAGCTCGCGCGTCCCGCCGGGCAGCCGCCGTTGCGGGTCGCGGAGGTGCTGCGGGCCCATCTGGCGGGCGAGGCCGGTGTCACCGGGGTCGAGATCACCGGGCCGGGGTTCCTCAACATCAGGGTCGATCACACGGCCGCCGCCGTCGCGCTCGTCGAGCGGATACGGGAAGAGGGGGGCCGCTACGGGCACGGCGACACCCTCGCCGGGCGCGTCGTCGAGCTGCGGGTGCCCTTCGACGTGCGCGCCGAGGTCCTCGCCGACGCGCTCGCCCGGATCGTCGGCTCGCAGGGCGGGCGCGTCGAGGTCGGGCATCGCGAGCCGGTCAACCTGCGACCCGTCCCCGCCCCGGAGGACCCCGCTCCGCTCGGGCCCGACGCCGTTCAGTGGGCTCTGCTCCACCCCGCCCCGCACGACCGGCCCCGCGTCAGCGCCGACCATCTGGTCCAGCGGGAGGGCAATCCGCTCTTCCGCGTCCGGTACGCCCACGCCCGCACCCGCGCCCTCGCTCGCAACGCCGCCGACCTGGGGTTCACCGCCGAGCCCGGCGACCCAGGCGACCCCGACGGTCACGACGGTCACGACGGTCACGACGACCTCGGCGCGGCGTCCGTCCGGGAACTCGTCGCCCTGCTCGCCGACCACCCCAGGGTCCTCGCCACCGTCGCCGCCCTTCCGCACCCGGACGGCATCGCCACGCCCTCCCGCCTCACCCGGCACCTGGTCGCCCTCGCGGACGCCACCCTCGTCCTGCTGCCCACCGTCCTGCCCCGCGGTGAGGAGAAACCCTCGGCCGCCCACCGCGCCCGGCTCGCGCTCGCCGAAGCCGCCGGGACGGTGCTGGCCGGCGGCCTGACCCTGCTCGGCATCGACGCACCCGATCACCTCTGAAAGAGCACGTTCACGATGAGCCGTTCCGCACACCCCGCCGGGCCCCGTCACGCCGACGTCCTCCCCGAAGGGCACCACGCGGCCCCGCCCGCCGACCTCAACACCCTCGACCCCAAGGTGTGGGCGCAGACCGTCACCCGCACCGCCGACGGCGTCGTCACCGTCGGCGGGGTCGACGTCAAGACGCTCGCCGAGCAGCACGGCACGCCGGCGTACATCCTCGACGAGGCCGATTTCAGGGCGCGGGCACGGGCGTGGCGCGTCGCCTTCGGGGGCGACGCCGACGTCTTCTACGCCGGGAAGGCCTTCCTGTCCCGCGCCGTCGTGCGGTGGCTGCACGAGGAGGGGCTCAACCTCGACGTCTGCTCCGGCGGCGAGCTGGCCACCGCCCTCTCCGCGGGCATGCCCGCGGACCGCATCGCCTTCCACGGCAACAACAAGTCGGTGGCGGAGATCCGCCGCGCGGTGGAGGCGGGTGTCGGGCGGATCGTGCTCGACTCCTTCCAGGAGATCGTGCGGGTGGCGCACATCGCCCAGTCGCTGGGCAGGCGGCAGCGGGTGCAGATCCGGATCACCGTCGGGGTGGAAGCCCACACCCACGAGTTCATCGCCACCGCCCACGAGGACCAGAAGTTCGGCATCCCGCTGGCCGGCGGGCAGGCCGCCGAGGCCGTACGGCGTGCTCTCCAGCTCGACGGGCTGGAGCTGATCGGCATCCACAGCCACATCGGGTCGCAGATCTTCGACATGTCCGGCTTCGAGGTCGCCGCCCACCGGGTCGTCGGCCTGCTGAAGGACGTCCGCGACGAGCACGGGGTGGAACTGCCGGAGATCGACCTCGGCGGCGGGCTCGGGATCGCGTACACCAGCGACGACGACCCCCGCGAGCCGCACGAGATCGCCAAGGCGCTCACCGAGATCGTGACGCGCGAGTGCGAGGCCGCCCGCCTGCGCACGCCGCGGATCTCCGTCGAGCCGGGGCGCGCCATCGTCGGCCCGACCGCCTTCACGCTGTACGAGGTCGGCACCATCAAGCCCCTCGACGGGCTGCGCACCTACGTCTCCGTCGACGGCGGCATGTCCGACAACATCCGTACCGCGCTCTACGACGCCGAATACAGCGTCGCCCTGGTCTCCCGGACCTCCGACGCCGAGCCGATGCTGGTCCGCGTGGTCGGCAAGCACTGCGAGAGCGGGGACATCGTCGTGAAGGACGCCTTCCTGCCGGGTGACCTGGCACCGGGTGACCTGATCGCGGTGCCCGCCACGGGGGCGTACTGCCGGTCCATGGCGAGCAACTACAACCACGTCCTGCGTCCGCCCGTCGTCGCCGTGCACGGCGGCGAGGCGCGGGTCGTCGTCCGGCGCGAGACCGAGGAGGACCTGCTGCGGCTCGACGTCGGATGAGGCGGGGGACGCCGGGAGGGCGGGAGAATTCCCGTGGACGCCGGGGCGGAAGATCTCCTGTCTGCCGCCCCTGTGGAAATGAAATCAATGTCTCACGATCCGGACCGAGGACAGAAACTGCGGTCCGGTGAGTGAGACTGGAGCAACCGTAGACGGTATGAGGAAACGAGGTCGGATGATGCGTACGCGTCCGCTGAAGGTGGCGCTGCTGGGCTGTGGAGTGGTCGGCTCAGAGGTGGCGCGCATCATGACGACGCACGCCGACGACCTCGCCGCGAGGATCGGCGCCCCCGTCGAACTGGCGGGCGTCGCGGTGCGGCGGCCCTCCCGGGTGCGCGAGGGCATCGACCCGTCCCTGGTCACCACCGACGCCACCGCGCTCGTCAAGCGCGGCGACATCGACGTCGTCGTCGAGGTCATCGGGGGCATCGAACCCGCCCGCACCCTCATCACCACCGCGTTTGAGTACGGCGCCTCCGTCGTCTCCGCGAACAAGGCGCTGCTCGCCCAGGACGGCGCCGCCCTGCACGCGGCCGCGGACGAGCACGGCGAGGACCTCTACTACGAGGCCGCCGTCGCCGGCGCCATCCCGCTGATCCGGCCGCTGCGCGAGTCCCTCGCCGGCGACAAGATCAACCGGGTGATGGGCATCGTCAACGGCACGACCAACTTCATCCTCGACAAGATGGACAGCACGGGGGCGGGGTACCAGGAGGCGCTGGACGAGGCCACCGCCCTCGGGTACGCGGAGGCCGATCCGACCGCCGACGTCGAGGGCTTCGACGCCGCCGCCAAGGCCGCCATCCTCGCCGGGATCGCCTTCCACACGCGCGTGCGCCTCGACGACGTCTACCGCGAGGGCATGACCGAGGTCACCGCGGCCGACTTCGTCTCCGCCCGGGAGATGGGCTGCACCATCAAGCTGCTCGCCATCTGCGAGCGGGCGGCCGACGGGGGGTCCGTCACCGCGCGGGTGCACCCCGCCATGATTCCGCTGACCCACCCGCTCGCCTCCGTGCGCGGCGCGTACAACGCCGTGTTCGTGGAGTCGGACGCGGCGGGACAGCTGATGTTCTACGGCCCCGGCGCGGGCGGTGCGCCCACCGCCTCCGCCGTGCTCGGCGACCTCGTCGCCGTGTGCCGCAACCGGCTCAGCGGGGCGACGGGGCCCGGCGAGTCGGCGTACGCCGCCCTGCCCGTCTCGCCGATGGGAGATGTGGTCACCCGCTACCACATCAGCCTCGACGTGGCGGACAAACCGGGCGTTCTCGCCCAGGTGGCCACCGTGTTCGCCGAGCACGGCGTATCCATCGATACGGTGCGCCAGCAAGGACGACAGGACGGGGGCGACGACGCCTCCCTCGTCGTCGTCACCCACCGCGCGTCCGACGCCTCCCTGACCGGGACCGTCGAGGCGCTGCGCAAGCTCGACACCGTGCGGGGTGTCGCCAGCATCATGCGGGTTGAAGGAGAGTAACCAGCAATGACCCACCAGTGGCGCGGAATCATCGAGGAGTACCGGGACCGGCTGCCGGTATCCGACAGCACGCCCGTCGTGACGCTCCGCGAGGGCGGCACGCCCCTCGTGCCCGCGCAGGTGCTCTCCGAGCGCACCGGCTGCGAGGTCCATCTCAAGGTCGAGGGCGCGAACCCGACGGGGTCCTTCAAGGACCGCGGCATGACCATGGCCATCACCCGGGCCAAGGAGGAGGGTGCGAAGGCGGTCATCTGCGCCTCCACCGGCAACACCTCCGCCTCCGCCGCCGCGTACGCGGTACGCGCCGGCATGGTCTCGGCCGTCCTGGTCCCGCAGGGCAAGATCGCCCTGGGCAAGATGGGGCAGGCCCTCGTGCACGGCGCGAAGATCCTCCAGGTCGACGGCAACTTCGACGACTGCCTCACGCTGGCCCGCGAGCTGAGCGACAACTACCCCGTGGCGCTGGTCAATTCGGTCAACCCGGTGCGGATCGAGGGCCAGAAGACGGCCGCGTTCGAGATCGTGGACATGCTCGGCGACGCGCCGGACATCCATGTCCTGCCGGTCGGCAACGCGGGCAACATCACCGCGTACTGGAAGGGGTACCGGGAGTACGCCGCCGACGGCGTGGCCGCGAAGACCCCCCGGATGTGGGGCTTCCAGGCGTCCGGCAGCGCCCCGATCGTGCGCGGCGAGGTGGTCAAGGACCCGTCGACCATCGCCACCGCGATCCGGATCGGCAACCCCGCCTCCTGGCAGTACGCGCTGGCGGCGCGGGACGACTCCGGCGGCCTCATCGACGAGGTGACGGACCGTGAGATCCTGCGCGCCTACCGGCTGTTGGCCGCGCAGGAGGGCGTCTTCGTGGAGCCCGCGTCCGCCGCGTCCGTGGCCGGTCTGCTCAAGGCCGCCGAGCAGGGCAAGGTGGACCCGGGGCAGACGATCGTGTGCACCGTCACCGGCAACGGCCTGAAGGACCCCGACTGGGCCGTCGCCGGCGCACCGCAGCCGGTCACCGTCCCCGTCGACGCGGTGACCGCGGCCGCGCGCCTCGGCCTCGCCTGACGAGCCTCGCCCGACCGGCCTCGCCTGACGGGCCGGGCCTGACGGGCCGGGCCCGACGAGCCGGGCACCCCTTCGGGGGCACCCCCACCGGGGTGTCCTCGTCAGGGGTGCACGGGGGGCTTGCGACACGCATCGTGCGCCGCCTGTGCGCCCTATGTCGCCACAGAACCTTCCTTCGATAGGCTGTACCGAACCCGCCCCGCATATGCCCGTGCATAGCGCGCGGCCGGTGACGGGGCCGCGCCGCCGTACACGGCGGCCCGCGGGTCCTCGTACGTCATCGAATGTCATTCGACCATCACGCAGCTCAAGGAGAGTCAACGAGCGATGGCCGGTCCAGCGTTCCGCGCCGCCGCCGTCCGGGTGCGCGTCCCCGCCACCAGCGCCAACCTCGGTCCGGGCTTCGACGCCCTGGGCCTCGCGCTGGGGCTCTACGACGACGTCGTCGTCCGGGTGGCCGACTCCGGGCTGCACATCGACATCGCGGGTGAGGGCAGCGAGACGCTGCCGCGCGACGAGAAGCACCTCCTCGTCCGCTCCCTGCGCACCGCCTTCGACGCCCTGGGCGGCCAGCCGCGCGGCCTGGAGATCGTCTGTGCCAACCGCATCCCGCACGGCCGCGGCCTCGGCTCCTCCTCCGCCGCCATCTGCGCCGGCATCGTCGCCGCCCGCGCCGTGGCCATAGGCGGCGAGTCCAAGCTCGACGACACCGCCCTGCTGGAGCTCGCCACCGAGATCGAGGGCCACCCCGACAACGTCGCGGCCTGTCTGCTCGGCGGCTTCACCCTCTCCTGGATGGAGGCGGGCGCCGCGCGGGCCATCAGGATGGAGCCCTCCGATTCCATCGTTCCGGTGGTTTTCGTGCCCGGTAAGCCGGTTCTGACCGAGACCGCCCGCGGTCTGCTCCCGCGCACCGTGCCGCACGTCGACGCCGCCACCAACGCGGGCCGCGCCGCCCTGCTCGTCGAGGCCCTGACCCGGCGCCCCGAGCTGCTGCTGCCCGCCACCGAGGACCGCCTCCACCAGGAGTACCGCGCGCCCGCCATGCCGGAGAGCGCGGCGCTGGTGGAGCGGCTGCGCGCCGACGGGATCCCCGCGGTGATCTCCGGCGCCGGCCCCACCGTGATGGCGCTGGCCGACGCGGGCACGGCCGACAAGGTCGAAGCCCTGGCCGGCGAGGACTGGGCCGCCAACCGGCTGAGCCTGGACCTGCGGGGCGCGAGCGTGCTCCCGCTCGCGCCCTGACACACGGTTGCCGGATTTCGAGAGGGGGAATGTTTGTTGGATCCGGTAGTGTTAACCTCAAGTCTGCACCCGACCCCACCATGGCGAGGTGCTTCGTGTCCCCGTCCGGGACAGACATTCTTCCGGGAGCTCCCCAAGCCGCACTGTGTTCCGTACGTCGTACCTGGGCAGTACGCCGTACAGCGACGCTGAGCGGTCTGCCGGGCACGCTCCGGAATCGGTGCGACCGCGCCACGTGACACCGGGTGTCACGGCTCGTCGAGGAAGCGCCATCACCAGAAATCTCTTCCGCCGCTTTGGCGGACCACCGCCCCGGCTTCGCCACAGCAAGGACCGAAGTCGGACAGCACAACCGGTCGCCGAGCCAGACAGGCCGACGTCCGCTCCAGGGAAGGACCCTTCGTGAGCGACACCACCGATCTGATGGGCGCACGTGTCGAGGAGACCGCTGCCGCGCCCGCCACGGACGCCTCCGCGCCTGCCACCGGTGCCGGCTCCCGGCGGCGCCGCGGTACCGGCCTCGAGGGCATGGTGCTGGCCGAGCTGCAGCAGGTCGCATCCGGCCTCGGCATCAGGGGCACCGCGCGCATGCGCAAGAGCCAGCTGATCGAGGTCATCAAGGAGGCGCAGGCTTCCGGTGGCGCCCCGGCCGCGAAGGCCGAAGCCCCCGCCGAGACCAAGCCGAAGCGCCGCGCCACCTCCAAGGCGCGCACGGGCGAGGACGCCGCCGAGAAGAAGGCGGACGCCGCCCCGGCCGAGGCTCCCGCCGAGAAGGCCGTGGCCCAGCAGCAGATCGAGATCCCCGGCCAGCCGGCCGGGGGGAACGACGCCCCCACCGAGCGCCGCCGTCGCCGCGCCACCGCCGAGGCGGGCAGCCCCGAGACCGTCACGGCCGAGGCGAAGAGCGCCCCCAAGGCCGAGACCCCGGTCCAGGCCGAGCAGGCCGCCCAGCCGCAGGCCGACGGCAAGACCGACGCCGACGGCGCCGAGGGCCGCCGCCGCGACCGCCGCGAGCGCGGCCGTGACCGCGACCGCGACCGCCGCGGCAAGGGCGACGACCAGCAGGGCCAGGGCGGTCAGCGCCAGCAGCAGAGCCAGCAGCAGGGCGGCGGCCGCCAGGACCGGAACGCCGGTCCGCAGGACGACGACGACTTCGAGGGCGGCCGCCGGGGCCGTCGCGGCCGCTACCGCGACCGCCGTGGCCGCCGTGGCCGCGACGAGATCGGCACCGTCGAGCCGCAGATCGCCGACGACGACGTCCTGATCCCCGTCGCGGGCATCCTGGACATCCTCGACAACTACGCCTTCATCCGTACGTCGGGCTACCTGCCGGGCCCCAACGACGTGTACGTCTCCCTCGCCCAGGTCCGCAAGAACGGCCTGCGCAAGGGCGACCACCTCACCGGCGCGGTCCGTCAGCCGAAGGAAGGCGAGCGGCGCGAGAAGTTCAACGCGCTGGTGCGCCTGGACTCCGTCAACGGCATGGCGCCCGAACACGGCCGCGGCCGACCGGAGTTCAACAAGCTCACCCCGCTCTACCCGCAGGACCGCCTCCGCCTGGAGACCGACCCGGGTGTGCTGACGACCCGGATCATCGACCTCGTGTCGCCGATCGGCAAGGGCCAGCGCGGTCTGATCGTGGCCCCGCCGAAGACCGGCAAGACCATGATCATGCAGGCGATCGCCAACGCGATCACCCACAACAACCCCGAGTGCCACCTGATGGTCGTCCTGGTCGACGAGCGTCCGGAAGAGGTCACCGACATGCAGCGGTCGGTCAAGGGCGAGGTCATCTCCTCGACCTTCGACCGCCCCGCCGAGGACCACACCACGGTCGCCGAGCTCGCCATCGAGCGCGCCAAGCGCCTGGTGGAGCTGGGCCACGACGTCGTCGTGCTGCTCGACTCCATCACCCGCCTGGGCCGTGCCTACAACCTGGCCGCGCCCGCCTCCGGCCGCATCCTGTCCGGTGGTGTCGACTCGACCGCGCTGTACCCGCCGAAGCGGTTCTTCGGCGCCGCGCGCAACATCGAGGACGGCGGCTCGCTCACCATCCTGGCCACGGCGCTCGTCGACACCGGCTCCCGCATGGACGAGGTGATCTTCGAGGAGTTCAAGGGCACCGGCAACATGGAGCTCAAGCTCGACCGGAAGCTCGCCGACAAGCGCATCTTCCCGGCGGTGGACGTCGACGCGTCCGGCACCCGCAAGGAGGAGATCCTGCTCGGTGCCGAGGAGCTCGGCATCGTCTGGAAGCTGCGCCGGGTGCTGCACGCGCTCGACCAGCAGCAGGCGATCGAGCTGCTGCTCGACAAGATGAAGCAGACGAAGTCGAACGTCGAGTTCCTGATGCAGATCCAGAAGACGACGCCGACGCCGGGCAACGGCGACTAGTCGCTCCGCTCGGAGAGCCGGAGGGCGTCGCACAGGCGATGCAGTTCCGCGCCCCCTTCGGGCGCGTCAGGGCCGTCCCCCTCGGGGGGCGGCCCTTTCGCTGTTCAGCGGCAGGGTACGATCACGCCCTTCGGTCATGTATTCGACCGTGTACTCCGTGAACATCTGATCCCGAGGGGGGACTTGTGGGCACACCCACGCCCGGGGGCAACCGGCACAGACGCCGGATACGGATCGCCCTGCCCGTCGCCGCGACCGCGGTCGCCGCCGCCGTCGCCGGCGCGCTGTTCCTGTCGACCGCCCAGGCGGCGGAGGCCCCGCCGGCGCCCGCCCGTGGCACGGGGCTGTCGTCCGAGGCGCTCCAGGAGCTCGCCGCCGTCGCCGTCGCCGGTGACGACACCCCCGGAGAGACCTCCAAGGCGTCCCTGAGCGCCGGCAGCAGCGAGAGCAGCACCGAGAGCACCGAGAGCAGCAGCGAGAGCAGCAGCACCGGCAGCGTCGACGCGAAGATCATCGGCGGCACCACGACGACCCTCACCACCGCGCCGTGGATGGCCCAGCTCTGGTACGGCGACGACCGGGGCACCACCAGCACCAGCGACGACATCGGCTTCTTCTGCGGCGGCACGGTCGTCGCCCCGACGAAGATCCTCACCGCCGCGCACTGCGTCAAGGGCTACGACTGGCACGCCAACGGGTTCGTCGTCACCGGCACCGCGCAGCTGATCTCCGCGGACGGCGACCTGCACGGCGGCACCGCCATGGGCGTCTGGCGCCAGTGGAACCACCCGTCGTACAGCGCGACGACCATCGACAACGACGTCGCCGTCCTGACGCTGCCCGCCCCGGTCAAGGCCACGCCGATCCGGATGACGACGAACCTGGACTCCGCGTCCTACGCGGCGGGCACCACGGCCACGGTCTACGGCTGGGGCCGCACCAGCTCCGCCACGCAGGACATCTCCGAGACCCTGAAGGCCGCCGAGCTGCCGATCCAGTCCAACGCCGCCTGCACGGCCGCCTACGGCGCCGACTACATCAAGGGCCACATGGTGTGCGCGGGCGAGCCCGCCACCGGCAGCGACACCGGCACCACCTCCGCCTGCAACGGCGACTCCGGCGGCCCGCTCGTCGTCAAGAACGCCGCCGGCGAGGACAGGATCGTCGGCGTCGTCTCCTGGGGCGTGAAGGACTGCGTCGAGAGCGGCGCCTACAGCGTCTTCGCCAAGATGTCCACGTACGTCATCCCGGTCTATCCGCGCGTCGACGACACCAACCTCAGCGGCGACCACCTGGCCGACCTGTGGGTGCGCAACTCCTCCACGAAGACCGGGTACGAGATCGACTCCAAGGGCACCTCGCTGGCCGCCCGCGAGTCCTGGGGCACCTGGAGCGGCTACAACCTCGTCCTCCAGACCGACCTCGACCGGGACGGCTACCAGGACCTGATGCTGCGCCGCGCCTCCGACGGCGATGTCTTCTGGAAGCACTACGTGCCCTCCAGCGGCACCTGGGCCACCAAGCTGATCGGCGACAACTGGAAGACCCGCCGGACGATCGTCACCCCCGGTGACGTCACCGGCGACTACCTGCCGGACATGCTCGCCGTCGACGCCTCCGGCATCCTGTGGATCTACCCCGGCAAGGGCACCGGCGCCTTCTCCGCGCCCGTGAAGGTCGGCAGCGGCTGGAGCCAGTACGACGTCGTGCGCGGCCACGGCGACTTCACGGGCGACGGCAAGACCGATCTGATCGCCCGCAACTCCAGCACCGGCGCGGTGTACCTGTACCCGGGCACCGGCACCGCCGGCACCACCGCGTTCGGCGCGCGGATCAAGGTGACGACCTGGACCAAGACGACGTACAACGCCTTCGACGCCGTCGGTGACGTCAGCGGCGACGGCATCGCCGACTTCCTGGCCCGGACCCCCGCCGGCACGCTCTACCTGTACAAGGGCACCGGCAAGGCGAGCACCGCGGCCTTCGCCGCGCGGATCTCGCTCGGTACGTCGTTCAAGCAGTACGACCTCTTCGCCTGACGTCGCCTGACGTCGTCCGAGGTCGTCCGAGGTCGTCTGACGTCGTTCACGTCGCCGGTGAGAGCGGGGTGCGCCCCGCTCCGCCCCGCCGCCGTCCGTCCGACCGCGTTCCCGCGCCCGGCCTCCTCCAGGCCGGGCGCGGTCCGTTGCGCGGCCCTTCGAATGTCGCCCCGGGTGGGGCGGAGGGACGATGGTGCGGAAGGGGCCGCACCCCCCGGCGGGGAGCAGGCCTGACCCGACCCCCCGCGGGTAACCGACCGGAAAGGGCGACCGTTCGACGGAGCGACGACGGAGCGACGATCCGACAGACGTCGAGACGCGAGGAGACCATGCCGGCCGAGAGCACGCACAAGCCCGGCGGCGCGCCGGGCCGGCGCCGCTGGGCCCTGACGGCCGCGGCATGGACGGCGGCGGGCATCGTCGCCCTCGGCGGCACCGGGACGGGCTACCTCTACGTCCGGCTCAACGGCAACATCGCCAGCGTCGACATCGACCGCCTGCTGGGCGCCGACCGCCCCGCCAAGGCCGACAACGGCTCCGAGAACATCCTCGTCCTCGGCTCGGACACCCGCTCCGGCCCCAACGGGAAGCTCGGCGGCGGCACCGACGACGGCAGCGCCCGCTCCGACACAGCGATGATCGTCCACGTGTACGAGGGCCGCACGGAGGCCGGCGTGGTCTCCCTCCCGCGCGACACCCTCGTCGACCGCCCGGCGTGCACCGACGCCGAGGGCGCCACCCACCCCGCCGCGACGGACGTCATGCTCAACTCGGCGTACACCACCGGCGGCGCGGCCTGCGCGGTGAAGACCGTCGAGTCGCTCACCGGGCTGCGCATGGACCACTACCTGGAGGTCGACTTCGCCGGCTTCCGCACGCTGGTCGACGAGCTCGGCGGGGTCGAGGTCACCACCACCCAGGACATCCGGGACCCCGACAGCCACCTGGACCTGAAGGCCGGCACGCACCGGCTGGACGGCGAGCGGGCCCTCGCCCTGGTCCGCACCCGGCACGGCGTCGGCGACGGCTCCGACCTCGGCCGCATCCAGCTCCAGCAGGCCTTCCTCAAGGCCCTGGCCGAGCAGGTCGGGAGGATCGGCCTGTTCACCGGCGGCACCCGGCTCTACGACCTCGCCGACACCGCCACCAAGACCCTCACCACCGACTCCGGCCTCGGCTCCCTCAACGCCCTGATGTCCTTCGCGAACGGCCTCCGGGACATCGGCGCGTCCCGCATGACGATGGTCACCCTGCCCGTCCGGTACGACCCGGCCGACCCCAACCGGGTCGTCGTCCGGGAGCAGCAGGCCCGGCAGGTCTGGACGGCCCTCCGGGACGACCGGCCCATCCCCGGGACGGCCACCCGGGGCACGGCCACCGGCGAGGCGCAGGACGTGGTCGGCGCCCCGTGAGGGGTGCGGGGCGGTTTCGGAGCGGTTCCGGGGCCCCGGGGAATAGACGACGGCGGCCCCCGGTTTTGGGGGATGGCGCCAGTCCTGGCAGACTGGTACGTCGGCTCCGGTTCACGCTGTCGCATCCCGCGACCGCGACCCGGCGCCCTCCCGAAACCTAGGAGACACCTTGAAGCGCGACATCCACCCCGAGTACGTCGAGACGCAGGTCAGCTGCACCTGCGGCGCGTCGTTCACCACCCGTAGCACCATCGAGTCCGGCACCATCCGGGCCGACGTCTGCTCCGAGTGCCACCCGTTCTACACGGGCAAGCAGAAGATCCTCGACACCGGTGGCCGTGTGGCCCGCTTCGAGGCCCGCTTCGGCAAGGCCGCCGGCTCCAAGAAGTAGCGAGCCCCCGGGGCCGAAAGGTCCTGTCGCCGGTCCACGGCCGCACCCCGTCCGGGGAGCGCCGGGACCGGCGTTTTTGGTCGCCCGCCTTCCCTTCCGTACGCAGCACAGGAGCCAGAGATGTTCGAGGCCGTCGAGGAACTCGTCGGTGAGCACGCCGACCTGGAGACGAAGCTCGCCGACCCGTCGGTCCACGCCGACCAGGCCAACGCGCGCAGGCTGAACAAGCGCTACGCCGAGCTCACCCCGATCGTCGCCACGTTCCGCTCCTGGAAGCAGACCGGTGACGACATCGACACCGCGCGCGAGTTCGCCGCCGCCGACCCGGACTTCGCCGCCGAGGTCAAGGAGCTGGAGAAGCAGCGCGAGGAGCTGACGGAGAAGCTCCGCCTGCTGCTGGTGCCGAGGGACCCGAGCGACGACAAGGACGTCATCCTGGAGATCAAGGCGGGCGCCGGCGGCGACGAGTCCGCGCTCTTCGCGGGCGACCTGCTGCGCATGTACCTGCGCTACGCCGAGCGCGTCGGCTGGAAGACCGAGATCATCGACGCCACCGAGTCCGAGCTGGGCGGCTACAAGGACGTCCAGGTCGCCGTGAAGACCAAGGGCGGCCAGGGCGCCACCGAGCCCGGCCAGGGCGTCTGGGCGCGGCTGAAGTACGAGGGCGGGGTGCACCGGGTGCAGCGCGTCCCGGCGACCGAGTCCCAGGGCCGGATCCACACCTCCGCGGCCGGTGTGCTCGTCACGCCCGAGGCCGAGGAGGTCGACGTCGAGATCAACGCCAACGACCTGCGCATCGACGTCTACCGCTCCTCCGGGCCCGGCGGCCAGTCCGTCAACACCACCGACTCCGCCGTGCGCATCACGCACCTTCCCACCGGAGTCGTCGCCTCCTGCCAGAACGAGAAGAGCCAGTTGCAGAACAAGGAGCAGGCGATGCGTATCCTGCGCTCCAGGCTCCTCGCGGCGGCGCAGGAGGAAGCGGAGCGGGAGGCGGCGGACGCCCGGCGCAGCCAGGTCCGCACCGTCGACCGCTCCGAGAAGATCCGCACCTACAACTTCCCGGAGAACCGCATCTCCGACCACCGGGTCGGCTTCAAGGCCTACAACCTGGACCAGGTCCTGGACGGCGACCTCGACGCGGTGATCCAGGCCTGCGTCGACGCGGACTCGGCGGCGAAGCTCGCCGCCGCGTAAGGCGCACGTACGCACGACGAGTACGACACGGAGGACTTGCGTGAACCTGCTGCTCGCGGAGGTGGCCCAGGCCACCCAGCGGCTGGCCGACGCCGGCGTGCCCTCGCCGCGCAACGACGCGGAGGAGCTCGCCGCGTTCGTGCACGGCGTGAAGCGCGGCGAACTCCACTCCGTGAAGGACTCCGACTTCGACGCCCGGTACTGGGAGGTCATCGCCCGGCGCGAGCAGCGCGAGCCGCTCCAGCACATCACCGGGCGGGCCTACTTCCGCTACCTGGAGCTCCAGGTCGGGCCGGGCGTCTTCGTGCCGCGGCCGGAGACCGAGTCCGTGGTCGGCTGGGCCATAGACGCCGTCCGGGCGATGGACGTCGTCGAGCCGTGCATCGTCGACCTGTGCAGCGGCTCCGGCGCCATCGCGCTGGCCCTCGCCCAGGAGGTGCCGCGCTCGCGCGTGCACGCCGTGGAGCTGTCCGAGGACGCCCTGGTGTGGACCCGCAAGAACGTGGAGGGGTCCAGGGTCGACCTGCGCCAGGGCGACGCCCTGACGGCCTTCCCGGACCTCGACGGCCAGGTCGACCTGGTCATCTCCAACCCGCCGTACATCCCGCTCACCGAGTGGGAGTACGTCGCCCCCGAGGCGCGGGACTACGACCCCGACATGGCCCTGTTCTCCGGCGAGGACGGCCTCGACCTCATCCGCGGTCTGGAACGGACCGCACACCGGCTCCTGCGCCCCGGCGGCGTCGTCGTGATCGAGCACGCCGACACCCAGGGCGGCCAGGTGCCGTGGATCTTCACCGAGGAGCGGGGCTGGGCCGACGCGGCCGACCACCCCGACCTCAACAACCGCCCGCGCTTCGCGACGGCCCGCAAGGCACTGCCGTGAGCGCCACCCCGCATTCCCACCCCCAGCAGTACGTGCACGAGGAGGCCCGCTAGACATGGCTCGGCGATACGACACCAATGACGCGACCGACCGCGTGACGGGTCTGCGCGAGGCCGCGTCCGCCGTCCGCCGCGGCGAGCTGGTGGTCCTCCCCACCGACACGGTCTACGGCATCGGCGCCGACGCGTTCTCCAAGGAGGCCGTGGGCGACCTGCTCGAGGCCAAGGGCCGGGGCCGCAACATGCCCACCCCCGTCCTGATCGGCTCCCCGAACACGCTCCACGGTCTCGTCACCGACTTCTCGGAGCTGGCCTGGGAGCTGGTCGACGCCTTCTGGCCGGGCGCGCTCACCCTCGTCGCCCGGCACCAGCCGTCCCTCCAGTGGGACCTGGGCGACACCCGGGGCACGGTGGCGGTGCGCATGCCGCTGCACCCGGTCGCCATCGAGCTGCTGACCGAGGTCGGCCCCATGGCCGTCTCCTCGGCGAACCTCACGGGCCACCCCGCGCCGGAGAACTGCGACGCCGCCCAGGGGATGCTCGGCGACTCCGTCTCCGTCTACCTCGACGGCGGTCCCACCCCCGGCAACGTCCCGTCCTCCATCGTCGACGTCAGCGGCGACGTGCCCCTGCTGCTGCGCGCGGGCGCCATCGGCGAGGACGAGCTGCGGAAGGTCGTACCCGACCTCGAGGTGGCGAATTGACAGCCCCTGACGCGGGGCGTGGCATAGGCAGCGGAGTTCGCGCTGCGGAAGAGACGACGACGTTCGGGTTCCCGCGCGACACCTTCCGCATCCTCCACGTCAGCACCGGCAACGTCTGCCGCTCGCCGATCACCGAGCGGCTGACCCGGCATTTCGTGTCGCAGCGGCTCGGGATCCTGGGCGGCGGGCTGATCGTGGAGAGCGCGGGCACCTGGGGCCACGAGGGGGCGCCCATGGAGGCCAACGCGGAGACCGTGCTGGCCGACTTCGGTGCCGACGCCTCCGGCTTCACCGGCCGCGAGCTCCTCGACGACCACGTCATCCGGGCCGACCTCGTCCTGACCGCCACCCGCGACCACCGCGCCCAGGTCATCTCCATGGGGCACTCGGCGGGGCTGCGCACCTTCACCCTGAAGGAGTTCACCCGTCTGGTCGACGCGATCGACCCCGCCACGCTGCCCCCGCTGGAGGACGGTGTGGTGATGCGCGCCCGCGCCCTGGTCCGCGCGGCGGCGGCACTGCGCGGCTGGCTGCTGGCGCCGACGGCGGAGGCGGACGAGGTGTACGACCCGTACGGGGCGCCGCTGCCGTTCTTCCGGTCGATCGGCGACGAGATACACCAGGCGCTGGACCCCGTCGTCACGGCGCTCACCGGGGTGCCGGCGCGGATGTAGCACCACCCGCCCGGCACCACCCCGCACCGGCCCCCACCGACGCCCGCCTCCGCGCGACGCCCGCCTCGCGCGGCACCGAGTCGCAGTGATGCCTGCCTCGCCCGGCACCGACTCCGAGCGGCGCCCGCCTCGCGCGGCGTCCGTCCCGTACGGCGCTCGGTCCTCCGGTCCTCCGGTCCTCCGGTCCTCCGGTCCTCCGGTCCCCTCCGGTCCTCCGGGGCCTGTCCTGCCTGTGTCCGCCCTGCGGGGGCCCGGCCCCTCCGGTGTCTGCGCCGCGGTGTGCCCGCCTCGTACGGTGCTCGGCCCCTCCGGTGCCTGTCCCGCGTGGGCCCACTCGCACGGAGCCCGGTTCCTACGGCACCCGACTGTCGGCGTCCGTCCCCCCAGGTGCCCGGTCCTCCGGCGCCCGCCCACCGGTACGGTGTCGGCGCCGCCCGGGGCCCGGTCCTGCGGCGTCCGTCCCCGCGCGGCGGGAGGTACTTCGGCGTCGGTTCCGCGCGGCGCGAGGTTCTTCGGCGTCCGTCCCGCCAGGGGCCCGGTCCGCCGGCCGCCCGCCCACCGGTACGGTGTCGGCCCCGCGCGGTGCCCGGTCCTGCGGCGTCCGTCCCGCGCGGCCCCCGGCCCGCCGGTGTCCGCCCACCGGTACGGTGTCGGCCCCGCCCGGGGCCCGGTCCTGCGGCGTCCGTCCCGCGCGGCGGGAGGTACTTCGGCGTCCGTCCCGCGCGGCCCCCCGCCCGCCGGTGTCCGCCCCCGTACCGTCGTCCCCCTTTCAGGTCGGTCCGTGCGCCACGACTTCCTTGCGATCGCCGACACCGGGCGTCCCCGGCCTCCCCGGCCTACATTGGACCTACGTCACCGTCGCCGCCCCGGAGTCCAGCGGAGTCCACCATGCCGGTCACCCATGCCCCAGAGGCCGACGTCCTGCAACGGCAGGACCCCGAGCTCGCCGGGATCCTGCTCGGGGAGCGGGAGCGGCAGGCGTCGTCGCTGCAACTGATCGCCGCCGAGAACTTCACCTCGCCGGCCGTGCTGGCGGCACTCGGCTCCCCCCTGGCCAACAAGTACGCCGAGGGCTACCCGGGGGCCCGGCACCACGGGGGCTGCGAGATCGTCGACGTGGCCGAGCGCCTTGCCGTGGAACGGGCCAGGGCGCTGTTCCACGCCGACCACGCCAATGTGCAGTCCCACTCCGGGTCGTCGGCGGTGCTGGCCGCCTACGCCGCGCTGCTGCGCCCCGGGGACACCGTCCTCGCCCTCGGGCTGCCCGACGGCGGCCACCTCACGCACGGGTCCCGCACCAACTTCTCCGGCCGCTGGTTCGACTTCGTGCCCTACGGGGTGGACGCCGAGACCGGGCTGATCGACCACGAGCAGGTGCGGACGCTGGCCCGCAGCCACCGGCCCAAGGCGATCGTGTGCGGGTCCATCTCCTACCCCCGCCACATCGACCACGCCTTCTTCCGGGAGGTCGCCGACGAGGTCGGCGCCTACCTCATCGCCGACGCCGCCCACCCGATCGGGCTCGTCGCCGGGGGAGCGGCACCCTCCCCGGTGCCGTACGCGGACGTCGTCTGCGCCACCACGCACAAGGTGCTGCGCGGGCCGCGCGGCGGGATGATCCTGTGCGGCGCGGAGCTGGCGGAGCGGGTGGACCGGGCCGTGTTCCCCTTCACCCAGGGCGGGGCGCAGATGCACACGATCGCCGCGAAGGCGGTCGCGTTCGGCGAGGCGGCAACACCGGCGTTCGCCGCGTACGCCCATCAGGTGGTCGCCAACGCGAGGGTTCTCGCGGCCGGGCTGGCGGCCGAGGGGTTCGCCGTCACCACCGGGGGGACGGACACCCACCTCGTCACCGCCGACCCGGCGCCCCTCGGCGCCGACGGACGCACCGCGCGGGGCCGGCTGGCGGCGGCCGGGATGGTGCTGGACTGCTGCGCCCTGCCGCACGGCGCGGCCGTCGGGGGCACGGCCGCCGCCCGCGGCCTGCGGCTGGGCACGGCCGCGGTGACCACGCAGGGCATGGGCGAGGAGGAGATGACCCGGATCGCGAAGCTGATGGCGGGGGTGCTGCGGGACGACGTCGAGGTGAGGGCGGTGCGTGAGGAGGTGCGGGAACTGGCCCGGGCCTTCCCGCCGTATCCCGGCTGAACCGGGGTAGCCGCGCATCCGTACAGCCATCCGTGCAACCATCGTGGCTACCCGGAAGTCCCCAACCATATGCGGCCGTCGCTAGGGTGTGGGGCTGAGATGGCCGGCGAGACCTGTGGGGAAGCCCGTGCGTGAATACCTGCTGACGCTCTGCATCACGGCCGCGGTGACGTATCTGCTGACAGGGCCGGTACGGAAATTCGCGATCGTGGCCGGGGCGATGCCGGAGATCAGGGCCCGTGACGTGCACCGGGAACCCACTCCGCGGCTCGGCGGGATCGCCATGTTCTTCGGACTGTGCACGGGCCTGCTGGTCGCCGACCACCTCACCAACCTCAACCAGGTCTTCGAGACGTCGAACGAGCCGCGCGCCCTGCTCTCCGGGGCGGCGCTGATCTGGCTGATCGGCGTCCTGGACGACAAGTTCGACATCGACGCCCTGATCAAGCTGGGCGCGCAGATGATCGCCGCCGGCGTCATGGTCATGCAGGGTCTGACGATCCTGTGGCTGCCGATCCCCGGCGTCGGCACGGTCGCGCTGACCCAGTGGCAGGGCACCCTGCTGACGGTGGCGCTGGTCGTCATCACCATCAACGCCGTCAACTTCGTCGACGGCCTGGACGGCCTGGCCGCCGGCATGGTGTGCATCGCCTCGGCGGCGTTCTTCATGTACGCCTACCGCATCTGGTACTCGTACGGCATCGAGGCCGCCGCCCCCGCGACCCTGTTCGCGGCGATCCTGATGGGCATGTGCCTGGGCTTCCTGCCGCACAACATGCACCCGGCGCGGATCTTCATGGGCGACTCCGGATCGATGCTGATCGGGCTGGTCCTGGCCGCGGGCGCGATCTCCGTCACCGGGCAGGTCGACCCGGACGTGATGAACCTGTTCTCCGGTTCGGAGCGCAACACCGTGCACCAGACGGTGCCCGTCTACATCCCGCTGCTGCTGCCGCTGACGATCATCGCGATTCCCGCCGCCGACCTGATCCTGGCCATCGTGCGCCGCGCCTGGCGCGGCCAGTCGCCGTTCGCGGCGGACCGCGGGCACCTGCACCACCGGCTGCTGGAGATCGGCCACTCGCACAGCCGCTCGGTGCTGATCATGTACTTCTGGTCGGCGCTGATCGCGTTCGGCGCGCTGACCTACTCGGTCAACTCGGCGTCCATGTGGATCGTCCTGGGCGTCGTGATCCTCAGCGCGATCGGGCTGGTGCTGCTCCTGCTGCCGCGCTTCACGCCGCGTGCCCCGCGCTGGGCCGAGGCCTTCGTGCCGCCGCGCTACCGGCGCCGCAAGGTCCTGCCCGAGACGGCGGCGGCGGTCGTGGACGAGGGCAACGGCCCGGCGGAAGAGGAGCGGGCCGAGGAGCCGGCGGAGCCGCGTACGCCGGTCGCCGTCGGCGTCTCCGGGGTCAACGGGGCGACCGCCGTGGGACCTCGTTCGCGTACCGCCTCACGCACCACAAGGTAAGAATCTGACGAGAGCATTGCCAACTCGTGGGGAAGTCACGGGGCGGCAAAGCGCCCTAATACCAGACAAGTGGGCGCTGTATCTGCACAGACGCGCACTGTCACTCTCATGTGTGACAGCAAGCACACCATCCAGGTAAAGACCTCATCAAATAGTTTGTGATACGGTTCACGAGAACCCGGGATAGAGCCGAAGGACCGTAGTGCGACGGTCCAAAGGTGTGAGGTCTTCACCCCCTCGGACCGGGACTACGCTCGTCCATGACGACACCCCTGCCCCCTTTGAAAGCGGAGTTGCCGCCATGCCGTCCAACGACGTCCGGATCCTGGCCCAGGCCGCCGTGCCCACGGCTGCCGTCGGCGCGATTGCCGCCGTCGTCAGCGGTGTGGTCGCGGGCGGCAAGGGAGCCGTGGGCGCCGTCGTCGCGACGGTGGTGGTCATCCTGTTCATGGGGCTCGGTCTCTACGTCCTGCAGCGCACTGCCAAATCGCTTCCGCACCTTTTCCAGGCCATGGGGCTGATGCTGTACGCGGCGCAGATCCTGCTGCTGTTCATCTTCCTGGCCGCGTTCAAGAACACGACGCTGTTCCACCCCCGGGCCTTCGCCGTCTCGCTCGTCGCCGGCACCCTCGTGTGGATCGCCGCGCAGACGCGGGCCCACATGAAGGCCAAGATCCTCTACGTCGAGCCCGACTCGACCGCCTCCACGAAGGGCGACCGGCCCGAGAAGTCGGGGCGCTCGTCGTGAGGGGTAGGGCCGGGATAAAGACGTCTGAGAGATCCTGCTATCGTCCGGTGCCAACTGCGGCATCGCGGGCGCGGGCATCCGAGCTGACGCCTGCTCATACGCGAGGCGAGATGCCCCCACGCCGCCCCCACATCCGTAACACCAGTCCCGTGCCGAATCGCGGCCGCATGCCGCGCCGACACAACGAGGTTGCCGTACCTATGCGCCACGATGAAGGAGCCCGCGGTGAGTGCTGACCCGACGCAGGTGCTCGCCTTCGAGACCGACTGCCACCTGTTCGACGGTTGTGGCTTCCCGGCTCCGGGCCTGCACTCGTTCCTGTTCGAGCCGCTCTGGGGCGACGCGGACGGCAACGGCCTGTACTTCAACAAGCCGATGCTGCTGGCCCTGCTCGGCTCCATCATCGTCGTGGGCTTCTTCTGGGCCGCGTTCGCCAAGCCCAAGCTCGTGCCGGGCAAGCTCCAGATGGTCGCCGAGGCGGGCTACGACTTCGTCCGCCGCGGCGTCGTCTACGAGACGATCGGCAAGAAGGAGGGCGAGAAGTACGTCCCGCTCGCCGTCTCCCTGTTCTTCTTCATCTGGATGATGAACCTCTGGTCGATCATCCCGGTCGCCGCCTTCCCGGTGACGTCGATCATCGCGTACCCGGCGATCCTGGCCCTGATCGTCTACGTCACCTGGGTCTCCCTGACGTTCAAGCGGCACGGCTTCGTCGGCGCCTTCAAGAACTTCACCGGCTACGACAAGTCGCTGGGCCCGGTGCTCCCGCTCGCCATGACCATCGAGTTCTTCTCGAACCTGCTGGTCCGCCCGTTCACGCACGCCGTGCGACTCTTCGCGAACATGTTCGCCGGCCACACGCTGCTGCTGCTGTTCACGATCGCCAGCTGGTACATGCTGAACGGCATCGGCATCGCCTACTCCGCCGTCTCGTTCGTGATGGTCATCGTGATGACGGCCTTCGAGCTCTTCATCCAGGCTGTTCAGGCGTATGTCTTCGTCCTCCTGACCTGCACCTTCATTCAGGGCGCGCTCGCCGAGCACCACTGAGCACCCCTGCTTCGAACCCCCCTAGTCGTCCGGTGGCCAACCCCCACCGGTCCGTAAAGAGAAGGAAGAATCGGCATGTCCAACCTTGCTGCTGTCACCGGTGACCTCGGTTCCGTCGGTTACGGTCTTGCGGCCATCGGCCCCGGCGTCGGCGTTGGCATCATCTTCGGCAACGGCACCCAGGCCCTCGCCCGCCAGCCCGAGGCGGCCGGTCTGATCCGCGCCAACCAGATCCTCGGCTTCGCCTTCTGTGAGGCGCTGGCCCTCATCGGTCTCGTCATGCCGTTCGTCTACTAAGACGAGCCCTGACGACCGACCCTTTCGACGAAAGGCACTGATGTGACATCCGCCCTGGTTTTCCTGGCGGCTGAGGGTGAGAAGGAGAACCCCCTCATCCCGCCGTGGCCGGAAGTTGTCATCGGCCTCATCGCTTTCGTCATCGTCTTCGGCTTCCTCGCCAAGAAGCTCCTTCCGACCATCAACAAGGTCCTGGAAGAGCGTCGCGAGGCCATCGAGGGCGGTATCGAGAAGGCCGAGGCCGCGCAGACCGAGGCCCAGAGCGTCCTCGAGCAGTACAAGGCCCAGCTCGCCGAGGCCCGGCACGAGGCCGCGCGTCTGCGCCAGGAGGCGCAGGAGCAGGGCGCCACGCTCATCGCCGAGATGCGCGCGGAAGGCCAGCGGCAGCGCGAGGACATCGTCGCCGCCGGTCACGCCCAGATCGAGGCCGACCGCAAGGCCGCTGCCTCCGCGCTGCGCCAGGACGTCGGCAAGCTGGCCACCGAGCTGGCCGGCAAGCTGGTCGGCGAGTCCCTCGAGGACCACGCCCGCCAGAGCCGCGTCATCGACCGCTTCCTCGACGAGCTCGAGGAGAAGGCCGAGGCGTCGCGATGAACGGAGCGAGCCGCGAGGCCCTGGCAGCCGCACGCGAGCGTCTCGACGCGCTGACGGACTCCACGTCCGTGGACGCGGCGCAGCTCGCCGCCGAGCTGGCGGCCGTCACCGCGCTGCTCGACCGCGAGGTGTCGCTGCGTCGGGTCCTGACCGACCCGGCGCAGGACGGCGAGGCCAAGGCCGGGCTGGCCCAGCGCCTGCTCGGCGGCCAGATCAGCGGGACCACCGCCGACCTGGTGGCCGGCCTGGTGCGCTCCCGCTGGTCGCAGTCGCGCGACTTGGTGGACGCGCTGGAGCAGCTGGCGGACACCGCCGACCTCACCGCCGCGCAGAAGGCCGGCGCGCTCGACGACGTCGAGGACGAGCTGTTCCGCTTCGGGCGGATCGTCTCCTCGAACACCGAGCTGCGCGCCGCGCTGACGAACCGGAAGGCCACCGCCTCGGCCAAGGGCGAGCTGCTGCGCAGCCTGCTCGGAGGCCGGGCCGACGCGGCCACCGAGCGTCTGGTGACGCGCCTCGTGACCGCGCCGCGAGGCCGTAGCCTGGAAGCGGGACTCGAGTCCCTCTCCAAGCTCGCCGCCGAGCGCCGCGACCGCGTCGTGGCCGTCGTCACCTCCGCGGTGCCGCTGAGCGACGGGCAGAAGCAGCGCCTCGGCGCCGCCCTGGCCAAGCTCTACGGCCGCCAGATGCACCTCAACCTCGACGTGGACCCCGAGGTCCTCGGCGGAATCCGGGTGCAGGTCGGCGACGAGGTCATCAACGGCTCCCTCGCGGACCGGATCGAGGACGCCGCCCGCCGCATGGCGAGCTAGCAGCAACGCAACAACCGCAGTACGTACGCAAGCGGCCCTGGTTGGGCCGTGCAGAGGATTCACCTCTTTCAGGGGGGAGTCCCCATCCCCCCAAAGTGAAACTTCGGGCCCAACAAGGAGAGCAGGGAACCCAGATGGCGGAGCTCACGATCCGGCCGGAGGAGATCCGGGACGCGCTGGAGAACTTCGTCCAGTCGTACAAGCCGGACGCGGCCTCGCGCGAGGAGGTCGGTACGGTCACCCTTGCCGGCGACGGCATCGCGAAGGTCGAGGGTCTGCCCTCGGCCATGGCCAACGAACTGCTGAAGTTCGAGGACGGCACCCTCGGCCTCGCCCTCAACCTCGAGGAGCGCGAGATCGGTGCCATCGTCCTCGGTGAGTTCAGCGGCATCGAGGAGGGGCAGCCGGTCACCCGCACCGGCGAGGTGCTCTCCGTGGCCGTCGGCGAGGGCTACCTCGGCCGCGTCGTCGACCCGCTCGGCAACCCGATCGACGGCCTCGGCGAGATCGAGACGTCCGGCCGCCGCGCCCTCGAGCTGCAGGCCCCCACGGTCATGCAGCGCAAGTCGGTGCACGAGCCGATGGAGACCGGCTACAAGGCCGTCGACGCGATGACCCCGATCGGCCGTGGTCAGCGTCAGCTGATCATCGGTGACCGCCAGACCGGCAAGACCGCCCTGGCCGTCGACACGATCATCAACCAGCGCGACAACTGGCGCTCGGGCGACGTGAACAAGCAGGTCCGCTGCATCTACGTCGCCATCGGCCAGAAGGGCTCGACCATCGCGTCGGTCCGCCGCTCGCTGGAGGAGAACGGCGCGCTGGAGTACACGACCATCGTCGCCGCCCCGGCCTCCGACCCGGCCGGCTTCAAGTACCTCGCCCCGTACACCGGCTCGGCCATCGGCCAGCAGTGGATGTACGAGGGCAAGCACGTCCTGATCATCTTCGACGACCTGTCGAAGCAGGCCGACGCCTACCGCGCCGTGTCGCTGCTGCTGCGCCGCCCGCCGGGCCGCGAGGCCTACCCGGGTGACGTCTTCTACCTGCACTCCCGTCTGCTGGAGCGTTGCGCCAAGCTCTCCGACGACATGGGTGCCGGCTCGATGACCGGTCTGCCGATCGTCGAGACCAAGGCCAACGACGTCTCGGCGTTCATCCCGACCAACGTCATCTCCATCACCGACGGCCAGTGCTTCCTGGAGTCGGACCTGTTCAACGCCGGTCAGCGCCCCGCGCTGAACGTGGGTATCTCCGTCTCCCGAGTCGGTGGTTCCGCGCAGCACAAGGCGATGAAGCAGGTCTCCGGCCGTCTGCGCGTCGACCTCGCCCAGTTCCGTGAGCTGGAGGCGTTCGCCGCCTTCGGTTCCGACCTGGACGCCGCGTCGAAGGCGCAGCTGGAGCGCGGTCAGCGCATGGTCGAGCTGCTGAAGCAGGCCCAGTACCAGCCGATGTCGACCGAGAACCAGGTCGTCTCGGTGTGGGCCGGCACCACCGGCAAGATGGACGACGTCCCCGTAGCCGACATCCGCCGCTTCGAGAAGGAGCTGCTGGAGTACCTGCACCGCAGCGAGCAGGGCCTCATGACCTCCATCCGTGAGGGCGGCAAGCTGTCCGACGACACGCTGACGGCCGTGGCCGACGCGATCGCCGACTTCAAGAAGCAGTTCGAGACCTCGGACGGCAAGCTGCTCGGCGAGGACGCCGCGTCCGTCGCCAAGTGACGTAAGGAAGGGACCTGACTCATGGGAGCCCAGCTCCGGGTCTACAAGCGTCGCATCCGATCCGTCACCGCGACCAAGAAGATCACCAAGGCGATGGAGATGATCGCCGCCTCGCGCGTCGTCAAGGCGCAGCGCAAGGTGGCGGCCTCCACGCCCTACGCGACCGAGCTCACCCGCGCGGTCACGGCGGTCGGAACCGGCTCGAACACGAAGCACCCGCTGACCACGCAGGCCGAGAAGGTCACGCGGTCCGCGGTGCTGCTCCTGACGAGCGACCGTGGTCTCGCCGGCGCCTTCAACTCCAACGCCATCAAGGCCGCGGAGCAGCTGACGTCGGGCCTCGAGGCCGAGGGCAAGCAGGTCGACACCTACATCGTCGGCCGGCGCGGTCTCGCCCACTACAACTTCCGTGAGCGCAAGGTCGCGGAGTCGTGGACGGGCTTCACCGACGAGCCGACCTACGCGGACGCCAAGAAGGTCGCGGCCCCCCTGATCGAGGCCATCGAGAAGGAGACGGCCGACGGCGGCGTGGACGAGATCCACATCGTCTTCACCGAGTTCGTCTCGATGATGACGCAGACGGCGCTCGGCGACCGTCTGCTGCCGCTCAGCCTCGAAGCGGTGGCCGAGGAGTCGACGGCGAAGGACGAGCTCCTTCCGCTGTACGACTTCGAGCCCTCGGCGGAGGACGTCCTCGACGCCCTGCTGCCGCGCTACGTGGAGAGCCGCGTCTACAACGCACTGCTCCAGTCGGCCGCCTCCAAGCACGCCGCCACGCGGCGCGCGATGAAGTCGGCCACCGACAACGCCGGAGAGCTCATCGAGACGCTCTCCCGGCTTGCCAACGCGGCCCGCCAGGCCGAAATCACCCAGGAAATCAGCGAGATCGTCGGTGGCGCGAGCGCCCTGGCCGACGCGACCGCGGGGAGTGACCGCTAATGACCACCACTGTTGAGACCGCGACGGCCACGGGCCGCGTCGCCCGGGTCATCGGCCCGGTCGTCGACGTGGAGTTCCCCGTCGACGCGATGCCGGACATCTACAACGCCCTCCACGTCGAGGTCGCCGACCCGGCGAACGCCGGCGAGAAGAAGATCCTGACCCTGGAGGTCGCCCAGCACCTGGGTGACGGCCTGGTCCGCACCATCTCCATGCAGCCCACCGACGGTCTGGTCCGCCAGGCCTCCGTCACCGACACCGGCACGGGCATCAGCGTCCCGGTCGGCGACTTCACCAAGGGCAAGGTGTTCAACACCCTCGGCGAGGTGCTGAACGTCGACGAGTCCTACGACGGCGAGCGCTGGTCCATCCACCGCAAGGCCCCGAACTTCGACGAGCTCGAGTCGAAGACCGAGATGTTCGAGACCGGCGTCAAGGTCATCGACCTTCTCACCCCGTACGTCAAGGGTGGAAAGATCGGTCTGTTCGGTGGTGCCGGCGTCGGCAAGACGGTGCTCATCCAGGAGATGATCTACCGCGTCGCCAACAACCACGACGGTGTCTCCGTGTTCGCCGGTGTCGGTGAGCGCACCCGTGAGGGCAACGACCTCATCGAGGAGATGTCGGACTCGGGCGTCATCGACAAGACCGCGCTGGTCTTCGGTCAGATGGACGAGCCCCCGGGCACCCGTCTGCGCGTCGCGCTGGCCGGCCTGACCATGGCCGAGTACTTCCGTGACGTCCAGAAGCAGGACGTGCTGTTCTTCATCGACAACATCTTCCGCTTCACGCAGGCCGGTTCCGAGGTGTCGACCCTGCTCGGCCGTATGCCCTCCGCGGTGGGCTACCAGCCGAACCTGGCCGACGAGATGGGTCTCCTCCAGGAGCGCATCACCTCGACCCGTGGTCACTCGATCACCTCGATGCAGGCGATCTACGTCCCCGCGGACGACCTGACCGACCCGGCCCCGGCCACCACGTTCGCCCACCTCGACGCGACGACGGTTCTCTCCCGTCCGATCTCCGAGAAGGGCATCTACCCGGCCGTGGACCCGCTGGACTCCACGTCCCGCATCCTGGACCCGCGCTACATCGCGCAGGAGCACTACGACGCCGCCATGCGCGTCAAGACGATCCTGCAGAAGTACAAGGACCTCCAGGACATCATCGCGATCCTCGGTATCGACGAGCTCGGCGAGGAGGACAAGCTCGTCGTCCACCGTGCCCGTCGCGTGGAGCGCTTCCTGTCCCAGAACACCCACGTCGCCAAGCAGTTCACCGGCGTGGACGGTTCGGACGTGCCGCTGGACGAGTCGATCGCCGCGTTCAACGCGATCTGCGACGGCGAGTACGACCACTTCCCGGAGCAGGCGTTCTTCATGTGCGGTGGTCTTGAGGACCTCAAGAACAACGCCAAGGAGCTGGGCGTCTCCTGAGCCCCGTGCTCGGTGGAGGGGGCGGGCGCGTCCCGCCCCCTCTCTCACGCCCACTAGACTTGTAACCAACACCCGGCAGACCCGCCGGGTGGTGACCCGAGGAGCCACCTTGGCTGCTGAGCTGCACGTCGCGCTGGTCGCGGCCGACCGAGAGGTCTGGTCCGGCGAGGCCACCCTGGTCGTCGCGCGCACCACGTCCGGCGACATCGGCGTCATGCCCGGTCACCAGCCGCTGCTCGGTGTGCTGGAGTCGGGCCCGGTGACCATCCGTACGAGTGATGGTGGAACGGTCGTCGCCGCGGTGCACGGCGGTTTCATCTCGTTCGCGGACAACAAGCTGTCGCTGCTGGCCGAGATCGCCGAGCTGTCGGACGAGATCGACGTCCAGCGCGCGGAGCGGGAGCTCGAGCGTGCGAAGGCGGCGGGCGATGCCACCGCCGAGCGGCGCGCGGACGTACGACTGCGCGCGGCGGCGGCGAGCTGACCCAGCCCGCCGTGTGATGTCACTCAGCCGCGGCCGGCACCGGAGCGATCCGGAGCCGGCCGCGGCTGAGGCAGATCTGGATGTTTTTTCCGTTCCGTTACCTATTTCGGTACCTAGGAGACGAGGAGGTCGGTGTCGATGGTCCTCGCTCTGACTGTGTGCGGAATCGTCGTGGCCCTGGTGGTGCTGGGCCTGTTCGTCTTCGGTCTGCGGCGCCGGCTCATCCAGCGGTCCGGCGGCACCTTCGACTGCTCCCTGCGCTGGGACGTCCCCGAGAAACCGGACACCAGCGGCAAGGGCTGGAGCTACGGCGTCGCCCGCTACAACGGCGACCGCATCGAGTGGTACCGCGTCTTCTCCTACGCCTACCGTCCCCGCCGGGTCCTGGAGCGCGCCTCGATCGAGGTGGCCGGCCGCCGTCTCCCCGAGGGTGAGGAGGAGCTGGCGCTGCTGTCCGACGCGGTGATCCTCGCCTGTACGCACCAGGGGACGCGGCTCGAACTGGCGATGAGCGAGGACGCGCTGACCGGTTTCCTCGCGTGGCTGGAGGCGGCCCCGCCGGGTCAGCGCGTCAACGTCGCTTAGGTTGCCGGGTCCGTCTACGACAGACCGCTGTTGATGGCGCTCACCAGCTCGCCGCTGGTGGTGTCGCCGCTGAACTCCCAGAAGAACGCGCCGCCCAGGCCCTGGTTCTTGGCCCAGGTCATCTTTCCGGCGATCGTCGACGGGGTGTCGTAGGACCACCACTGGGTGCCGCAGTAGGCGTACGCCGTGCCCGCGACGGTGCCGGTGGCCGGGCAGGAGTTCTTCAGGACCTTGTAGTCCTCGATGCCCGCCTCGTACGTGCCGGGTGCCGCGCCGGTCGCCGTGCCGCCGGGGGCGGACTGGGTGACGCCGGTCCAGCCGCGGCCGTAGAAGCCGATGCCGAGCAGCAGTTTGGCCGAGGGGACGCCCTTGGCCTTCAGCTTGGCGATCGCGTCGGCGGAGTCGAAGCCGGCGGTCGGGATGCCGGAGTACGACGTCAGCGGCGAGTGCGGGGCGGTCGGACCGGTGGTCGCCCAGGCGCCGAAGTAGTCGTACGTCATCACGTTGTACCAGTCGAGGTACTGGGCGGCGCCGCCGTAGTCGGCCGCGTCGATCTTGCCCCCGGACGAGCCGTCGGCCGTGATGGCGGCGGTGATCAGGTAGTTCGAGCCGAACTCGGTGCGCAGGGCGGACACCAGGTTCTTGAAGGCGGCCGGCCCGCTGGTGTCGCAGGTGAGGCCGCAGGCGTTCGGGTACTCCCAGTCGATGTCGATGCCGTCGAAGACGTCGGCCCAGCGCGGGTCCTCCACGACGGCCTTGCAGGAGGCGGCGAAGGCCGCCGGGTTGGCCGCGGCCTGCCCGAAGCCGCCCGAGTAGGTCCAGCCGCCGAACGAGTACAGCACCTTGATGTTCGGGTACTTGGCCTTCAGCTGGCGCAGCTGGTTGAAGTTGCCGCGCAGTGCCTGGTCCCAGGTGTCGGCGGTGCCGCTGACGGACTGGTCGGCGGTGTAGGCCTTGTCGTAGGCGGCGTAGGTGTCGTCGACGACGCACTGGCCGTTCTTGACGTTGCCGAACGCGTAGTTGATGTGGGTGATCTTCGACGCGGAGCCGGAGGTCACCAGGTTCTTGACGTGATAGTTGCGGCCGTAGACGCCCCACTCGGTGAAGTAGCCGAGCTTGACCTTGTCGCCGGTGGCCGGGGGCTGCGTGGTGGTGCCGGTGGTGTGCACGGCGACGGCGCCGCTGGCCGGGCCGGTCTGGTCGGCGGTGTCCCGGGCCTGGACGGTGTAGGAGTAGTCGGTCCCGGCGGTCAGGCCGCTGTCCGTGTACGAGGTGGTCGTCACGGTGGCGATCTTCGCACCGCCGCGCAGGACGTCGTAGTTCTTGATGCCCTTGTCGTCGGTGGCGGCGGTCCACGCCAGCTTCACCGAGGTGTCGGTGATGCCGGAGGCGGTGGGGGTGCCCGGCGCGGAGGGGGCCGCGTCGCCCGGGACGGAGGTGCCGTCGCAGCTGCCGCCGTTGAGCTTGCAGTTGGCGGGCGAGCCGGAGCCGGTGCCGTTGAAGCCGAAGGAGACGGACGCGCCGGGGGCGAGGGTGCCGTTCCAGGTCTTGTTCTTGGCGGTCCAGTGGGTGCCGGAGGAGGTGACGTCGGCGTCCCAGGCGGTGGTGACGGAGGTGCCGGAGGGGAAGTCCCACTCCACGGTCCAGGAGGTGAGGGTGGTGGTGCCGGTGTTCTTCACCGTCCACTTGCCCTCGAAGCCGGTGCCCCAGTCCTGGGGCTTGGAGTAGGTGGCGGTGGCGGATGTCGCGGCCTCGGCGGGGCTCGCGAGGCCGACCAGACCGGCGAAGGGGAGGAGCAGGGTCGCGAGTCCTGCCGCGGCTCGGTGTCTGAAGCGCATGGTGCGCCTCCTCGGGGGGAGTCGGGGGGCATGACTGAGCCTTCACACCCACGGTGCCGCGAGAATAGAAAGGTCTGGACCACGGGTCAATAGGTCTGGACCACCCTGCGGTGTATCGCTCTAGATCCCCAACTCCTGTGCCAGGACGGCCGCTTGCACCCGGCTGCGCAGCTCCAGCTTCGCCAGCAGACGGCTGACGTGCGTCTTCACCGTCGCCTCGGCCATGTCCAGACGCTCGGCGATCCCCGCGTTGGACAGGCCCTCGCCGAGACACGCCAGGACCTCGCGCTCACGCCGGGTCAGCGACTCCACCACCGCCGGGTCCGCCCTCGGCTGCCGGGCCGGCCGGGCCGCGAACTCGGCGATGAGGCGCCGTGTGACGGCCGGCGCGACGACGCCCTCGCCCCGCGCGACGGTCCGCACCGCCGCGATGAGGTCCCGGGCCTCGGTGTTCTTCAGCAGGAACCCGGCGGCCCCGGCGCGCAGCGCCCCGAACACATAGGCGTCGAGGTCGAAGGTGGTCAGCACGAGCACGTCCGCGAGCCCCTCCCCGACCACCGCCCGGGTCGCCGCCACCCCGTCCAGACGCGGCATCTGCACGTCCATCAGCACCAGGTCCGGCCGCAGCTCCCGGGCCAGCGCCACCGCCCGCTCCCCGTCCGCCGCCTCGCCGACCACCTCGATGTCCGGCGCGCTGCGCAGGATGAGGACCAGCCCGGCCCGGACGGCGGACTGGTCCTCGGCGACCAGGACGCGGATCATGCGAGGTCTCCTTCGGTGAGGGGGAACGCGGCGCGCACCGTCCACCGGGCGCCGTCGGGCCCGGCCGCGAAGCTGCCGCCGAGCAGCGCCGCCCGCTCCCGCATGCCGACCAGCCCGGTGCCGGAGCCGGGCGCGCGCGGGTCGTCGTCCCGACGGCCGTAGGAGCTGGTCACCCGTACGTCGAGCACCCCGTCCCGCTGCGCGAGCGCGACGGCGACCGGGCCGGGGGCGGCGTGCTTGAGCGCGTTGGTCAGCGACTCCTGGACGATGCGGTAGGCGGCGAGGCCGACGGGGGCGGGGACGCGCATGGCGGGGGCGTCGAGGGTGACGTCGAGACCGTTGGCCCGGGCGCCCGCCACGAGCGCGCCGAGACCGTCCAGGGTGGGAGCGGGCGCCGGTTCCGGGTCGCCGCCGGTGCTGTTCCGCAGGATGCCGATCAGCCGCCGCATCTCCGCCAGCCCGTCCACGCTGTTCTCCCGGATGACGCCGAGGGCCTGACGGGAGGTCTCCGGGTCGTCGAGGGAGAGCGCCGCCGTGGAGTGGATCGCGATCGCCGACAGGTGGTTGGCGACCATGTCGTGCAACTCCCGTGCCATCCGCGCCCGTTCGGCCGTCACCGCCTGGGCGCGGTCCATCTCGGCGAGCAGCGCGGTCTGTTCGGCGCGCAGCCGGGCGGCCTCGGCCGTCTCCCGGTGGTTGCGGACGATCCAGCCGGTGGCGGCCGGCATCAGCGCCACCAGACCGGTGACCACCCCGGCCAGCAGGGCCTCCGGCACCCGCCGGACCGCGACGGGCACCACGGTGGCGGCCACCGTGAGCAGCCCCGTGATCCACGGGATGCGGCGGGCGGTGGCGGGCGGGCCGTACACCACGGCCGCGTACACCAGGTCGGTGAACATCACGACCGTGACCAGGTTGCCCCGGGTGACGGTGTCCAGGGCCAGCGCGCCCACGCCCACCAGCAGCGCCGTACGCGGCCGGACACGGCGCAGCGCCTCGCAGCCGGCCGTCACCGCGAGCGGCAGCAGGACCGGCCAGCGCCCGTCGAGGAGCACGATCGGATCGTCCGCCGGACGGGTGCCCAGACCGACGCCCCACAGCAGCAGCCCGCCGAGCAGCCCGGCCAGCGCGGCGCCCACGTCGAAGCGGTGCGGTCGGGGCAGTCGTACGGCCATGTCCCCATCCAACACGGCGGCCGCGTCGCCCGCCTGATGCCCGGGGAGGGTTCCGCACTGCATCCTTCGATGTACCGCGCTTTCGTCACCGGCGACGACGACCGCGGACGTTTCGCCCGGGAGCCTGAAAGGGTGACCGAGAGGAGCGAACCGTGATCGTCGCCCTGATCGCCGTGTGCGAGATCGGATTCTGGGTGCTGCTGGCCGCCGGCCTGGCCGCCCGCTACCTGCTGAGGATGGATCGCACGGGCATCGCGCTGCTGCTGTGCGAGCCGCTCCTGGAAGTGGTCCTGCTGGCCGTCACCGCGCTGGACCTGAAGCACGGCGCCGAACCGAACTGGACGCACGGCCTGGCCGCGCTCTACATCGGCTACACGGCCGGCCACGGCCACCGCACCGTGCAGTGGCTCGACGGCCACGCCGCCCACCGGCTGGCCGGCGCGCCCAGGCCCGCCGGACCCCCGCGGTACGGCATGGCCCGCGCCCGGCACGAGGGCAGGGTCTGGCTGGGCACGCTGACGGCCGCCGTCGTCGCGACCGTGCTGCTCCAGATCGCCGCCTGGTACGTGGACGACCCCGGCCGCACCGGCCCCCTGGAGAGCTGGCGCTGGGTGGCCTGGCGGGCGGCGGGCATCCACGGCCTGATCGCGCTGACGTACGTGATCTGGCCGAAGAGGGCGCCGGAGGGACCGCCGGCGGACCCGGTCCCCGGCGACAGGCAGAGGGAGGGCTCCCGGCGCTGAGACGGGCGCCGCGGTGTCCTCGGGGGTGCCTAGGCCCGTTCCCCGCCGGGCACCCACAGGACGTCGCCCACGGTCCGGTTGGCCGTCCGGGCGAGGATGAACAGCAGGTCCGACAGCCGGTTGAGGTAGGTCGCCGTCAGCGGGTTCATCACCTCGCCGTGCACCTCCAGCGCCGCCCACGTCGAGCGCTCGGCCCGCCGGACCACCGTGCACGCCTGGTGCAGCAGCGCCGCGCCGGGCGTGCCGCCCGGAAGGATGAAGGACCGCAGCTTCTCCAGCTCGGCGTTGAAGCGGTCGCAGTCGGCCTCCAGCCGGTCGACGTAGGACTGCTCGACCCGCAGCGGCGGGAACTCCGGGTTCTCCACCACCGGGGTCGACAGGTCCGCGCCCACGTCGAACAGGTCGTTCTGGACGCGGGTGAGGACCGTGACGACCGGCTCGTCCAGGCCGCCCAGCGCGAGCGCCGTGCCGATCACCGCGTTCGCCTCGTTCGCGTCCGCGTACGCGGCGATCCGCAGGTCGGTCTTGGCCACCCGGCTCATGTCGCCGAGGGCGGTGGTGCCCCGGTCGCCGGTCCTGGTGTAGATGCGCGTCAGATTGACCATGCGGCCAATCTAGACGGTCCTCGGGAATCCGTTCCGTTCCCTTCGTCACGGCCGCTCCGTACGGTGCCAATCGGTGCGAATCCGACAGGAATTGACGACGTGACCGGCGTCTCACGGCCTGAGACGTGAAACGCGTTACTAACCGGTCACACAGCCCCTCACGCCCGCTAGTGTCCGGCCGAGAGCCATGGGGAGGGCGACCGATACGCCGGATGGCTGATGCCGGTGAGATCGGCCGCACGAGTGGGCAGGGCTTCTCCAGGCACTGCTTCCGCACCGGCCCCAGGGGCCTCACCCTTGCGGGTGAATTCGGTATCGGTTCGCTCACAGACGGCAACCTCCGACCGCTTCGTGCAGTCAGAGGAGGCAACACCGGACACCACACCGCGGAGCACGAGACGCACGCTTAGGGGAGTGCTATGTACATCAGGGGCGACCACACCGAGCTGGTCGTCGGGGGCCGCCTCGACGTCCGCAGCGCGGCGGACGCCCGTACGGTCCTGCACACGGCGGTGGACGACGGCGCCGGAGACCTGGTGCTCGACCTGTCCGAGCTGGACTCCTGGGACGCCACCGGACTCGGCGTCATCATGGGCGTCCACCGCCGGGCCGGCCGCTGCGGCCGCCGTCTGGTCCTGCGCGACGTACCGCCCCAGATGCAGCGCCTGCTGGTGGCCACCCGCCTGCACCGCATCCTCGCCATCGAGGGCGGCATCGGCGTGGAGTCGCTCCCGCAGGTGTAGGACCCGGCAGCGGGGCACCCGGCACACCACGGCACGCGCGGGCGGCATCACGCGACACCCGCGGGCGACACCTCGTGGCGCCCACGGGTGTCGCGTGGCGAACCGCGTGCGGCGCGCGCAATCCTCACGAGACCGTGACGTCTCGGGCGGCGCGGCACCCCGGGCTGTCGTGGATACTGTGCGAAGGTTTACGGTTCGTCTGCCCGCCGCCCGCAGCCCTCGAGCGGGCACCGGACCAGAAGCGACAGCGCAGTGTGCAGCAAGGCCGGGAGGGGCTACCGCCACACGACGCTTTTGGGGGGCTTTGACCTATGGACCCGACGCACCGGGGAGCCGAGGAGTACGGCCACGACGGAGGCACCTCCCCGTCGGACGCATTCGATGCATTCGAGACCGCATTCGAGACCGGGGGAGTCCCCGCGTCCCGCCCGCGGCCCGCCAGGGACCCGCTGGCGCCCGACCTCGGCCAGCACGCCCCGGCCCTCGCCCGCACCGCACGCATCGTCTCGGGGGACCACCTCCTCACGGTCAACCCCGTCGACGGCAGCGAGATCGAGCTGTGCCCGCCCACCAGGCGGCCCCAGCGGCCCGCCCGGCGCACCCCCGAGGCGCGCGCCGAGGCCGACCGCGCGGCCAGGCCGCCCGTGCCGGCCGGCCCCGCCCAGACCCCGCAGCCGCTCCTGGGCCGCCAGGACGAGCGCGAGGAACTGGTCCGGCTGCTCGCCCGCGGCCGCTCCGTCCGCCTCACCGGCCCCGCCGGCTCCGGCCGCACCAGCCTGCTCCACCTCGTCGCCGAGGACTGCGCCGACCTCGCCCCCGACGGCGTCGTCCGCCTCACCGGCCACCGCCGCACCGCGCACGACCTGCTGCACGACCTCTTCCACGGCGTGTACGACGCCCCCCACCACCGCCCCGAGGACGACGAACTGCGTGCCCTCGTCGGCGAGATCGGCGCCGTCGTCCTGATCGACGACCTGGAGTTGGGCGGTGCCGCCCTCGACGAGCTGCTGGACGCCACCCCGGAGTGCGCCTTCCTGCTCGCCACGGCCCCCGACACCCCCGCACCCTCCGCCGACTCCGCCGTCGAGGAGGTCGCCCTCAGCGGCCTGCGCCGTGCGGGGGGCGTCGAGGTGATCGAGCGTGCCGTCGGCCGCTCCCTCACCGAGGAGGAGGCCAACTGGGCCGGCGACCTCTGGTTCGAGTCCGAGGGCCTGCCGCTGAGGTTCGTCCAGGCCGGGGCCCTGCTGCTCCAGCGGGACACACTGCGCGCCACCGCCGGCGCCGTCGACGAGTTCGGCGTCTTCGAGGACGCCCGCCCGCTCGCCGACCCCGTGGACGCCGACGCAGCCCGGGCCGAGGAGATACCCCTGCCCTCGCTGGGCGAGGCCGCCGCGCCCGCCCCGCTGCTCGCCGCGCGCCTGAGTTCCTCCGCCCGCGCCACCCTGCGCTTCGCCGTCGCCCTCGGCGGCGAGGTCCCGCACCAGGCCCACCTGCCCGCACTGGTCGGTGACACCCACGCCGACGCGGCCCTCGGCGAACTCGTCGGCTGCGGCCTCGTCTCCCCGGTCGGCACCCGCTACCGGCTCGCCGTCGGCGTCCAGGCCCAGCTGGAGGCCGCCGGATACGACGACGACGTCGCCGACCGCGCCCACACCGCCGCCCGGCACTACGCCTGGTGGGCCGGACACCCCTCGGTCACGCCCGAGCGGGTCTGCGCCGAGGCCGACGCCGTCCTGGCCGCCCTCCTCGTCACCGTCCCCGCCACCGAGCCGCCCACCGGGGACGAGGAGGCCACCGCCGTCCAGCTGGCCCGCGCCGCGGCACCCGCGTTCGCCGCAGGACTGCACTGGGGTGCCTGGGAACAGGCCCTGCACGAGGGCGCCGAGGCCGCGCGCCTGGCCGGGCAGCCCGCCGACCGCGCCTACTTCCACCACGAACTGGGCGTCCTCGCGCTGTGCGCCGGACAGCTCGACCGGGCCCGCTCCGAGCTGGAGGCCTCCCTCGGCCTGCGCGGCGCCCTCACCGACAAGCGGGGCACCGTCGCCGGCCGCCGCGCCCTCGCCCTGGTCTCCGACCGCTCCGGCGACATCCCCGGCCTGATGGCGCCGGCGGTCGCCGAGGAGGAGCCCGGCGTGCGCCGCGAGGAGCCGGCGTCCCCGCCCCGCGGCTTCCCCGCCGTGTTCCCGTCGTCCCCGCCCACCGGTCCCACCCTGGTCTCCGCCCAGCCGTCCGCCGAGCCGCCCGCCCGGACGCCGGCCCCCGCCCACCGCGGCCGGGGCGGCCTGCGCGGCCTCGCCCGGCGCAACCTCGTCGCGGCCGGCGCGGGCGCCCTGCTCGTCGCCGTGCTCGGCACGGTCGTCACGCTCGGCGCGACCTCCAGCAACGACGCCACCGACCCCTCCGACCGGGTCGGCGTCAACCCCTCCGCCGACACCGCCACGGGCGACGAAGGCCTCGGCGAGGACACCTCGGGCGAGGACACCGGCACCGGTTCCGGGGACACCGGGGAGGCGGCCGACGCGCCCGTGGACCCGGGGCCGGACGGAACGCCGGGAACCGCGGACGACCCGACGCCGACGGGATCGGCGGAGCCGACGCCGGGGGCGAGCGGCTCGCAGGACGAGCAGGACCCGGACGACGACGGATCGTCGCCGACGCCGAGCAGATCCACGTCGTCCAGCCCCGAGTCCTCGCCGTCGTCGTCCGCGTCGTCGTCGCCCGCCGAATCGCCGAGCACGCCGGCGGACCCCGATCCGGAGGAGTCGCCGTCGGACCCGTCCGACACGCCGAGCTCCCCGGCCACGGAGAGCAACACGGTCTCCTCCGCCCCCGTGAGCCCGTCCGGCGTGCTGCAGAGCAGCGCCGGGGGCACCCCGGCCGGGGACTCCTCGGCGTCGGTCATCTGACCCCGGCGGACGCGCCGAGGGCCGGGTCCGTCACCGGACCCGGCCCTCGGGCGCTTCTGACGGATCTCCGCGGCGTCGCGACGCCCGGCACGCTCCCCTACTGCCTGAACAGCGTGGGCGGTACCCCCACTCACCGCACGGTGTGCAGGGTCAGGTGGCTCCGCCGGATAACCCTGCACACCGCACGCCGAGGGCACGCACCGAACGCCGCTCCTTCTCCCACGGAGACCCGTCAGAAGCGCCCTGGTCGTCGTACGGCCGTACCGTCGCCGCTCGTGGCTCAGAACAGCCGCAGCTTGTCGTCCTCGATGCCGCGCAGGGCGTCGTAGTCCAGCACCTGGCAGCCGATGCCGCGGTCGGTGGCCAGGACGCGGGCCTGGGGCTTGATCTCCTGGGCGGCGAAGACGCCGCGCACCGGCGCCAGCAGGGGGTCGCGGTTGAGCAGGTCCAGGTAGCGGGTGAGCTGTTCCACACCGTCGATCTCGCCGCGCCGCTTGATCTCGACCGCGACGGTCCGGCCCTCGGCGTCCCGGCAGAGGATGTCGACCGGGCCGATGGCGGTCATGTACTCGCGGCGGATGAGGGTGTAGCCCTCGCCGAGCGTCTCGATGCGGTCGGCGAGCAGTTCCTGGAGGTGCGCTTCCACGCCGTCCTTGATCAGGCCGGGATCGACACCGAGCTCGTGCGAGGAGTCGTGGAGGATTTCCTCCATGGTGATGATCAGCTTCTCGCCCGCCTTGTTGACGACGGTCCAGACGCCTTCCTCGTCGCCGGTTCCCTCCTTCAGCGTGCAGGGCGGCGACATCCAGTTCAGGGGCTTGTAGGCCCGGTCGTCCGCGTGGATGGAGACGCTGCCGTCCGCCTTCACCAGGATGAGACGGGGGGCGGAGGGGAGGTGGGCGGTGAGCCGGCCCGCGTAGTCCACGGAGCACCGGGCGATGACGAGACGCATGGTCGGCAACGCTACTCGAAGCCCCCCGGGCCACGCGATTCGCCCACCCGTCGCCCGCCACCACCTGTCACCGTGGTCCCGGCAGCCGCACCTTTTCACCTGGAAAACGTGAGTTCCAGGGTGGCCGATACTGCGCCCAACCATCGCTTCCTAGTTGCTCATTCTCCTGGTGCGGTCACGGTCGGTTGCCTACGGTAGAGAACGGGAGGGTCGCGGTGCGTGTACTCAGCGTGCTCGGTGTTGGCTGCATGGCGGACTCCCTTTCCCTGTCCGGCAACCCCTGCGCGCTTCGGGGGTGCGAGAGGAGAACCCATGTCGCTCGACGTCTCACCGGCCCTACTCGAACAGGCCGAGCGAGGCGAGGTCGACGAAGCAGAATTCGTCGACTGCGTCCGGACCTCCCTGCCCTACGCATGGGAGATGATCAGCTCCCTGGTGGCCCAGCTGAAGGTGGACGGCGGTCAGTTCGCCGACAACCAGACGCCCCCGCCGGACGAGCAGGCACGTGGGCAGTTGCTGCGCGCGCTGGCGAGTGACGCGATTCGCGGCGCGCTGCAGCGGCACTTCGGCGTGCGGCTGGCCTTCCAGAACTGCCACCGGGTGGCGGTGTTCCCGGTGGACACCTCGGTGGACGGGTCGCTGGCCCGTTTCACGTCGGTCCGCAGCCAGGTGCTCAACCAGTCCCCGGAGTTCCGGGACTGCTGAGGCCGCGTGTGCCCCGCTTGCCGCTCCCCGTGGGGGAGGTGCGTCACCGGAGCGGCAAGCTTCCCGGCCGGAAAGGCCGTTCAGCGGAGGTGGGGGAGGACCTCCGCGCCCAGCCGCCGTACGTTCTCCTCGGTGGCCGCCAGGTCGCCGGAGCCCTCCACGAGCAGCACGAAGCGCGAGATGCCGGTTCGCTCACCGGTCGCCGTGAGGCGGTCGACGCACAGCCGCGGGGTGCCCACCGGGTGGAGCCCGCAGAGCAGTTCGGTGTACGCCACCGGGTCCCGCATGCCGCGGGCGCGGCCGTCGACCGTCACATGGGCGTCGAGGCCCTGCTTCAGCCAGCCCGGCATCGCCTTCACCAGCGTCTCGACGGCGTCGGTGCGCCGGTCCGCGATCTGGCAGACGCCCGCCGAGACGTGGCCCGCGGCCCGGATCTCGTCCGCCGGCCGTCCGGCCACGCGCGCGTGCTGCCGCCACAGGGCGACCATCTCGGCCTTCTCCTCGTCCCCGACGTGCATCCCGAGCAGCATCGGCAGTCCGCGTTCGGCGGCCAGCCGCACACTGGCGGGGGAGGTGCAGGCGACGACCACCTCCGGGCCCGCCGCGTCCGTCAGCGCCTCCGACGGCCGTGGGACGACGGGCACTTCGCGGAAGCGGTACCGCTCGCCGTCGGCCCCGACGGACGGTTCGCGCAGCCAGCGCACCAGCAGATCGAGTGATTCCGGGAACCCCTTCTCGTACGCCTTCAGTCCCGAGCCGAACACCTCCAGGTCGACCCAGGGGCCGCCACGTCCCACGCCCAGCGTGAAGCGGCCGCCGCTGGTCAGGTGCAGCAGCGCGGTCTGTTCGCCGAGGGCGACGGGGTGGACGGTGGGCAGTACGCTGACCGCCGTGCCGACCCGGATGCGCCGGGTGCGGCCCAGCAGCAGGGCGGCCAGGGTGACGGCGGACGGACAGGTGCCGTACGGCACGAAGTGGTGCTCGGCCAGCCAGACCGAGTCCAGGCCCGCCTCCTCGGCGACCTCGGCGGAGCGGACCGCGCGGTGCAGTGCCTCCCCGTGACCCTGTCCCGGGAACCGGGCCGCCAACACGAAACTTCCAACACGCATGGGACTTTCCTGCTTCCTTGGCTCCGACACGGAGCTCCCCCGCCCGGCATAACCGTCTGACACGTGCCGAGGACACGGTGGGGCGGGGAGATTTGCGGATTGTCTGCAGAATCGGGCATTTCGAAGGGAGACTTGTGGGGGTTGGTGCCCTACGGGTACCCCCACGGCCTCCGCGTAGGCTGGACGCGAACCCTGCTTCCTGTATAGCCCCGTGAGGTGTCCCGTGTCCCCGCGTCGCAACCGACCGAAGGGTGACGGCTCGTCCGGCCGGAGCGCCGAGGACGACCGGTCGAGCCGCTACGGCGGCTGGCAGTCCAGCGCGGACTGGCAGGGGGAGGAGTGGAGCGTACGGCATGTGGCCGGGGCCAGCGCGCAGGGCAAGTCGTACCGTTGCCCCGGCTGTGACCAGATGATCCCCGACGGGGTGCCGCACGTCGTCGCCTGGCCGGAGCACGCGGGCGTGGACGACCGCCGCCACTGGCACAAGGCCTGCTGGAACGCGCGGGACCGCCGCACCCCCGGGGTGCAGCGGTCCCGTAACGGGCCGAGGTTCTGACGACCTCCTCGACGGTGCCTACACGTCCCGCTTCTCCAGCAGCGCGAAGGCGCCGGCGAACACGACGGCGGTGACGCCGAGCGCGATCCACAGCGGCTCCCAGCCGGACGGGCCGGTCTCGGTCAGCGAGGAGGAGTAGAAGACGCTGAGCTGGTTGGGGATCGAGTACTCGAACAGCGCCTCGCGCAGGTCCACCAGGGACTCCGAGAACATGAACAGCGCGATCACCAGCGGGGCCAGCACGAGGCCGATCATGAGGGTGATGGCGCCCGCCGAGTGCCGGATGACCGAGCCGGCGGCCAGCGAGAGCAGCCCGAGCAGGGCGATGTAGAGGGACACCCCGAACGTGGCCTTCAGCCATTCGCCGCCCGACGGCTCACGGGCCTCGGAGAGCAGGGCCACGTCCACCATCGCGACGAAGACCGTCGACACCAGCGTCACCACGAACGCGACCAGGAAGAAGACGACCGCCTTCGCCGCGAGCACCCGGCCGCGGGACGGGCAGGCCACCATCGTGGTCCGGACCATGCCGGTGCCGTAGTCCGAGGCGGTGGTCAGCACGCCGAGCGTGATGATGCACATGCTGCCCAGGAGCAGTCCGAAGAAGCCGAGCGACAGCGCGTTCTCGCCGGACATGTCGCTGGTGCTGGCGGAGACGATGAAGCCGGTCAGCAGGCCGATGCCGACGACGAGCAGCACGAACACGCCCAGCGTCCACATCGTGGAACGCACCGAGCGGAGCTTCGTCCACTCGGAGGCGATGGCGTGCCCGAGGTGGGCGCGCACGACCGGGATCGGCGAGGTGTAGGAGGGGTACGCGGACCCGGGCGCCGCCTGCCAGGCGGGCGCGGCCTGCGGGGTCGGGGGCTGCGGCGTGCTCATCGGGCGTCCTCGGTCGTGGTCGTGGTCGGGGCGGGGGCGGCGGGGTGCGCCTGCTCCGGCGGCGCGGCGGCGGCCGGAGCAGCCGCGGGGGCCGCGGGGGCCACAGGGGCCGCGGGGGCCGCGGGGGCCGCAGGAGCGCCCGGTGCCGCCGGGGGACGGTCCTGCGGTGCGGCGGCCGGTGCGGGGACCTGGGGCGGTACGGGTGCCTGTGCCGGGGCGGGCGCCTGCGGCGGCTGCGCGTACGGGTTGGCTCCCGCCGGTCCCACGGCTCCCGGGTGCCCTGCCGGGCCGCCCGGAGCCCCCGGACCGCCGGGCACGCCCGGCATGCCGTACGGCGCCGGAGCGGGCCCCTGGGCGGGCTGCGGCGGCGCCCAGCCCTGCTGCGGGGGCGGCGGGGCGTACCAGCCCGGCTGGCCCTGGCCCGGCACCGGCACGGGCGGCAGCGCCCCCGGCGGCAGGGGCTGCTGGAGGCCGGCCTTCTGGTCGATGGTCGACCGGTAGTCGACGGCCCCCTGCGTCAGGCGCATGTACGCCTCCTCCAGCGAGGCCTGGTGCGGCGACAGCTCCCACAGCCGTACGCCGGCGTCGTGGGCGAGGTCGCTGATGCGGGGCAGCGGCAGACCGGTGACGCGCAGGGCGCCGTCCTGCTCCGGCAGCACATGGCCGCCCGCCTCGGTGAGCGCGGCGGCCAGCTTCTCGCGCAGCTGCGGCTCGGTGAGCGGGGTGCGGACGCGCGCGAAGTCGGCGGAGTTGGCCGAGATGAAGTCCTTCACGCTCATGTCGGCGAGGAGCTGGCCCCGGCCGATGACGACCAGGTGGTCGGCGGTCAGCGCCATCTCGCTCATCAGGTGCGAGGAGACGAACACGGTCCGCCCCTCCGCCGCGAGGGACTTCATCAGGTTGCGCACCCAGAGGATGCCCTCGGGGTCGAGGCCGTTGACCGGCTCGTCGAAGAGCAGCACCTGGGGGTCGCCGAGGAGCGCGGCGGCGATGCCCAGCCGCTGGCCCATGCCGAGCGAGAAGCCCTTGGAGCGCTTCCTCGCCACGTCCTGGAGGCCGACCACGCCCAGCACCTCGTCCACCCGCCGGGCCGGGATGCCCGAGAGCTGGGCCAGGCAGAGCAGGTGGTTGCGGGCGCTGCGCCCGCCGTGCACGGCCTTGGCGTCCAGCAGCGCGCCGACCTGGCGGGGGGCGTTCGGCAGCTTGCGGTAGGGGTAGCCGCCGATCGTCACCGTCCCCGAGGTGGGGTTGTCGAGCCCGAGGATCATCCGCATCGTCGTCGACTTGCCCGAGCCGTTCGGCCCGAGGAAACCCGTGACGGTACCCGGTCGCACCTGGAAGGAAAGGTTGTACACAGCGGTCTTGTCGCCGTAGCGCTTGGTCAGGCCGACTGCTTCGATCATGCTCCGCACCCATCGACAGGTTCAGGACAGCGGGGCGCACGCCCCCCATAAGGGTTAGGAGGATATCGAGGCGCTGACGGTTCCGCTCAAGAGCAAGCAAAGACCAAAGGTTCACGCATCGCGTCTGCGCAGCAGCAGGTACCCGCCCGCCAGAGCCGCCACCGTCCACACCGCCATGATCGCCAGCCCGCCCCAGGGGCCGTACGGCGTGTCGTCGCCGACCGGGGTGACCACCTGCATGACCCTGCTGCCGGCCTGGTCGGGCAGGTACCGGCCCACCTTCTCCGTCGCCTCGACGTTGCCGAGGACGGTGGAGATCAGGAAGAAGAACGGCATCAGGATGCCCAGCGAGAGCATCGGCGAGCGCAGCATCGCGGCCACGCCCATCGAGAACACCGCGATGAGCGTCATGTAGAGGCCGCCGCCGATCACCGCCCGCAGCACGCCCTGGTCGCCGATCGACGCCCGGTGCTCGCCGAGCATGGCCTGCCCGAGGAAGAACGCGGCGAAGCTCGTGGCCGTCCCGACGACGAGGGCGAGCCCCGCGGCCACCGCGATCTTGCTGAACAGGAAGGTCCCGCGCTGCGGCACGGCCGCCAGCGAGGTGCGGATCATGCCGGTGCTGTACTCGTTCGACACGACGAGCACCCCGAACACGATCATCGCGAGCTGGCCGAGGCTCATGCCCGCGAAGCTGATGAACGTCGGGTCGAAGGAGACCCGGGTGCCGCGGTCCATGCCGTCGAACTCGTTCCTCGACAGCGCGGAGATCAGCATGCCGAGGGCGATCGTGACCACCACGGCGAGGGAGAGCGTCCAGACGGTGGACGCGACCGAGCGGATCTTCGTCCACTCCGAACGGATGACCTGGGTCGCCGTCATGCTCAGCCCTTCCTCCAGCCGTCGCCCCACGCCTGCGCGGGAGCCCGGCCGGTGTGCGCGTGGTACTCGACCGACCCCGCGGTCAGCTGCATGAACGCCTCCTCCAGGGAGGCCTGCCGGAGGCTCAGCTCGTGCAGCACGAGCTGGTGCCGGGCCGCCAGCTCCCCGATGACCTCGGACTTGCCGCCGTCGACCTCCAGGGAGCCGTCGCCGGTCTCCACGACGGTGATCCCGGCACTGTGCAGCACGTCGAGCAGCCGCTCCCGCTGCGGGGTGCGGATCCGCACGTAGGCCCGTGAGTTGCGGGCGATGAAGTCGGCCATGGAGGTGTCGGCGAGCAGCCGCCCCTGGCCGATGACGACGAGGTGGTCGGCGGTCAGCGCCATCTCGCTCATCAGGTGACTGGACACGAACACGGTCCGCCCCTGCGCCGCCAGTGATTTCATGAGATTGCGGATCCAGTGGATCCCCTCGGGGTCGAGACCCTTGACCGGTTCGTCGAACATCAGGATGCGCGGATCACCGAGGAGCGCGGCGGCGATCCCCAGCCGCTGCCCCATGCCCAGCGAGAACCCCTTGGCCTTCTTCCCGGCGACCCCCGTCAGTCCCACCGCGTCCAGTACCTCGTGCACCCGCCGCCGGGGAATGCCGTTGCTCTGCGCCAGGCACAGCAGGTGGTGGTAGGCGCTGCGGCCCGGGTGCGTGCCCTTGGCCTCCAGCAGGGCCCCGATGTACGTCAGCGGGTCCTTCAGCCGGTCGTAGTGCGTGCCGTCGATCCGGACGTCCCCGGCGGTGGGCCGGTCCAGACCGAGGATCATCCGCATGGTGGTGGACTTGCCGGCGCCGTTGGGACCGAGGAAGCCCGTGACGATGCCCGGTGCGACGGTGAAGGTCAGGTGGTCGACCGCCACCTTCTCGCCGTACCGCTTGGTCAGCCCGTCGAGCTCGATCATGCGGCCACGCTATGACCGGGCAGGGGCGGGTGCCACCCGGCGGGGAGCGGCCGGTCCCGCCGCGGGGTGCCCGTCGCGCGTCCGCTGACGCCCTCCACCCCGCCGCGTTATGCTCCAGCCGCCTTGATCACGAGGCGGCGCCGGGGGGCGCCGGAGAACTCAACACCCATGGGGGGAAACATGGTTGCAGACAGCAGACCGCTCACGGGCGGGCGACTGGCGCGGGCCGCGCTGGCGGTCGTCGCGGCGGGGGCGGCGGCCGGGCTCGCGGTGGAGTTCCACCTGCTCGGCTGGACGTCCGTCCCGGGCAACGGGTGCGGCGGCCGGTACAGCCCCTGCCCGGACGGCACCACGCCCACCCTCGTGCTGGCGTTCGTCCTCACCTTCGCCGGCTACATAGCGCTCCTGATCACCATCGGGAGGCTCACCGACCGCCGTCCCGGCAAGGTCCTGCCCGCCGTGCTGGCCACGACGGGCGTCGTGCTCGCGCTCTGGCCCGGCTGGCAGGCGTACCTGTGGATGCGCGGACCGGTCCTCGACACCGTCTGGAAGGCCGGGCACGACCGGCCCTCCACCGTGCTGGGCGAGGGGGTGTGGGTCGTCGGCACGGACGACCCGGCCGTGGTCCGGGTGCGCACCGACGCCCTGGTCGCCTACGACGCACACGACGGCGGCCGCCGCTGGGCGCTGAAGGCCCCGACCCGCACCACCGTGTGCGGGATGAGCGACACCGTCGTCGACGGCATCGGTCTGGTCGCCTTCGGCCGCGACGGCAAGCCCTGCGACACGCTGTGGGGCGTCGACCCGTCCACCGGCCGCACGGTGTGGAAGCGCACCCTCGACGAGGCGGTCCCGTACCCCGGCGGCGACGGCGGTCTGCTCGCGGCCGACCGAGGGGTGGCCGTCGCGCTGACCCAGGAGGCCGTCCAGGGGTACGGGCTCACCGACGGAGCACCGCGCTGGACCGCCGAACTGACCGGTAAGGGCGGCGACGAGAGCTGCTCGCCCGACGTCGTCTCCGCGGCCGGCGGCACCACCCGGGTCGTGGTCACGTGCACGGAGGACGGGGCGACCCGCGCGAAGCTGGTCGTCCTGGACACCGCCACCGGCGAACAGCGCGGCAGTCGGCCGCTGCCCGTGGAGAGCGCGCTCGACACCGCCACGGTGGTCTCCGCCGAGCCGTTCACCCTCCTGCTGAAGGAGAGCGACGAACGCGGGGTCGCGGCCGTGCTGTCCTACCCCGAGGACGGCGCCGACCCGGTGGAGATCCCGCTCACCGCCGACGAGGAGGACCTCGTCGTCACCCCGGGGACCGGCGGAGAGTTCGAGGCGCGGCCGACGCTGTGGGCCGCGGTGGAAGGGGACGTCCTCGTCGTCGCGGCCAAGAAGCCGGGCGCGAACTACCCCGCGCGGGTCTCCGGCTACTCCCTGCGCGACGGACGGCGCACGTGGCACACGGACCTCGGGAGCGGCAACGACATCGCGGCGCTGGCCCCGGAGGGCCGCGACCAGGGCGGGGTGGCCGTGCTCGGGGAGAGCGGCCGTCTGTTCACGCTCGACGCGGCCGACGGGAGCCGGGTCGGCGAGGAGGACGGCACCGGCGTACGCGGACTCGACTTCAGCACCGTCTACGGCAGACAACTGGTGCGCGCGGGCGACACCTGGGTCCTGGTCAACGCCAACGGCGGCGGCTACCCGCCCGCCCTCGGCATCCGGTAGCCCACGCGAAAGGGGCGGTGGGACCAGGCCCACCGCCCCTCACGCACACCGGTGACTACCGGGTCTGCTGGGCCGGAACCCCACGGGAGATCGGCTCGTCGTCGGTCGACGTGCCGGCGGCGGCCACCGCGGCGCCGGTCAGCGTGGCGAGCATCTCGCGGACGTTCGTCAGCTGGGCGTTGATCGAGTCGCGGCGGTTGGTGAGAGCCGCGAGCTCGCGCTCGGATTCCGAACGGATCCGGTCGGCCTTGGCGTTGGCGTCGGCCACGATGTCCTCGGCCTGGCGCTGCGCCGTCTCGACGGTCTGGCGGGCGCGGCGCTCGGCGTCGGTGCGCAGCTTCTCCGCCTCCAGGCGCAGCTGCTCCGCGCGGTGCTCGATCTCCGCGAGCCGCTTCTCCGCCTTCTGCTGACGGGACGCCAGGTCGCGCTCCGACTGCTCGCGGCGCTTGGCGAGGTTCGTCTCGAAGTCGGCGGCGGCCTGCGCGGCCTTGGCGCGGGTCTCCTCGAAGAGGGCGTCCGCCTCCTCGCGCTTGGACTGCGCGTCCTTCTGGGCCTCGGAGCGCAGCTGCGAGGCGTCGCTCTTGGCCTTCTCGACGATCCGGACGCCCTCGTCCTCCGCCTTGGCCTTGCGCTCCGCGGCGAACGACTCCGCGTCGCTGCGGACCTGCGCGGCCGCCGACTCGGCGAGTTCGCGGTGCTGCTCGGCCGCGCGTCGGGCCTCCTCACGCAGATCCGCGGCCTCCTCCTCCGCCAGACGGAGGATCTTCTCGACACGCGCGCCGAGACCGGCGTACGACGGCTCGGCGTCGCTGACGGCGGCCTGGGCGTTCTGCGTCTCGAGGTGGAGTTCCTCGATGCGCTTTTCCAGAGCGGTGATGCGGGCAAGAGCGCTGTCACGGTCGGAGACGAGCTTGGAGATCCGTTCGTCCACCTGAGCGCGGTCGTACCCACGCCGCACAAGCTCGAAGCCGTAGGGGGAAGTGTCGCTCATGGGGTTCCTGTCGAATGAGACCGGTGAGGTGATAGGTGGAATCCTAGGGGCCGAAGCGCTGTGTCATCGAGTGGATACGTGTTTGATCTGAGGAATGACACCCCTTTTGGGTGGCCGACCCCAGGACGGCTTGCTACAAACCTGCTCAAACACCTCAGATTTCAACGGAATTCTCACATTCCGCTAGCTATCTGACGACTTGCCACCCGAACGGGGGGCTCCGACCGTCGCACCCGCCTTGACGCCACCGTCCTTGCCCGACGACGGCGCTTCGAACGACTCGAGCGCCTCCAGCACGTCCTGGACCCGCGAGATCTCCGCGTTGATGTCCTCGCGCCGGCGGACCAGCACCTCCAGCTCGCGCTTGCCCTCCTCGACCGTGCGCCGGGCCTCGCGGATCGCCTCGGCCTTGAGCTCCTCGGCCTCCCTGACCAACGTGGCCTTCTTCTGCTCGGCCTCCTTGAGCAGCCCCTCGGCCTTCTTCACCGCGGCGATGCGGACCTTGCCCGCCTCCGAGTTCGCCTCCGACACCAGCTCCTTGGCCTTGGCCTGAGCCTTGGCGAGCTGCTCCTCGGCGGCCTTGATGAGCGCGTCGCAGCGGTCGCCGGTCGACTTCATCGTCTCGGCGGCCTCACGGCGGGCCCGCTCGTGCAGCTCCTCGATCTCGGAGGTGATGCGGTCGCGCAGCTCCTCGGCCCGCTCCCTGATGGCGGTCGCGTCCCGGCGGGCGCCGACGAGCAGCTCGTCCGCGTCCGTACGGGCCTTCTCCACCCGCCCGTTGCCCTCGACCGTCGCCTCCGAGACGAGCCGCGCGGCCTCCTGGCGGGCCGCGCCGACCATGGTGTCGGCCTGCGCCTCCGCCTCCGCGGTCGTCTTCAGCGCCTGCTGCTGCGCCTCGGTGAGCAGCTTGTCCGCCTCGGCGGCGGTCTCCGTGATCAGCGTGTCGACCTGCTCGGCCGCCTCCGAACGCCGCTTGTTGGCCTCCTGGCGGGCCTCGTCCAGCGTCCGGTCGGCCTCGTCGCGCGCCACGCTCATCATCCGGTCGGCCTCCGCGGCCGCCTCCGCCTTGACACGCTCGGCCTCGACCCGGACCCGCTCGGCGTGCTGCCGCGCGGAGCCGACCGTCGCGGCGGCCTCGGCGCGCAGCCGCTCCGCCTCGTCGGTGGCGTCCCCGACCAGCTTCTCCGCCCGGGCGACCGACTCGGCCCGCAGCCGCTCGGCCTCGTCGACCGCCTCGGTGCGCACCCGGTCGGCCTCCGCGGCCGTCTCGGTCGTCAGCCGCTCGGCCTCGGCGATGGTCTCCGTCTGGAGGCGCTCCGCCTCGGAACGGGCCTCCGTGATGAGGGTGTCCGCCTGCGTCGCCGCGTCCGAACGGATGCGGTTGGCGTCCTCGCGGGCGTCGGCCCGGGTGCGGGCCGCGGCCTGGTCGGCCTCCGCGAGGGCGTCCGACGCCTCCGTACGCACCCGCTGGGCGTGCGCGGAGGCCTCCGACCGCAGGCGCTCCGCCTCCGCGATCGCCTCGCCGACGGTCCGCTCGGCCAGCGCCCGCGCCGCCTCCGACTCCTCGCTCGCCTCGCGCCGGACCCGGCCGGCGTCCTCGGCGGCCCGCTCCCGCTCGGCGTAGGCGTCGCCGCGGACCCGGTCCGCCTCCTCCTCGGCCTCCCGCCGTGTGCGGTCCGCCGCGTGCTCGGCGGCACTGCGCAGCCCGGCGATCTCCTCCTGGGCCTGCTCGTGCAGCCCGGCCACGGAGTCCCGCACCTGCTGGGCGTGCTGTTCCGCCGCCGCGACCATCTCGCCGGCGCGCCGGTCGGCCTCCTCCACCAGGCGTACGGCCTCGGCCTGCGCGTCCTCCACGCGCTTGCGCGCCGACGCCAGCAGCTCCTCGCTCTGCTCGCGGGCCCGCTCACGCTCCTGGCCGGCCTCCTGGCGGGCCGAGCCGAGGAGTTCCTCGGCCTCGCGGCGGCGCCGGGCGGCCTCCTCCTGGGCGGCGGCCAGCGTCTCGGACGCCTCGGCCGCCAGCCGCTCGGCGGCGGCCTGCGCCTCCGCGCGCACCCGGTCCGCGGTGTCCTGCGCCTCCGACTTCAGCCGCTCCGCCTCGGCCGCGGCCTCCGACCGCAGCCGTACGGCGACGGCCTCGCCCTCGGCCCGCGAGGCGGACGCGTCGGCGGCGGCCTCGGTGCGCAGCCGGTCGGCCTCCTCGGCCGCCTGCCGCTGGAGCGCCCGGATCCGCTCCGCGGCCTCCGACCGCAGCCGTTCGCTCTCCTCGGCGGCCTCGCGACGGATGCGCGCGGCTTCCTCCCGGGCGTCGGCCAGCGCCTGCTCGGCGGCGGCGAGCCGCTGCTCGGCCTCCGACTGCAGCCGGGTCAGTTCCTCGGCGGCCTCGGCCTGCCGGGCCTGGACGGCCCGTTCGGTCTCCTCGCGCAGTTCGCCCGCGGCCCGCTCGGCGTCCGCCGTGAGGGCCGCGGCCCGCTCGGTGGCCTCCTCGCGGAGCCGGTCGGCCTCCTGGCGGGTGCGCTGGAGGGTCTCCTCGGCCTGCCGGCGCAGCGTCGTCGCCCGCTCGATGGCCTCGGTGCGGACCTTCTCGCTGTCCGTGGTGGCCTTCTGACGCAGCTCGTCCGCGTCGGCCTTCGCCTTGGACAGCAGTTCCTCGGCGGTCTTGGCCGCCTCCTCGATCTGCTGGACGGCCTCCTTGCGGGCCTCCGCGCGGATCTTCTCGCCCTCGGCGACCGCGTCGGCGCGCAGCTGCTCGGCCTCGCCGCGCAGCCGGCGGGCCTCCTCCTGGAGCTCGACCGTCTTGGCGCGGTACTCCTTGGTGTCGTCCTTCGCCGCGCCCTTGAGCTGCTCGGCGATGTCGTGCGCCTCGGCACGCAGCCGGTCCGCCTCGGCCTCGGCCTCCCGGCGGATGCGCTCGGCCTCCTCGGTGGCGGCCTTGGTGGTGCGCTGCGCGTCCTCCTGCGCCTTGTTGAGGACGTCCTCGGCGGTCTTGGCCGCCTTGGACAGCTGGGTCGCGCTCTCCTCGGCGGTGATCGTGCGGGCCTTCTCGGCCGCCTCGGCGAGGAGCTTCTCCGCCTCGGCGCGGGCGTCGGCGACGATCTGCTCGGCGTCCGTCCTGGTGGCCTCGGCCTCCTTGGTGGCCTCGCTGACCAGCCGGGCGACCTGCTCCTTCGCCGTACGGGTGCGCTGCTCGTTGGCCGACTCCGCGGTCTGCAGCGCCTTCTCGGCGGCCGCCTTGGCCTCGGCGACGAGCTTCTCCGCCTCCGTGCGGGCCTCGCGCAGCGCCGTGTCGGCCTCCGCGATGCGCTGCTCGGCGGTCCGGCTCAGCTCCTGTGCCTGACGGCGGGCCGCGTCCGACTCGGACGCGGTGGACGACCGCAGCTGCTCGGCGTGGTCGGTGGCCTCCTGGGCCTGCGCCGACGCGGCGTTCAGCAGGCGCTCGGCGTCCGCGCGGGCGCGGCGCAGGAGCTGCTCGGCCTCCGCGCGGGCGCCCTCGGCCTCGCTCTGGAGCCGCTGGCGGGCCTCGGCGGTCAGCCGTTCGGCCTCGGCGCGCGCGGCCGCCATCGCCTGCTCGGCCTCGGCGCGCGACTCGTCGAGGAGACGGCGGGCCTGGGACTCGGTGCGGGCGCGCAGCTGTTCGGCCCACGCCACGTTCTCGTTGACGTGCGACTCGACGGTCTGCCGGCGCTCGGCCAGCTCCTGGTCGAGCTGCTGCCGGCGGGTCACCGCCTCCGCGTGCAGCTCCGCCTGGAGCCGGGCCGCCTGCTCGGCGTGCTCCTGGAGGATGCGCTGGGTCTGCGCCCGCGCCTGGCTCAGCTCGCGCTCGGCGTCGGCGCGCAGCTGGTCGGCCTGCACCTGCGCGTTGCGCAGCAACTGTTCGGCCTGATAGCCGAGGTCACCGCCGTCGAAGGCGGGCCGGGACATGATGGTGCGCCGCGCCTCGTGCAACTTGGCGCGCAGCACCTCGACCTGGTAGCCGAGGTCCTCGGCGTGCTGGATCGCCTTTTCCCGCTCAGTCTTCAGCCGTTTCATCTCGGCTTCGAACCGAGTGAGGTGGTCGACGTCAGCCGCCGGCTCCCGCTCCTGGCTCTCGTAGCCCCGCACTGCGCGGTCCCATCCGTCCCCTGGTCGCAAGCTTGTGAACCGAGCTCCGTCCATCCGCCGAACGGGGCCCCCGGGGAATGGTGTCAGATCGACGGCGGAGCACGGGCTGCTGCCCCGACCCTCGCCCCCCGAAACCCGGACCCCGGCTGGTCCTGCCGCCGGGACGGCAGGACAACGGTCGCCCGTGATGAGCGGCGACCGCCCCCAACCCTACCGGCCCCTATGTACGAGGGTCAGTGCTCAGGTGACTCAACAGGCGCCGAAGTGACCAGTTCTGTCAGTACGCCATGGCAATCCTTTGGGTGCAGGAAGGTGATTCGTGACCCCATGGAGCCGCGTCGGGGCTCTTCGTACAGAACGCGTACGCCCTTGGCGCGGATGTCCGTGGCGTCGCCGTCCACATCCGCCGTACCGAAGGCGATGTGGTGGACGCCCTCGCCGTTCTTCGCCAGCCACTTGGCGACCGTGGAGTCCTCCCGGACGGGCTCCAGCAGTTGGAGGTACGAGGCGCCGCCGTCGGACGTATCGTTGATCTTGAGCATGGCCTCGCGCACGCCCTGCTCCTCGTTGACCTCGGTGTGGAAGACCTCGAAGCCGTACGTGGAGCGGTAGAACTCGACGGTCGCGTCGAGGTCGTGGCAGGCGATCCCGATGTGGTCGATTCGCGTCAGCATGGACTCAGTGCAACGCTCCGGAGGTGGTTACGCAACGTGCGCGCGATCACACCGACGGCCGGGTGACGGTGAGGGCCGCCCCTCAGTACATTCGAAGTAAACCCTCGTTCACTCCTCGGCCCGTGCAGGCCGGTAAGGGGATCGCAGCTCATGACCGCAACGAACAGCACGACCTCCGTGATCGTCGCGGGCGCGCGGACGCCCATGGGCCGCTTGCTCGGCTCGCTGAAGTCCTTCTCCGGAGCCGACCTCGGCGGCTTCGCCATCAAGGCCGCCCTCGACCGTGCGGGGATCGGGGGCGACCAGGTGCAGTACGTGATCATGGGCCAGGTGCTCCAGGCCGGCGCGGGGCAGATCCCGGCCCGCCAGGCGGCGGTCAAGGCCGGCATCCCGATGCACGTGCCGGCGCTCACGATCAACAAGGTGTGCCTGTCCGGCCTGGACGCGATCGCGCTGGCCGACCAGCTGATCCGCGCCGGTGAGTTCGACGTGGTCGTCGCGGGTGGCCAGGAGTCCATGACGAACGCCCCCCACCTGCTGCCGAAGTCCCGCGAGGGCTTCAAGTACGGCGCGATCGAGATGCTCGACGCGATGGCCTACGACGGGCTGACCGACTCCTTCGAGGGCGTCGCCATGGGCGAGTCCACGGAGAAGCACAACACGCGTCTGGGCATCGCCCGGCCCGAGCAGGACGAGATCGCCGCCCTCTCCCACCGGCGGGCCGCCGCCGCGCAGAAGAACGGCCTGTTCGAGGCCGAGATCACCCCGGTCGAGATCCCGCAGCGCAAGGGCGAGCCGGTCGTCTTCAGCAAGGACGAGGGCATCCGCCCGGAGACCACCGCCGAGTCGCTCGGCAAGCTCCGTCCGGCCTTCGCCAAGGACGGCACGATCACCGCGGGGTCGGCCTCGCAGATCTCCGACGGCGCGGCGGCCGTGGTCGTGATGAGCAAGGCCAAGGCGCAGGAGCTGGGCCTGGAGTGGATCGCCGAGATCGGTGCCCACGGCAATGTGGCCGGACCGGACAACTCTTTGCAGTCGCAGCCGTCCAACGCCATCCTGCACGCCCTGAAGAAGGAGGGCCTGGAGGTCGCCGACCTCGACCTCGTCGAGATCAACGAGGCCTTCGCCGCCGTCGCGGTCCAGTCAATGAAGGACCTCGGGGTTTCCACGGAAAAGGTGAACGTCAACGGCGGTGCCATCGCCCTCGGTCACCCGATCGGCATGTCCGGCGCCCGGCTCGTGCTGCACCTGGCCCTGGAGCTGAAGCGGCGGGGCGGCGGGGTCGGCGCGGCCGCGCTGTGCGGCGGCGGCGGCCAGGGTGACGCGCTGATCGTGCGGGTACCCAAGGCCTGAGCCCTGTCGTAGTGCCGTGACCGGAAAGGCGAGCCGGCGGACCTTTCCGGCCCGGGCACCGGCCACCGGTACGCCCCTTCGTCCCGAACGGAGCTGTGATGCAGGACGTCTCCTCGCTGGTCGCCCTGGCCAGGGAAGGCCGGCCCCGGGCCGTGGCCCGGCTGATCTCCCTGGTGGAGGGGGCGTCCCCGCAGCTCAGGGAGGTCATGGCGACCCTGGCGCCGCTGACCGGCAACGCCTATGTGGTGGGCCTGACCGGCTCACCGGGCGTGGGCAAGTCGACATCCTGCTCGGCGCTGGTGACGGCGTACCGCAAGCGGGGCCGGCGGGTCGGCGTCCTGGCCGTCGACCCGTCGTCGCCGTTCTCCGGCGGGGCCCTGCTCGGCGACCGGGTCCGGATGGCGGAACACGCCTGCGACCCGGGCGTCTACATCCGCTCCATGGCGACCCGCGGCCACCTCGGCGGCCTGGCCTGGGCGGCCCCGCAGGCGATCCGCGTCCTGGACGCGGCGGGCTGCGAGGTGATCCTGGTCGAGACGGTCGGCGTCGGCCAGTCGGAGGTCGAGATCGCCTCCCAGGCGGACACGTCCGTGGTCCTGCTGGCCCCCGGCATGGGGGACGGCATCCAGGCCGCCAAGGCCGGGATCCTGGAGATCGGCGACGTCTACGTCGTCAACAAGGCCGACCGGGACGGCGCCGACGCCACCGCCCGCGAACTCAACCACATGCTCGGTCTCGGCGAGGCCCGCGGTCCCGGCGACTGGCGGCCGCCGATCGTCAAGACGGTGGCCGCCCGCGCCGAGGGCCTCGACGAGGTCGTCGAGGCCCTGGAGAAGCACCGCGCCTGGATGGAGGAGCGCGGCGTCCTCGCCGAGCGCCGCCGCGCCCGCGCCGCCCGCGAGGTCGAGACGATCGCCGTCACCGCCCTGCGCGAACGGATCGGCGACCTGCACGGCGACCGGCGGCTCAGCACCCTGGCGGAGCGGATCGTCGCCGGGGAGCTGGACCCGTACCGGGCGGCCGACGAACTGGTGGCAGGGCTCACCGAGGGGTGAACCCCGCCCGCTCACCTCAGCGCGTGCACGCGCGGACGACGCTCTCGCTCGCACCCGACTCGGTCCACAGCTTCACCGAGGTGACGCCGCCGGTCCTGCTCGTGGTGAAGAGGAACGAGCCGTGCGCCTGCCCCTCGTCGGCGGTGAGGTCCCTGCCGCCGACGTAGGTGCTGCCCGCGTACGCCTGGACGAACGCCTTGGTCGGGCGCAGCCAGGTCCCGTCGTCCCACACCGTGAGGTTCACCGTGGCGGACCGGTTCGTCCACGAGACGGTCGCGCGAGCCCCGCTCTTGGGGCCGCCGACCGAGCAGGTCGTCGTGTGCGCGGGCCGCACCGACTCCCGCGTCGCCGACAGCGCCGGGCCGGCGGCCGTGGTGGCGAGGACCGCCGCCACCGTCGCCGCGCCCACCGCGCACCTGATCCGCATGCTGTTTTCGGGCATGGACATGCCTCCGTTCACTGCTCGGATGGAAGGGACGGCGGGCCCCGGGATCCGTCACCCAAAGTGCTGATCCGGCCCGCCGACACCACCGTGCCCGCCGCCGGACCGGCAGGCTAGACCCGGCGCGTACCCCATCCAGGGAACGCCGGAATACAGGCTCTGAGCTGGGGGAACACGGTGCATGAGGAGACGGCGGCGGAGGACTTCGCGGAGGCGGTGCGGCGGCTCCGCCGTGAGCGGGGGCTGTCACTCTCCGAGCTCGCCGAGCGGGTGAACTACAGCAAGAGCCACCTGTCGAACGTCGAGCACGGCCGCAAGCGCCCGAACCGCGAGCTCGCCGCGAAACTGGACGCGGCGCTCGACTCCGGCAGGACCCTGCGACGCCTGTGCGAGACACCGGGCGCCCTGCCCGGGCAGCGCGCGACCCCGTGCCCGTACCGCGGCCTCGACCACTACGGCAGCGACGACGCCCGCTGGTTCTTCGGCCGGGAGAGGGCGACGACCGCGCTGGTGGACCGGGTCGCCGAAGCCGTCCGCACCGGCGGCGGGCCCGTCGTCGTGTTCGGTGCCTCGGGGTCCGGCAAGTCCTCGCTGCTGAGGGCCGGACTGCTGCCCGCCGTGGCCGAGGGAGCGCTCCCCGGGCCGGACGGCCGGCCGTGGCACGGCGTCGTCATGACGCCCACCGCCCGTCCGGTCGACGCCCTGGCCCGGGCCCTCGCCGGGCACCTCGACACCGGCGAGGGCGCTCTCGCCGGGCGGATCCGCGCCGGGACGGCGCCGGGGGAGGCGCGCGGACTGCTGCTGGTCGTGGACCAGTTCGAGGAGGCGTTCACGCTCTGCGCCGATCCTGCCGAGCGGGCCGCCTTCGTCGACGCCCTGTGCGCGCTGCCGCTCGTCGTGATCGCCGTGCGCGCCGACTTCTTCGACCGGTGCCTCGCCCACCCGGCGCTCGTCGGCGCCGTCCAGCGCCGGCCGATGGCGCTGGGCGCGATGAGCCGCGACGAACTCGCCGCGTGCGTGACCCGGCCCGCCGAACTGGCGGGGCTGGACATCGAACCCGGCCTCCTCGACGTCCTGCTGCACGACCTCGACCCGGCCGGCCGCGGTCACGAACCCGGAACGCTGCCCCTGCTGTCGTACGCCCTGCTGGCCACCTGGCGGCAGCGCACCGGCCGGCGGATCACGGTGGCCGGATACCGCCGGACCGGCGGGATCCAGGGGGCGATCGCCGCCACCGCGGAGCGGACGTACCTCGATCTGTCCCCCGTGCAGCGGGACGTGGCACGGCAGCTGACGCTGCAACTGGTCCGGGTCGGGGAGGAGGGCGCGGACAGCAGACGGCACATGGAGCGGGACCGGCTGGTGGCCGGGGCCCAGGAGGTGCTGGAGGCGTTCACGAGGGCGCGGCTGTTCACCGTCGACGGCGACCGGGTCGAGATCACCCACGAGGCGCTGCTGCGGGCCTGGCCGCGGCTGGCCGGCTGGATCGACGCCGACCGGGCGGGGCTGCGCACGCACCAGCGGCTCACCGAGGCCGCCCGCGCCTGGGCCGACGCCGGCCGTGCGCCCTCACTGCTGCTTCAGGGCGCCGCGTTGGCGGTGGCCGAGCAGTGGGCGGCCGATCATCCCCGGCGGCTCACCGCGGCCGAGCGCGCGTTCCTGGCGGCCGGCCGCCGGGAGGCCGACCGCGGGCTGCGCCGGCTGCGGCGGGCGCTGGCCGCCCTCGCCGGGCTGCTGGGGCTGCTGCTGATCGTCGCCTCGGTGGCGTTCGAGAACGGGCAGGAGGCGCGCCGGCAGGGCGACCTGGCGACGCGTCAGGCGCGGGAGGCCGAGGCGGTCGCCCTGACCGAGCGGATCAGCGCCCTGCGCACCGCCGACCCGGCCCTCGCCGCCACCCTCTCCGTCGCCGCCCACCGCCGGGCCCCGGGCCTGCCGGCCGCCCGCGGCGCGCTGCTCAGCAGCACGGGCCTGCCCCACCCCACGCCACTGCCGGGCAACGACGCCACCGTCTCGGCGTTCGCCTTCGGCCGGGGCGGGACCACGGCCGTCGGCACCCGCCAGGGAGTGGTACGGCTGTGGCGCGGGGCACGGATGACGGGCGAGGTGCGGCTCGGGGCGCGGCACGCCGTGTGGGGGCTCGCGTTCGCGGCGGACGGGCGGAGTCTCGTCGTGGCGGACACGGTGGAGACCCGGGTGTGGCGGGTCGACGGGCGGTCCGCCCGGCCCGGCGGGGTGGTGTGGGCGGACGGCGGAGCGCGTGACGCCCGGTTCGCGCCCGACGGGCGGACCCTCGCCGTGGCCGGCGCGGACGGGGCGCTGCGGCTGTGGGACCTGACGGATCCGGACCGGCCGCGCGGACCGGTCGTCCACCGGGTCTCCGCCCGCGCCCTGTACTCCGTGTCGTTCAGCCGGGACGGCTCCCGGCTCGCCACCGGGGGCGAGGACGGGCGGGCCACGGTGTGGGCGCGCGGCACGCGCCGCCTCGCGTACGAGACGGCCGGCAGCGTGTCCTTCACGGGCGCCTCGGTCGGCGAGGCCGCGCTCAGCCCCGACGGCCGGCACCTCGCCGTCGGACTGTCCGACCGCGACGTGTGGATGTGCGCCCTGGACCGCGGCGGCCGCTGCACCGCCAGGACCCGGACGGGACAGCGCGCGGAGGGCTACACGACCGGGATGGCCTACAGCCCCGACGGCTCCCTGCTCGCGGTCGCCGGGGAGGCCGGGGGCCTGCAACTGCGCCACCCGCACACCGGGTTGCCGCTGACCACCCTCGCCCACCCGAACGGGTTGCAGTCCGTGGCCTGGGGGCCCGGCGGCCGCGAACTGTACGCGGGGGCGACCGCCGGCGGCACCGCCTCCGTCTGGCGGCTGCCGCTGCCGCTGCTCCTCGGCCACGCCGGCCAGGTCTACGCCGTCGCCCTCGACGACGCGCACGCCCGTGCCGCCACCGCCGCCCTCGACGGCACCGCCGCGCTGTGGGACGTACGCGATCCGGCCCGCCCCCGGCGCCTGGCCGTCCTGCCGCACCCCGCGTGGGTGTCCGCCGTCGCCTTCGACCCGACCGGCACCCGGCTCGTCACCGGCGCCTGGGACGGACGCATCACCCTGTGGGACGTACGGCGCCCGGAGGCCGCCCGTGTGCTCGACCACGCCACCGGCCACCGGCAGGCCGTCAACGACGTGGCCTTCGGTCCGGACGGCGGGCAACTGGCCAGCGGCGGCCGCGAGACGGGGGCACGGCTCTGGGACGTCTCCACCGGCGGCCGCCTCACCGAACGCGCCCGCCTGGACGGTGCCAAGGGCGTCCAGGCGGTCGCCTTCGGGCTCGGCGGGAAGGTGCTCGCGACGGCGGAGGCCGACCACGCCGTACGGCTCTGGGACACCCGGGGACGGGGGCGGCCCCGGCCGCTGTGGGCGCGGGGGCGCCACACCGCGATGGTCACCGATGTGGCCTTCGCCGAACGGGGCGCACTGCTCGCCTCCGGCGGCCGGGACGGGGCGGTCCTGCTGTGGCGGCTCGACCCCGACGGGGCCGAGCACCGGCCGGCCGGCGACCCGCGGCCGCTGCTCGGCCACACCCGCCACATCGCCGCGCTGGCCTTCGCCCGGCGCACGGGCGCGCTGCTCACGGCCGGCGAGGACGGAGCGGTGCTGCTGTGGGACGTCGACCGTCCCGAGCCCGTCCTGCGGGAACGGCTGGACAGTCCCGGTGAGCCGTTCGGCGACGCGGCCGTGAGCGCGGACGGACGGACCGTCGTCACGGCGGCGGGCTACACGGCACGGGTGTGGACCACGGGCACCGAGGAGGCCGAGCGGCGGGTGTGCGCGGCGGCGGGGGCGCCGCTGACGGAGGCCGAGTGGCGGGTGCGGGTGCCCGGGATCGGTTATCGGCGCACGTGCACGGAGCGGGACTGAGCGGAGCGGGACCGAGGGGGCGGGACCGAGGGGGCGGGACCGAGGGGGGGCGCGGGCGGCGTGCGGGGCGCGGGCCCGCGTGTTCCCTCTCCTGACGTCGGGTCAGTCGTCGTGCTCGTCGTGCTCGTCGTGGTCGTCGTGGTCGTCGTGGTCGTCGTGCTCGTCGTGCTCGTCGTGGTCGTCGTGCTCGTCGTGGTCGTGCTGGTCGTCGGTGGTGCCGCTGCCGTCCGTGTCGTGGCGGCCCACTCCGAAACGGTTCGTCCGGCTCGACGCCGCGCGCAGCCGCGACGACGGCGGGGCGGGGCGGCGGCCGGCCATCGCCCGCGACGTGGCCGTACGGCACGGCGGCACGCTCACGGTCCGGCGGGCGCCGGCGGGCGGAGTCCTGTTCGAGCTCCGCCCGCCGGCCGCCGGGTAGCCGGACCCGAGGGGCGTGAGGGTCCCGAGGGCCGCTAGGGGCGTCCCCGCTGGGTGCGCAGATGGTCCGCGACGGGCTTCAGGGACGTGTCCAGTTCCACGAGCGCCTCGGGGGAGAGCAGGTCGATGAAGTGCCGCCGCACGGACGCCACGTGATGGGGCGCCACCTTCCTCATCGTCTCCAGACCGTGGTCGGTGAGGACCGCGTACAGACCGCGGCGGTCCGACTCGCAGTTCTCCCGGCGCACCAGGTCGGAGTTCTCCATCCGGGTGATCTGGTGCGAGAGGCGGCTCTTGGACTGGAGGGTGGCGGACGCCAGGTCGCTCATCCGCATCCGGGCGCCCTCCGCCTCGGAGAGGTTCACCAGGATCTCGTAGTCGTTCATCGTCAGGCCGAACGGCTGCAGATCCTTCTCGAGCTGGTACGTCAACAGCCTGTTGACCTCCAGGTGGGTGCGCCAGGCGCACTGCTCCGCATCGGTCAGCCAGCGCGTGGCCGTGTCGGTCTCCATGATTGAAGTCTACCTAAGAAGTTGAAAAGCTAACTAGTGAGGGCGGTGTGACGGTGCGCACGCGTTCGATGTCACACTCCGCAGACTACCGCTCACAGACCGAAGCGACGCTGGAGGTCCCCGAGCTGTCCGGGAAGGCGCGGTGCGCCGCTCTGCGCGCCGTGCCCGCCCGGCCGTCCGCCGCCGCCGGGCACCCCGGGCTCCGCCGGCACCGCCCCGGTGGCCTGCTCGGCCATCAGGGCCTCGCTCGACTGGAGCAGCACCGTACCGGCCCCCACGAACTCGAACTGGTGCTCCTCGCCGGAGACCCCGCCCAGGCCCGTCAGCGCACGTAGACCGCCCATCACGCCCGTCATGTACCCGTGGTCGTAGTGGTGGCACGGGGACGGGCAGTCGGCCCAGCCGACGAGCGCCTGCGGGTCCACCCGGATGGGCGGTTCCATGAACACCACGGGACCGTTGGACGCGGCCACGAACTTCCCGGTTCCGATCAGCGTGAGGAAGCCCGGGACGATCGACTGCTTCAGTGACAGACTTGGCTGAAAAGCGAGGAGATTGCCCGAGCGAATGGTCAGATTGCCGTCGTCCAGGTCGTACGAGTTGACGTCGAAGGCCCGGTCGGCGAGGAGCATCTTGCCGGAGCCCTCCGCCACGACCCACTCGCTCGCGTGCAGTGGCGAATGGAACGACGTGCGCACCAGGCGGTCCAGTCGGCCGTGCCCGATGCCGTTGAAGTCGATCGAGCCGTAGTAGGCGATCATCTTGCCCTTCTGCAGGAACCACTGGCTCCCCTTGAGCTCCACGCAGAAGGTGTACGCGTTGACGTTGTCGTCGACGGGCAGGGTCGCCGGATCGAGGACGGTGGGGCCGGTCCCCGGGTAGGTGGTCACAGCTTCTCCTCCGACGCCTGGACGTACACCGCACCACTGCCGCTGAGCTCCAGCTGGAACGCCTCGCCGGAGCCGCGGCCCACCATGTCCCGCCAGCCGAGCGCCGTCGACAGCTTGTTGCGGACGTCGCCGTGGTGGGCGACGTAGGCCTGCGGGTCGACGTGGACCGGGCGCTGCGGGGTGATCGGGATCTCGAAGACGCCGCCGTGGGCCATCACGGCGACCGCGCCGTGGCCCTTGAGCGTCGTGGTGAACAGGCCCTGGCCGCTGATCTGGCCGCGGACCATGCCCATGACGCCGCCCTGGGAGCCCATGAACATCGTGCCCTGCCGGAGCGTGCCCTCGAAGGCGAGCAGACGGTCCGCCTCCACGTACAGCGTGTCGCCGGTGAGCTGGATGACCTGGACGTGGTGGCCGCCGTGCCCGAAGAGGACGGTGCCGCTGCCCTCGACGGTCATCAGGGGGGTGTCCTCGTCGGCGAGCCGCCGGCCGATCATCGACATGACGCCGCCCTGGCCGCCCTGCATGTTGGGCGTGAAGGACACCTCGCCCTGGTACGCGAGCATCGCGCCGCGCTGACTGAACAGCCGCTGACCGGGCAGGACGGTCGCCTCGACCATCCTGGAGTTGATCTCACGGAAGGGCATCTCAGACGTCCCCCGCGATCGTGTTGCGCTCGCTGGGCTGTACGTACACCAGGCCGTCCCCCTCGAAGCGGATCTGGAAGGCCTCGCCGCCGCCCTCCCCCAGGAACGTGCGGAACGTCACACCGGACTGGAAGGACTGCCGGACGTTCCCCTGGTGCGCGATGTACGCACCGGGGTCGACGGTCAGCGGGTACTGCGGGCTCACCCTGAGCACCACCGCCGGTCCGTCCGAGGTGATCGCCGCCCGGCCGTGGCCCTCGACGGTGGTCGTGAACAGGCCGTTGCCCTGGGAGGCGCCGCGCAGGCCGGTGAAGCTCGTCCCCGTCCGCAGTCCGGAGTCCGTCGCCAGCAGGTTGCTCGACTCGACGTACAGCGTGTCCCCCCGGAGATCGACGAGGTTGATCTCGGAGGCCCGGTCCGCGAACCAGCACGTCCCCCGCCCTTTCACCTCCATCACGGTCATCTGCTCGCCGGTGAGCCGCCGCGTCACCATCCCGCGCAGCCCCTCACCACCGCCGCTCAGCTTCTTGAAATCCATCTGCCCGTCGTACGCGACCATCGAGCCGTTCTTCGCCTTCACGGCGTCCCCGGTCATGTCGACGGCGAGCACCTTGCTGCCTTGGAGTCGGAACATCGCCACGCAGCGAAGGTAGCCGCCGGGCGGCTCCGCCGACAGGTCCCACGGGTGGACTTCGCCCCTGATCGTCCCCTGATGGCCCCCGGAGGGGAAGGAGGCACCACCCCCTGACCGGGGCGACTCCCCCGACGGGGAGGGCGACCCCCCGCCCCGCCCCGCGCCGTCCGTTTGCCACAATGGGCGGACCCTTGTGCGTGCGTTCACAAACGGCCCAGCTCATCGACACCTAAGGTGACCCGTGGACCTCAAGACAGCCTCCGCCCTCCGCCGACTGCGCCTGGTCTCCGCCCCGGAGGCCATCTCCTTCCTCCTGCTCCTCGTCTGCTCGGTGCTGAAGCGGACCACGGACTTCAACGCGGTGCCGGTCATGGGCGCGGTGCACGGCGTGCTCTTCGTCCTGTACGTGATCTTCTGGGCGGACGCCTGGAACCGCGCGAAGTGGTCCCTGGGGACCGCGGCCCTCTACCTCGTCCTGTCGGTCCTGCCGACCGGCGGTTTCTTCGCCGACCGCAGGCTCCGCCGTGAGGCCGAGGACGCGGTCATCGCCTCCCGCGCCCGCAAGGAAGGGGTGGTGAACGCGTGATCGTCGCCTTCTCCGTCACCCCTCTCGGCGTCGGCGAGGACGTGGGGGAGTACGTCGCCGAAGCCGTCCGCGTGGTCCGCGCCTCCGGGCTGCCGAACCGCACCGACGCCATGTTCACGTCCATCGAGGGCGAGTGGGACGAGGTCATGGACGTCGTCCGGCGGGCCGTCGCCGCCGTCGAGGAACGGGCGCCGCGCGTGTCCCTGGTCCTCAAGGCGGACATCCGTCCCGGCGTGACGGACGGACTCACGTCGAAGGTGGAGACGGTCGAGCGGCACCTGCACCTGGCGCACGAGGGGGATTGACTTGCACCTCGGGCTGAAGCCCGAGGATTCCGGCCTTCTCGACTGCTGCTGTGCCGTTACGCGGCACGGGGTCCGGTCGGGGATCCGTGGCTTCCTGTGAATGAAATCCGGTAGCGGCGCGGGCGCCGGCGCCCGCCGTGCGCTCACCACCCCCGCCGTGCGCTCACTGCCCCAGGCCGCCCCACGCCGTGTGCTCACCGCCCCAGGCCGGCGCCCGCCGTGTGCTCACCGCCCCCCGCCGGACCCGCCGCGGTGTCGGGCTCACCGTTTCGCCGAAGCGCGCCGCAGGTGCTGCCGCACCGCCCGCCGGCCCACCGGCCCCAGCTCCTCGACGGACCAGGCCGTCACCCGGTCCGACAGCGGACGCAGGAGCAGCCGGTCGGCGAGCGCCCGGAAGATCCCCGGGCGGGGCCGGTGGTCGTAGCAGGAGAGGAAGCGGATCCCGTCGCCGTCGGGGACGTGGCGCCAGGAGCCGCGGCCCTCGACGAGCGGGGGGAACGGGTGCGGGGAGGTGAAGCGCACGGCGGAGGTGCGGCTGCCGTCCGGGTGTTTCCGCTCACCCGCCGGGACACCCGTTCCGGCGATCGTCAGGCCCGGCAGCACGCGTGTGGCGTAGCACAAGCGCCGCGGCTCGCCGTTGCCCCGGGGGAGGTACTCGATCCCGGTGAAGCGCAGGTCCCGGCGCCGGTGCCGGGCCGGGTCCCGCGTGTACGTCCACACCTCGTCCAGATCGGCGCGGATCCGCGTCCCGATGGCGGAAACCATGCGAACTCCCCAGCTCGGAACGGCGTTTGAGCGCCCGCTCAAACACCCGGGAGAGGGCGGTACACCCGTTTGAGCGATCGCTCAAACGGGTGGTATCCCACATGGTTTTCAGCCCGCGTCCGAGGGCTAACCTCTCCGAGAATCGATCGAGTTCCGTCCGATGGGCGGACCTTCGGGCGGAGGCGAAGTGACAGGTCGTCACGGGCCGCAACTGGCGGGCAGGGTCGTCGCGGCGGTGGTACTGGCGGTGTCGGTGGCAGTGGTGGGCGGCGGCGACGAACCCACGCGCGCGGGCGGCGAGGCGTCCACCCGCGCGGGCGGCGGCTGCGTCCTCGGGCGTGGCGCGCTGACCCCGGACGACCTGCCCGCCGGGTCCTCGGTGCTCGACTGCGCGGCCGTCGGACGCCTCGTCACCCACGCGGGCGCCGGGGTCACGGTTCCCGAACCCGGCACGAAGGTCACCGTGGACGCCCTGTCGGTGGACGGCACGCGGCACGGCTTCACCCTGGAGGTCGCCGCCGACGGCACGGTCTCCTACGACTACGACCTGGAGGCCGGGGCGGGCGAGGCGGGTGAGGCCGGTGAGGCGGCCCCCGCCGCTCCGGCGTCGGAGGCCGGCTCCGAGGAGCACACCCGTGCCGCGGCCCCGGCCGCCCGCGCCGCCCGCCGCGCCCCCTGCGCCGACAGCGCGTACGCCGTCGCCGATCACAAGGAGTACGGCACCTACGACTGGTGGCTCGGCGACGACTCCCTGCCCGGCAATCTCTCCGCCGCGGAGGCCCGCCGCGCCTTCGAGGACGCCCTCACCGCGATCACCGGCACCCGCAACGACTGCGGGTTCGGGGACGCGGTGGGGGCCAGGACCCTCTTCCACGGCCGCACCCATCACGAGGCGGACATCGACCAGCAGGCCCGCTGCGCGGCGCGGGACGGCGTGAGCGTCTGGGACGCCGGGAACCTCAGCGGCGGGGTCGTCGCCACGACCTGCTCGTGGAGCCGTCCGATGTCCGGCCGGCCGGACTGGCTCAAGGAGGCCGACGTCCGCTTCAACACCAGCCACTACACCTTCACGAACAACCCCACCGGCGACTGCACCGACGCCTACGACATCCGCAGCGTCGCCACGCACGAGGCGGGCCATGTGTTCGGCCTGGCCCACGTCGGCCCCGGTCACGAGGGGCAGACCATGTTCACGAACTCCTTCGCCTGCACCACGGACGCCCGCACCCTCGGCCGGGGCGACGTCCTCGGACTGCGCAACCTCTACTGAGGAACGTCCGAGGAACGTCGGGGGCGGGCGGTGCGGCCGGGAGACCGAAAACCGAGACGGGGCTGACCGCGATATGACCGGCGGGTAGGGTCTGATGCCGTGCCCAAGCCGCTCAGCCTTCCCTTCGACCCCATCGCCCGCGCCGACGAGCTCTGGAAGCAGCGCTGGGGAAACGTGCCGTCCATGGCCGCGATCACCTCGATCATGCGTGCCCACCAGATCCTGCTCGCCGAGGTGGACGCGGTGGTCAAGCCGTACGGGCTGACCTTCGCGCGCTACGAGGCGCTGGTGCTGCTCACCTTCTCCAAGGAGGGCGAGCTCACCATGTCGAAGATCGGCGAGCGGCTCATGGTGCACCCCACGTCCGTGACGAACACCGTCGACCGCCTGGTGAAGTCGGGGCTGGTGGCCAAGCGGCCCAACCCCAACGACGGCCGCGGCACCCTCGCCACCATCACCGACAAGGGCCGCGAGGTCGTCGAGGCCGCCACCCGCGACCTGATGGCGATGGACTTCGGGCTCGGCGTGTACGACGCCGAGGAGTGCGCGGAGCTCTTCGCGATGCTGCGGCCCCTGCGGGTCGCGGCGCACGACTTCGACGAGGAGTGACGGCCGCCCCCCGTGGTGACGGCCGCCCCGTTATGTTTTTCGCGGTCCTGCAAGAGGGCCGCTGGCCTCCGGGCCCGGCATGACTGTTGCCCCCTGTCGAAGGCATGACCTGGGGGGTG